>JANMPI010000122.1:0-4636 GCA_031369785.1 Acidobacteriota bacterium
CTCGGCAGCAAGAACGGCACCCTCCTGAACGGCGACCAGATCGCGAGCACCCAGCGCCTGCGCGACGGGGACGTGATCACCCTCGGCGAGCACATCCTCACCTTCTCCGACGACAGCGCGGAGGACGGCGAGGCAGCGCCGGAAGGCACGCGGATCTTTTCCGCCCGCGAGCTGTCCGACATCCGCACCCGGCCCTCGCTCGACCCCGAGGAGCTGGCCCGCCAGAGCCGCGTGCTCGGCGTGCTGCAGGAGGCGATGCGGCAGCTCGTCCAGCACCAGCCGCTGGCCACGCTGTTCGAGACCATCCTGAACCTCCTCTTCGAGGCCGTGCCCGCGGAGCGCGCGGCCATCCTCCTCCTCGAAGGCGAGGGCCGGGAGCCCGTCATCAAGGCCTCGCGCGCCCGCAAGGGGCAGTCGCCGCCGGCGCGGGTCAGCCGCTCCATCGCGCGCAAGGTGGTGGACGACCAGAAGTCGCTGTTGATGCCGAACCTGATGGAGGACGCGGCGTTCAGCACGCAGGACAGCATCCTCTCCACCGGCATCCGCTCCGCGGTGTGCGCGCCCCTGCTGTTCACCTCGACGGACGGCGGGCAGGACTCGGTCATCGGCCTCGTCTACCTCGACACCCTGATGCGCTCGCGCCCGTTCACGGAGGAAGACCTTCGCGTCGTGACCGCGCTCGCCAACCTGGCCGCGGCGAAGATCGAGAACGTGCGCCTCCTCGAGGAGAGCCTGGAGAAGCGCCGCATGGAAGACGACATGCGGGTGGCCGCGGAGATCCAGCGCGGGCTGCTCCCGAACAAGGCGCCCGTGGTCACGGGCTACGGGATCGTGGGCTCCAACACGCCGTCACGCTCGGTGGGCGGCGACTACTACGACTTCGCGGTCCACGACCGCCGGCTCCTCTTCGCGCTCGGCGACGTCTCCGGAAAGGGGACCGGCGCCGCGTTGCTCATGACCGTGCTTCGCGCCGCGGTGCGGGGGCACTGGGCGGACGGGTCGGTCGAGGAAGCGGTCATCAAGATCAACAGCACGGTCTTCCAGAACGTCACCCCGGGGAAATACATCACGTTCTTCGTGGGCCGCCTCGATCCGGAGAGCGGCCGCATCCGCTACGTGAACGCGGGGCACAATCCGCCGATGCTCGTCCGGCCCAACGCCAAGCCGGAGACGCTCACCTGCGGCGGCATGGTGCTCGGGATGTTCGATCCCATCCCGTACCAGGAGGGCGAAGCGGTGATCGAGTCCGGCGAAGCGCTGCTCGTCTTCTCCGACGGCGTCTCCGAGATGTGGAGCCCCGGGGACGAGGAGTTTGGCGACGAACGGCTGCTCCAGGTCGCGACCCTGAACGTGCACCGCAGCGCGCAGGCCCTCCACGACGCGATCCTGGTCTCGGTGGACAAGTTCGCCAACGGCCGCAAGGCGTCGGACGACCGCACGCTGATCGTGATCAAGCGGGACTAGGATTAGCTGAGTACACCCATGGATTTCATCCGCCACGCGATCGATTTCGTCCTCCACCTCGACACGCACCTCGGGGACCTCATCCAGCAGTACGGCACGTGGACGTACGCGATCCTGGCCCTGGTCATCTTCTGCGAAACCGGGCTCGTGGTGACCCCGTTCCTGCCCGGCGATTCGCTGCTGTTCGCGGCGGGGGCGCTGGCCGCCCTGCCGGAGTCGCCGCTCCGCATCGGGTTCCTGTTCCTCCTCCTGGCCGCGGCGGCGATCGCCGGCGACACGATCAACTACTGGATCGGGCACGCGGTGGGGCCGAAGGCGTTCCAGGGCCGGATCAAATTCCTGAACCCGAAGCACCTGGTGCGCACCCAGGAGTTCTACGAGAAGTACGGCGGCAAGGCGATCATCATGGCGCGCTTCGTGCCTATCGTCCGGACGTTCGCCCCCTTCGTGGCCGGCATCGGCACCATGCACTACGGCCGCTTCATCCTGTACAACGTGGTGGGCGGGATCGCCTGGGTGGCGATCTGTTTGTTCGGCGGCTACTTCTTCGGCAACCTCCCGTTCGTCAAGAACAACTTCTCCGTCGTGGTCCTCGCCATCATCTTCATCTCGATCCTTCCCGGGGTATACGAGTTCATCCGCCACAAGAGGGAGAAGCGCCTCCGGGCCGGGGCCGCCCTCGCTCCCGGGGACGGCGGCAAGTAGAATCTAGCCTTGGCCGTGATTCGCAGGCCGGCGCGCACGACCCACCTCGACCTCGCGGTGCTGCAGCGCGAGGTCAACCTGCTGCTCGAGCGGCTGGCCGACTTCGACCGGTCGTCGTCGGGCGACGGGGAGTGGATCCCGGGCGTCGACGTCTACGAGTGCCGGGGCCGCCTCGTCGTCGCGGCGGAGGTCCCCGGCATCGCGGCCGATTCTCTTCGCGTCTCGTTTCGCGACCGTCATCTCGTGCTCACCGGCGAGCGCCGCGAGCGCCGCCCGCCGGCGTCCGCCGCCAGCTTTCATTGCATGGAGCGCCCGCAGGGACGCTTCACGCGGATCATCCACATCGACGTCGCGGTCGACATCCAGCTCGCCGAGTCGCACCTCGCGGGCGGAGTGCTGACCGTCACGATCCCCAGGGTCAAGGACCGGCGGGGCCGGGAGATCATCATCCCGGTCCAGCGCGAGGAAACTTCATGACCGACGAGCTGCGCAACGACGACGAGCCGGTCAAGATCCCCGAGGTGCTTCCCGTCCTTCCCCTGCGGGACATCGTCATCTTCCCGTTCATGATCGTGCCGCTGTACGTGAGCCGCGATCGCTCGATCAAGGCCGTCGACCAGGCCCTCTCCGACAACCGGATGATCCTCCTCGCCGCGCAGAAGCGGCAGGACGACGAAGACCCGGGCGGCGACGACATCTTTTCCGTCGGCACCGTCGCGCTCATCATGCGCATGCTGAAGCTGCCCGACGGGCGGATCCGCGTGCTGGTGCAGGGCATCGGCCGCGCGCGCATCGTGTCCTTCGAGGAAGGCCACCCGCACCTCCACGCGCGCATCGAGCCGGTCACGGAGCCGGAGGCGACGGCGAAGAACCTCGAGATCGAGGCCCTGATGCGCAACGTCAAGGCCGCGCTCGAGAAGTCGGCCAACCTCGGCAAGCCCATCTCACCCGAGGTGATCGTCATCGCCACCAACATGGAGGAGCCGGGCCGCCTCGCCGACCTGACCGCGAGCAACCTCGACCTGAAGGTCGAAGGCGCGCAGGAGATCCTGGAGGCGACCGATCCCATCGAGCGGCTGCGCCGCGTCCACGAGCTGATGGCCAAGGAGCTCGAGGTCCTGGCCATGCAGCAGGAGATCTCGTCCCAGGCCAAAGGGGAGATGGACCGCAGCCAGCGCGAGTTCTTCCTGCGCCAGCAGCTGAAGGCGATCCAGAGCGAGCTCGGCGAAGGCAACGAGCTCGCGGAAGAGATCGCGTCGCTCAAGGAAAAGGCGCACAAGGCAAAGATGTCGAAGCCGGTGATCGAAGAGGTCGAGCGCCAGCTGAAGAAGCTGGAGCGCATGCACCCCGACTCCGCGGAGACCGCGACCTTGCGCAACTGGCTCGACTGGATGGTCGGCCTGCCCTGGGGCAAGCAAAGCAAGGACAACCTCGACCTTCAGGAGGCGCAGCGGATCCTCGACGAAGACCACTACGGGCTGGAGAAGGTCAAGGAGCGCATCGTCGAGTACCTGGCGGTGCGCAAGCTGAAGGACAAGATGAAAGGGCCGCTGCTCTGCTTCGTGGGGCCGCCCGGCGTGGGCAAGACGTCGCTCGGCAAGTCCATCGCGCGCGCGCTCGGCCGCAAGTTCGTCCGCCTGTCGCTCGGCGGCGTCAAGGACGAGGCGGAGATCCGCGGCCACCGCCGCACCTACGTGGGATCGATGCCGGGCCGCATCATCCAGGGCATCCACCAGGCGGGGACGAACAATCCCGTCTTCATGATGGACGAGGTGGACAAGATCGGCGCCGACTACCGCGGCGACCCCAGCTCGGCGCTCCTCGAGGTGCTGGACCCGGAGCAGAACAACTCCTTCCGCGACCATTACCTCGGCGTGCCCTTCGACCTCTCCAACGTGATGTTCATCTGCACCGGGAACCTGACCGACACCATCCAGGCCGCCTTCCTCGACCGCATGGAAGTGATCCGCCTCTCCGGCTACACCGAGGAGGAGAAGGTCGAGATCGCCAAGCGCCACATCGTCCCCAAGCAGCTCGAGGAGCACGGCATCACCCCCGAGAACCTGCTCCTCACCGACAAGGCGCTGCGCGCGATCATCAACAGCTACACCCGCGAGGCGGGGCTCCGGAACGTGGAGCGCGAGATCGCCTCCATCTCGCGCAAGGTGGCGCGCAAGGTGGCGGAGGGCCAGGCCACGACGACGAAGGTCACGCCCGGCAACCTGCCGCGCTTCCTGGGCGCGCCGAAGATCCTCCCCGAGGAGATCCTCAAGGAGGACGAGGTCGGCATCGCCACCGGCCTGGCCTGGACGACGGCCGGCGGCGACATCATGTTCATCGAGGCCCGCGCCATGTCCGGCAAGGGACGCCTCACCCTCACCGGGTCGCTCGGCGAGGTCATGAAGGAGTCCGCGCAGGCCGCGCTCACCCACTCGCGCGCACGCGCCGCGTCGTACGGGATCAAGGA
>JANMPI010000135.1:0-2262 GCA_031369785.1 Acidobacteriota bacterium
GTCGCCAAGAACACGTGGCACACCCTCAAGCTGGAGGCCACCGGCGACCACTTCACCGTCTGGTACGACGGCAACAAAGTACTGGAGGCGAAGGACGAGACGTTCAAGGACGCCGGCAAGGTTGGGCTCTGGACGAAGGCGGACTCGGTCATCGAGTTCGACGATTTCACGGTCGAGGGGCGATGAGCCAATTCCTTGCGATGGTGGACCCGTTCGCAAAGGATTCGAACCGCAACTGAACAGCCGTTCGAGGTAGCGGGCCACTAAGAGGCCGCCCTATCAGCGCATCTCCGCGGATCGAAGTCGAAGGGCCCGGGCGTCGCCTGTGGCAAGATCGGCACATGAAGGACGCCGAATCGCGCTCCCGCCGCGCCTTCCTGGCATCGGCCGGCGCGCTCTCCGCCATCGGAGTCCTCCCGACCGGCGGTGACTCGGCGAACCGCACGAGCAAGGCCCCGCCCCGTCCCGATCCCCGGGACATGCTGGCCGGACTGGCCCCGGCCGACGACTACCTGTTCTCTCCCGGTCTCACCTACCTGCAGACCGGCTCGCTCGGCCCGACACCGCGCCCCGTCATTGAGCGAACCATCGCTGCGTGGAAGGAGCTGGAGCGGAACCCCGTCTTCTACGGCTACGGCGCCCAGGAACTCGCGATGGAGGACGTCCGGGGCAAGGCCGCGGCCTTTCTCGGCGGCAAGAAGGAGGAGCTCGTCCTCACCCGCTGCACCACTGAAGCGATGAACTGGGTGGCGCAGGGCATCGGGCTCACTGCCGGTGATCACGTGCTGACGACCGACCAGGAGCATCCGGGTGGACGCGTCTGCTGGGACTACGTCGCGCGCCGGCACGATGTGATCCTGGACGTCGTCGGAATTCCCGCCGGCGAGAACGACGCGCAGGCGATTCTCGACCGATTTTCCAGGGCCCTGACGCGCCGTACACGCGTCCTCTCGTTCTCCCACATCCTCACCTCCACGGGGCTGCGGATGCCGGTCGCCGAGCTGTCGGCCCTGGCGCGCTCGCAGGGGGCGATCGCGGTCGTCGACGGGGCGCAGGCGGCAGGCGGCATCGCCGTCGACGTCAAGGCACTCGGGTGCCACGTCTACGCGACCAGCGGCCACAAGTGGCTTCTCGGACCGAAGGGGACGGGCCTCCTCTATCTGAGCGAGGAGCTGGGCACGAGGATCGATCCGATCGCGCTGCAGGCCGGACGCGCGGCGTACTCCGACTCATCCGGCGTCTGCAACATGCCCGGCGTGATCGGGCTCGGCGCGGCCATCGACTACATCTCGGCCATCGGCATGGCGAAGGTCGAGTCTCACAACCTTCGACTGCGCAACAGGCTCCAGGAGTCCCTGGGAGCCGTGCCGAGGCTCCGCGTCGTCAGCCCTCCTCCGGGACCCTTGGCCTCGCCGCTCCTCACGTACGAGCTGCCCGACGGCATCGACAGCACGGCACTCTATGCGCGCCTCCTGGAAAAGCACGGCGTCGTGGTCAAGGTAGTGCCGAAGCAGTGGCTGAACGGGAACCGGATCTCGACTCACCTGTTCAATTCGGGGCGCGATGCGGACAAGCTGCTCGATGCGCTGAAGGTGGAGCTCGCCTGAAAGCCGGCGGTCAATGTCCGGGCGGGGCGGGAGCGTCAGCCCTCGTCGAAGCTCGCGAGCACCGCATCCCAGGCCAGCTCACCAGCCGCCACGGCGAGGTCCGCAAAAGACAGGTCGGGGTTGGCCACGGTCTAGAGGTCCTCGTTGACCAGCGCACGGAGGGCCATCGCGCGATCGTCGAGGTTGGTGGAGGCGGCGGGAGTCGAATTATCGAGCGGTATTGAGCCCACGTAAGTTACTGGAAAACAAGAAACGCCAGAAACGCTACACCGTATAAAAATCCCTATAAGACGTACGTATCACACACGCGGCCTGCCGCAGACTCCTGTCGGCAAAAGGGCGATCAGCCCGACCCTTGGAGCGTCACGGACCAAACGGTTTCTTTCGCCTCCGCCGGTCACTCTCGAGTAGCTGACCCAGCAGCGCGGGCGACGCCCGGAACGTCGTTTGCTCGAGGAGATTCAGGGCATCCCCCAGGTCGATCAAGTCTCGGCCGGCGGCGTCGTTCAGCACGCCCAGCGTTCCCGTCGTCGCGATCCCGCGGCGAGCGGCCTCGCGACGGCCATCCCTGTCGTCGATGATCAGGAGCACGTCGGGGCGGTTTCCCTCCGCGAGCACGATGGCCTCCGCCTCGCCGGAGTCGACGGCGTCCAGG
>JANMPI010000137.1:0-27630 GCA_031369785.1 Acidobacteriota bacterium
CGCGGCCGGGCCGATCGAGCTGGAGCGCCACCGCGAGGGCGAGCAGGCCGAAGGCCCAGACCCCGACGTCGCGCACCACGAGCGCGCGGCTCGCATTCACCCAGGGATGGGCGAGGACGACCAAGGTGGCGAGCCACTGCACGCGGCGGTCGCCGCCCAGCGCGCGCGCGCACGCAACGAACGCCGCGCAGGCAACGGCGGTCAGGAGCGCGCCGGTGACGCGTGCGGCGCTCTCCGTCGAGATGGGAAGGACCGCCGCGACGCCGGCGATCAGGATCGAATGGAAGGGCCAGCCATGGATGGCGCGCGCGGCGCCGAAGCCGTCGCGGGCATAGGCCTCGGCGGCCACGAGATAGAGCACGCCATCGTTGTTGACGAGCGGACGGGGAAGGACGGCGACGAGGGAAAGAACGGCGCTTCCCACGCCGGCGGCGAGCATCGGGCCGTGCTCGGCGGGATCGCGCAGCGTCGACATCGAGGGCCGGCGATGCTATCACGTGCCCCGTGAACGACGACGGCACGAGGCCAGGCGACGCGCCCACCGCCGCCGAGACGCTCACCGTGGCCTCGGTCGCGGCGAGCACCGCGGGCAGCCTCGCCATGTACGTGCTGGTCAAGGCGCGCGGGATCGTCCTCGTTCCGCTCTACGCGTGGCTGCTGCACCCGGGTGAGATCGGCGTCGTCAACCTCGCGGCGGCAATCGCGACCCTGATCTCGCCGCTCCTCCACCTCGGCCTCTCGACGGGCCTGCTCGTCGAGCTGCCCCACCAGCGCAATCGCGAGAGCGAGGCGCGCGGGTACGCGACAGCCCTCGGCCTCGTCACGTGCGTGATGCTGCTCTCGGTGGCGGCAATTCCCTGGGCCCTCCGCGCGAGCGGCTCCGCCGCGCTGGCCGACGTCCGTCCCTACGCCGGGGCGGTCACCCTTTTCGCCATCGGCCTCGCCCTGCGCGAGGTCGGGCAGATCGTCCCGCAGCTCCGCCGCCAGACGCGTTTCCTCGCCGTCCTCTCCTTGTCGATCGAGTACGGAAGCGCCGCGCTCGGCCTCGCCCTCGTCGCCCTCGGCCGCGGGCCGGGGGGGCTGCTGTGGGCGACCGGGATCGTGATGACGGTCGGGGCCCTCGTCGCCGTGCGTCGCTCGCGGGCGCTCGTGGGAAGCGCCGGCGGACGCGATGCTGCGTTCCTCCGCCGCGCGCTCGCCATCGGGCTCCCGATGCTGGCCATCACCACCGCCTACACGCTGGTGCAGAGCGTCGATCGCTTCTTCCTCGCCCACTATCAAGGCGCGGCCGCGGTCGGCGTGTACTCCATCGGCTATACCGTGGCCTCCGCCGTGCTCGCGCTCGCCGCCACCGTGAACCTGGTGTTCCTGCCCGTCGCGGTGAAGCTGCTCCACGGGCCGCCCGCGCGGCTCCTGTCATTCATCCAGGAGTCGATCCGCTTCCTGATCCTCGCCCTCGGCCTGTGCGTGGCGGGCGCATTCCTGTGCGGAGCTCCGGCGGTGCGCGCGCTGGCCGGACCGGCCTACGAAGAGGCAGGCCGGCTCTTGCCCTATATGGTCCTCGGCTACTCGCTGTTCACGCTCGGCCAGCTGCTGCAGTGGGTGCCGATGGCGGTGACGCGCCGTGTGCGCGGCGTGGTGGCGAGCCACAGCGCGGCGGCAGTCCTGAACATCGTCCTCGGCGCCATGCTCATCCCGCGCCACGGGATGGCGGGAGCGGCGGTGGCCTCCGTGGCCTCGTATGCGACGGGCGTCGCGCTGATGGCGCTCGTGGCGCGGGCTTCGGTGCCGGCGCTGGGCATCGGGCCGGCGGTCCCGGCCCTGGCGCTGTCGCTGGCCGCCGCCCTCGCCTGCGCGCGCGTGCCGCTCCCGCCGGGGACGAGCATCCTGGTCACGATCGCCGCCGCGATCGGGCTCGCCATCACCTACGTCGCCGTCGGCGTCGCGGTTGGCGCGATCCGCCGCCGCGATTTCGATCTGCTTCGCGGTATGGCTGTGTCGTCATGAATCCTGATGGTCCAGCTCGTGCCCGTGGCCGTGGTCGCTCAGGCTCCAGTGACCTTTCTCATCGAGTGACGCGCGCCCATCCCGCGCGGCGCGGGCTCCAACGGCATTCCCGGTGAAAACCTTACTCGTTCCGGAACGAGTAAGCGTCCCGGCGATGGTCCTGCGTTCCCGGTCAGCGCCCCGCGATGCGCGAAGCACCGGAGCTCAGGCGGTAGGCGCAACCAGCGTCTCCATCCGTTCGACGAACCAGGGGACGGGATCGATCTTCTCCGCCAGCATCTTCCTCCGGCGGTCCGCGAACACGGCCGCGCGATCCGGCATCGCGAGCACGTGATCGAGGGCGGCGAGCGCTCCCGATTCCTCGGCGGGTCGAAAGCCGAACGCGAGGCCGTACGCCTCGAGCTCGCGCAGGTACGAGATCCGCCCGACGAAATCGTTGACGCGGAACGCGGGCGTGCCGAGCACGGCTGCCTCCGCGGTCATCGTCTGGCTGTCCCCGAGGTAGAACGCCGCCGCGGCGAGCGCGTGATGGATGCGCTGGGGACGTAGCGCGAGGCGCAGCGGCTCGAACTCGGCGGCCAGCGGCTTTTCGCTGGAGATGAAGATGCGGACGCGGCGGCCCAGCCCGTCGACGGCCGCGCGCAGGAACGCCGGGCTCACCCCCGAGACGCCGCGGTCGTGGTGGGCTTCGAGCGCGCTCAGGCGGACGATCGCGAAGGGCTCGTCGCCGATGCCCAGCTCGTCACGGATGCCCGGATCGGGGCGGAAGCGGTTCGGGTGCAGATAGAAAAGGGCGTGATACGAGGGATACAGGAGATGCCGACGTCCCCAGCGCTCGTGCGCGAGTGCCGTCGGGGTGACGATCGCGGAGGCCAGCGGGTAGGCCAGCCAGCGGAAAAATGGCACCGCGCCTGCATCGTCGTCGTTGAGCACTGCCGAGCGGCAGCGCAGGATCGCGGCCGCGCGCGCGGCGTGCACGCTGGTGCCCGTGATGAGGTCGGGCCGGAAGCGACGGCCGAGGGCGATGAGCCGCGCCTCGCGGACCAGGAGCTCGCGGAGGCGGCCGCGCTGCGTGCGCCCCGCCGGCGCCAGGACCTGGTGTGCGATGCCGTACGCGTCGAGGATCGCGAGGGTGACGTCCTTGTCGCGCGCCACCACCAGCGTCTCGTGCCCTCGCGCGTGGAGCGCGGGCACGACGTGGCCGAACACGTGCGCGAGCGCGGGATGGCTGACGTCGATCAGGACTCGCACGGGATGGCTGAAGTATAGAATCCCGCGCGTGCCCGAGCCCTTTCGCATCACCGTCGTCGGCCGGCTCAAGGACCACAAGATGCGGGCCAAGCTGCTGCCCCTCCTCGCCATGCCGGAGGTGCGCGAGATCGCGCTCGTCCGCCGCACGCCGCTCCACCTTCCTCGCGTCCGCAACTACTGCCCGCCGCCGGTGCTGCGCGACATCGCGCCGATCGCGGAGCTGTGGCGCCTGGCGACGGTGTCATGGCTCTGTGCCACGGGTCGCGCCGGAGCCTTCCTCGTTTCCTTCTACCTGCTGCCGCACGCCATCTACGCCGAGATCGGGCGCCGGCTCTTCGGCATTCCCACGATTCCCGTCACGCTGAGCGAGGAGGACGTGAAGCTCGGCCTCGCGCGCTGGCCGTACTCGGGAGCGCTGAAGGCGGCATACGCGGTCGGGGTTCGCGGCGCGCACTCGGCGCGGCTGCTCGAGCAGCACGGCATCCCCGCCGATCGCATCTTCAACCCGCCGAACCTGTACGACGCCGACTCCTATGGCCCCGACGCGTCGGTGGTCAAGGACATCGACATCCTCTACGTCGGCAACCTCGTCGCGGTGAAGCGGCTCGACCGGCTCCTGGCGGCGGCGGCCCGTCTCGTCGAATCGCGCCCCGGCCTCCGCGTCGTGCTCGTGGGCGACGGCGTGCTGCGCGACGAACTGAAGGCGCGCTCGGCCGCTCTGTGTCTCGACGCCCACGTCGAGTTCGTCGGCGCGCGTCCGTTCGAGGAGGTCCCGCAATGGCTTCGCCGGGCCCGCGTCTTCGTGATGACGTCGGAGATGGAGGGCCTGCCGCAGGCGATGATCGAGGCCATGGGCTGCGGCGTGCCCGTCGTGCTCCCCGACACCGGCGACGTGACGACGATCGCGAAGCACGGCCAGAACGCGTGGATCGTCTCGCCGCCCACTGCGCAAGGCTTCGCGGAAGCGATCGGACGCCTCCTCGACGACGCCACGCTGTACCGCACCCTGAGCGACGGCTGCCTGGCCCTGCGCGATCAGTTCCGGCGCGAGTACGGCCTCGAAGGCGCGATCGCGGAGTGGCGGAAGGCCTTCGCGCCGCGCCTACCGCGCGCCTGAAGCGAAGCGGCGCACCTCTCCCGCGATGTCCTCGACGACATCGAGGGGAAGCTCGGGGTAGAGGGGCAGGCACAGCACTTCACGGCTGAGCGATTCCGACACCGGCAGGTCGCCCTCCCGCCCGCCGGCCAGCGCCATCGCGGGCTGGAGGTGGATGGGCCGCGGATAGTGGACGGCGGTGGCGATGCCCTGCCCGGCGAGGTGCTTCTGCAGCGCGTCGCGATTGGCGACGCGGATCGTGTAGAGGTGCCACGCCGACGTCACTCCCGCGGCCTCCATGGGAAGCGTCACTCCCGGTGCGCCGGCCAGGGCGCGGGCGTAGGCCTGCACGCGCTCGCGCCGCTCGCCGTTCCACTGGTCGAGCGACCGCAGCTTCACGCGGAGGACCGCCGCCTGCAGCGTGTCGAGCCGGCTGTTGGTGCCCGCCACCACGTTGTCGTACTTGTTCGTCCCCGCGCCGTGGTTCGCGAGCTGTCGCACTCGTGCCGCGTACTCGCGGTCGTTCGAGACCACCATCCCCGCGTCGCCGTACGCGCCGAGGTTCTTGCCGGGATAGAAGCTGAAGCACGCCGCGTGGCCGAGCGTCCCCGCGCGGCGGCCGCCGATCGAAGCACCGTGCGCCTGCGCCGCGTCCTCGAGCACGGGGATACCGCGTCGGGCCGCGATGGCGTTGATCTCGGTCATGTCCGCCGGATGCCCGTAGAGGTGCACGGGCAGGATCACCTTGGTCTGGGGGGTGATCGCGGCCTCGAGCTGCGCGGCGTCCATGGTGAAGGTCTTCGCATCGACGTCGATGAACACCGGCCGCGCGCTGTTCAGCAGGATCGCCTCGCCGGTGGCGATGAAGGTGTTGGAGACGGTGACCACCTCGTCCTCGGCGCCGACCCCGTAGGCCTTCAGGGCCAGGGTGAGGGCGTCGGTGCCGTTGGCCACCCCGACCGCGTGGGCGGCCCCGCACCAGGCCGCGAACTCGGCCTCGAACAGGCGGCAGTCCTCGCCCTTGATGAAATGGCCGCCCTCGACGACGCGCGCGATGGCGGCGTCGACCTCGGGCTTGATGCGGCGGTACTGAGCCCCGAGATCGACCATGGGAACGGCGGTGGCAGAGCGCATCGCGCAATTGTAGGGGAGCCGCTCGGGAGGCCGTGAACGGCCGTTCCGGCTTTCCCGCGCTAGAATGAAGGGCTCATGCACATGCGCTCGCTCGCCCTGACGTCCCTCGCTCTCTTCGTGGTCGCGTGCGGCCGGCCGCCGCAGGCCAACGATGCGCGTCCCGCGCCCCCCTTCGACCTCCCCGCGGTGGAGGGCGGCCGGGTCACGCTGGCGTCGCTCAAGGGCAAGGTGGTCGTCCTCGACATGTGGGCGACGTGGTGCGGGCCCTGCATCGCGGAGATGCCCGACTACGCGGAGTTCGCGCGCAAGAACCAACCCCGCGGCGTCGAGGTGGTGGGCATCGTGTTCGCGTCCGGCGAGCCGCAGGAGGTCTCGGATTTCGTGCGCGAGCACCGGATTCCGTACCGGCAACTCCTCGGCTCCGACGAGCTGCTCGACGCGTTCGGCGCCAACAGCGGGTTCCCCACGACGTTCGTCATCGACGCCCAGGGCATGATCCGGCTGAAGCTCATCGGCGCCGCGCCGCAGAAATTCGAGAAGCTGCAAAAAGCGGTCGACGCCGCCCTCGCCGCGCGAGGCGTGTGATGGGACTCTTCTCCAGAAACGAGGGCAGCGTGACCGTCTCCGAGGCGCAGGTGCTGGACGTCCTCCGCACCGTCCAGGACCCCGACCTGCACAAGGACATCGTGACCCTCGGGTTCGTGAAGGACGTGAAGATCGCGGGCGGCGAGGTCGACTTCATCATCGAGCTCACGACCCCGGCCTGCCCGGTGAAGGACGAGCTGAAGGCGGAGGCGGAGCAGAAGGTGGCAGCGCTTCCCGGAGTGAAGGTGGCGCGGGCGCAGATGACCGCCAACGTGCGCGCGCGCGGGGGGTTCGGCCGCCAGGCCGTGCCGGGGATCCGGAACATCATCGCGGTCGGCGCGGGCAAGGGCGGCGTGGGCAAGTCCACCACGGCGGTGAACGTCGCCCTCGCCCTGCATCGCAAGGGCGCGCGGGTGGGATTGATGGACGCGGACGTCTACGGCCCCAACACGCCGCAGATGCTGGGCATTACCGCGGCCCCGCAGGTCGGCCCCGACAAGCGCATGCTGCCGCCGGAAGCGCATGGCCTGAAGGTGATCTCGATGGGGATGCTCGTCCCCGCCGACCAGCCGATCATCTGGCGCGGGCCGATGCTCCACGCCGCGGTGCAGCAGTTCATGCGCGACGTGGAATGGGGCGAGCTCGACTACCTGGTCGTCGACCTGCCGCCGGGCACGGGCGACGTCTCGCTGAGCATGGCCCAGAGCGTGCCGGTGGCGGGCGCGGTGGTGGTCACGACGCCGCAGGGCGTCTCGGTGTCGGACGTGCGGAAGGCGGTGGCGATGTTCCGCCAGCTGAACATCCCGATCCTCGGCGTGGTCGAGAACATGAGCTACTTCGTTTGCGGCCACTGCGACGGGCGCACGGAGATCTTCGGCCACGGCGGCGGCGCGCGCATGGCGGAAGACCTCGGGATCCCGTTCCTCGGCGAGGTGCCGATCGACACGCGTGTCCGCTCCGGAGGCGACGAGGGCACGCCGATCGTCGGCGCGGCCCCGGACTCTCCGGCCGCGATGGCCTTCACCGCCGTCGCCACCCGGATCGCGGCGCAGGTGTCGGTGCAGAACATGAAGACCTTCCGGGTCATCCAGACCGCGTAGCCGATGGCCGACGAAGTCGCGCGCAAGGACGGGGACGCAGCCCTCGCCGCGGACGGCGAGGAGGATGTCCTCCTGGGCGTTGCCGGGGACGATGCCGAGGACGATCCGCCGGCGCCGGAGACGGGCCTCCACGCGCTCGGACAGCTGGGGACGGCGGTGCTGGTGGTGAGCCTGCTGGTGCTGGTCGGGCTGGGCGTCGCCGGCGCGCTGGGCTGGATCTTCCACTAAGCGCGCGTCTCAGCCGTCACCGTGCGTCATCGCATGCGCGCGAGCTGCTCGCGGAGGCGCGCCTGCGACGGGTCGAGCGCCAGCGAGCGCTCCAGCGCCGCGCGTCCCTCGGCGTTGCGCCCGAGACACAGCATCGCCGTGCCGGCCAGGGCATGGGGCAGCGCCGCCTCGGGGACCGCCTTGCGCGCGGCGTCGAAGTCCTCGAGCGCGGGTCCGCACTGGCGCGCTTCGATGCGCAGGCGGCCGCGAAGGATGCGCAAACCGGGGTCGGCGGGACGGCGGGCGACGGCGCCGTCGATGAGGCGCTGCGCCCGCGGCTCGTCGCCGGCCGCGCGATGCGCGCTCGCTGCCGACATGACGATCCGCGCCCCGTCCCCGAGCCCATCCGCCAGCGCGCCGAGGAGGAGCGCATCGGCCCGCGCGGGATCGGAGTCGGTGAGCATCACGCTCAGGTTGTGGGCCGCGGTCGCGGTGTGGGGATCGATCTTCAGTGCGTGCTCGAACGCGGCCTCCGCGTCCGCGGCCCGGCCCGCCTCCCGCAGGAGCAACCCTTCGTTGTTGTACGAGCCCGCGGTGCGCGTCCCCGATTCCGCGGCCGCGGGCCGCGTTGCGGACTCGGCGGCTCCGAGATAGCCCAGCGCGCGCAGCCGCTCGAGCGCTTCTTCCGACGCAGCTCCGGCGGGCGCGGGCGCGGCGCTCGGGGCGGTGACGGAGCGCGGACCGTAGTCGCGGGTCGACGTGCTCTCGGCCACCGCGGCCAGCGCCGGCTCCTCGATCCCGGTGGCGCGCGGGAGTCCGAGGAGCGCGAGGATCGTCGCCGCCACCTGTCCGACTCGCCCGTCGCCGCGGGTCGAGGACGCCTCGATGCCGCGCCCCCACAGCACGTAGATGCCCTCCTGGCGGTGCCAGAGGCCGGCGGTGGCAGTGGCCAGGCTGTCCGGCCGCGGGGGGCGCCCCTCGCCCCACAGGAAGCCGTGGTCGGAGACGACGAGGAGGACGGCGTCGCTCTTCTCCGCGGCCTTGCGGTAATCCCCGAGGATGGCGTCGATCTCGCGGAAGTACGCCTCCGGCACGCCCTGGTAGCGCTCGAAATCGGCCTCCGCGATCGCGGGCTGGCGCGGCGGAGCGTAGGGCGCGAAGACGTGGCCGATCATGTCCGTACCCTGGAAGTACGCGAAGGTCAGCGCCGGCTGCGCGCGGCGCAGCCAGTCGAGGGCGAGGCGATGGTAGAGCCGCGTCTCCACGAGGATGCGGCGCAGCGCGGTCGCGGGATGCGCAAAGGGATCGGGACGCGCGGCGAGCCCCTCGTATTCAGCCGCGGTCAGCCAGGGCAGGTACGCCTGCACGGCCGCGGCCTGGACCTCGCCCTCGACCGCGGCCCGGGCGGCGCGCACGCGGCCCTCTTCCGTGGCGGGGTGGACCGCCCCCGGCGGCGCGTCCGCTTCCGGGCGCTGGAACGAGAATAGACGGTCCGAGACCATGAGCCCGCGCACCGGCTCGGCGGGATGGGTGGCCCACAGCCCGAAGACGGCGACGTCGCGCTCGGACTCGCTCGCCATCTCCCAGACCGCCTTGGTGCGCCGCTCGTCGGAGGTGATCGGCTCGCGCTGCCCGGTGGCGGGATTGAAGCGGGTGAAATCCAGGATGCGATGCTGCAATGGGCTCGCGCCCGTCGCGATCGTCGTCCACACGAGCGGGGAGAGCGGCGGGACCAGGGAGCGCAGGACGCCGGACCGCCCCTCGCGGACCAGCCGATCGAGCTCCGGCATCGTGCCCGCGACGCGGTAGCGGTCGAGGAGCTGCCAGTCCGCCCCGTCGAGTCCGACGACGATCACGCGGCGCGCCCCGTTTCCCGAACGGGAGCGCGCAATCGACGCAATCGCGGCCACGGCAATGAGCACCGCGAGGACGCCGAGGAAACGCCGCCCGCGGGGAAACATGAGGAAGGCGATCTTAGGGCGGGGACGGACACAAAAAAAGGGCAGGGCCCGAAGGCCCTGCCCGGATGCGGAACCCAACGATGGGGATTCGGGGGGGCCCAAGCGGGCCCCCCCGCTTGCAACTAGAAAATCAGACGAACGCCGAGACGGATCTCGCGCGGATTCTGGAACTGCGAATCCTGCAGGAACCGGGGATCAAGCGGACCGGCCGTGGCAACGAGCGCCCGGCCGTCGAACCCACGGAAGAACTGATCTTCGCTGATGTCGACGGTGGTGCCGGACGCCGTCGATGTCTCGGTGGGGAAGCGGCTGGTGGCCTTGTCGGAGTCGAGGATGTTCAGGATGTTGGCCATGAGCTGAAGCCGGCGGTCGCCGCCCAGCTTGAAGTCCTGGACGAGGTTGAGATCGAAGGTGGACAGCGTCGGGGTGCGGCCGTCGCTGCCACGGCCGAGGTACTGCACCGGGTAGGCGTGGCCAGCCACGAACGCCGCCTCGCGGGTGACCGGGTTCCCGCTCGCGACGTAAGCGTTCAGACCCGCGGACAGGCCAAACGGCGCCTGGTAGATGAACTGGCCCTTGACCTGGTGCGGCCGGTCCGTCGGCAGCGGGCCGAAGGTCGCTTTGCCCGTCTGGTCGAACATGATGAACGGCGCGTCGAACAGGCGGCCGACGTTCGGGTCCGAACGTCCGGGCTCGTCCGCCTGGGTGAGGCCGGAGTAGTTGCCGTACAGGCGGCTCCAGGCGTAGCTGAAACGGAAAGCCCACCGGTTGGCCAGACGGCGGTTGAACACCGCCTCGACGGAGTCGTAGTCACGCACCGCCTTGGGCGCCGGAATCTGTGTGCCATCGGTCGTAACGAAGGCGATCTCGTTCGAGTGGAAGCCGGGGTTACCGATGAGGTAGACCTCGTCGCCCTGCGCGTTCAAGAAGCCGATGTCCTCGATCGCCTTGTCGATCTGCTTGTGGACGTAGCGCAGCGCGAGCGAAGAGTTGGTGGTGAGCACGCGCTCGATGCCGCCCGAGAACTCCTGGAGGCGGTACGGATCCAGGACGGGCTTGCCGGAGGCGTCGTATTCGAGGTAGTCGAACGAGGGAGCACGGAAGTCGACCGGGGGCCGAATCTGCCGGCCGGGGCAGTTGACGCCCGCGGTCCCGGCCGCGTTCAACTGGCAGCCGAACAGGTCGGCGGGGTTGGGTGTGTCGAGCGTGTAGTAAAGCTCGATCCACTTGTCGCCGCCGAACGACCCGCGGGGCAGGGCCAGCTTGAAGATGTCGTAGAACAGCCCCCAGCTCCCGTACACCTTCGTCTTGCCGTCACCGGCGATGTCGTAGGCGAAGCCGACGCGGGGAGCCAGCTTGGAGCCGAACCCGAAGTCGAAGAGGGTGTCGGTGAGGCCGCGCGTCACGGCGGCCTCATTGGTGGGGTCGTAGTTCCCGACCTTCTCGTGCTCCGTCCGGAGGCCGAGGTTGATGGTCAGCTTCTGGCCGATGGTCCAGGAGTCCTGGAGAAACAGGCCGAGGTTGTTGCTCGAGCTCTGGCCCACGGTGAGGAAGCCGCGGCTCGGCTCGAAAGCGTTGGAACGCACACGGTAGTAGCCATAGGGACCACGCTGGCCACCCGTGGTCGCACCCCAGAGCAAGCGAATGCTGTTGGCGGTCTCACCGTTGAGGACGTCGTTCGTGAGCTTGTCGTACTGGACTCCGCCCTTGAACTCGTGCTTGCCGCCCAGATCGACGAACCACGTAGCGTCGGTCTGCAGGCTCATCCGGGTGAACCGGTCCTTGTCGCTGCTGAATATGGTGGGAACGTTCGTGAAGCCCGTCGGACCCCGGAACTGCGCCGGGATGTCGGGGCAGCCTGTGCAACCGTTCACGTTGCTGGTCGAGTAGGTGAACTTGTCCGTACTGGTGACGCCCTCGTTCATTTCGTTCTGGACGAAATACCCGGCGCGTCCCGAGAGGAAGAACTTCGGCGAAACGATGTAGTCGAGGTTGGCGCTCCCCGAGTAGTTGGGGGAAATCGTGTTCACGTTGTAGGGGGCGTTGGGGATGTCATTGCCGGACAACGCGGGCAACAGGCCCGTGATGGTCTGACGGTTGCTGTTGAAGGCCACGCGGGCGCGCAGGGCCTCGCTCAACTGCGAGGAAACGTTCGCGCTGATGTAGTGCGTCTTGCGATCCTCGTTCCTGCTCACGACGGACCCGTCCCTGGTGAGGGTCACGGTGCGATCGATCGACCGCAGGGTGGGGTTGTAGCTCACGAAGAACCAGGCCTTGTCCTTCTTGATCGGCCCGCCGAGCGCGAAGCCGGGCTCCCACGCAGTGACGTCGTCCTCGGGATAGGTGATCGTCTCCGCGACGGCGGAGTTGCTCGGGTTCAGGCGCAGGGTGGGACGGCCGTCTGCGTACGCCGGCGCCTGGCCGGCGACACCGCCGCCGCCCCCGAACGCCGGGCCACGCGCGAAGCCGAGGGCGTCGCTGGAGTAGTAGGTCCAGACCGAACCCTTGAAGTCGTTGGTCCCGGACTTGGTGATGACGTTGACGACGCCGCCGACCGAGCCCGCGTACTCGGCCTCGTAGCCGCTGGACTTGACCTGGACCTCGTCGATCATGTCGGTGACGAGCTTCTGGCTGCTGAGCCCCGTCTCCGGGTCGCCGGTCTCGATGCCGTCGATGATGTACTTGTTTTCGTTCGAGGAGGCGCCGTCGATGGACAGGCCGCCGGTCTTGAACTCCATGTTCGCGCCCGGGGCCTGGGTGGCCAGGGTGGTGAAGTCGCGGCCCTTCGGCAGCGTGTCGATGTACTCGTCGCGGATGCTGGTCGAGCGCTGGGTGGACGTCACGTCGACGATCGGCGCTTCGCCGGTCACCGTGACTTCCTCCTGGATCGTGCTGACGCGAAGCGTCATGTCGACCTTCAGGGTCTGCCCGAGGGAGAGCCGGATACCCGGCTGCTTGACGGACGTGAACCCGGTGAGGTTCGCTGCCACCTCGTAGGCCCCGGGGGCCAGAGCCGGGAAGTGGTAGTAGCCAGCGGTGTCGGTCACCGTGGTCTGCGCGGCGCCGGAACCGCCGCGCGCCTCGACTGTCGCGCCCGGCACGACCGCGCCGGTCGAATCGGTCACCACGCCTTCGATGGCGCCGCTCTGCTCCTGCGCGAACGCGGGCAGCGCGGCGATCATCAGGGCCACCAAAAGTGCCCCGATGTTTCTAAAATTCATACTCAGTCCTCCAGTTCGATGTCATTGACCTGCCGCCGCCGGGGCACTTCCACGGAACTCGGCGCGGCCCCGCTTCGTACAGACGAGCGGGGAGCCGAGTCTTGAGACAGCAACGATCGCGCCAGACGCGATCGGTCAGTAAGTCGTTGGTTTTGTTCGTAATCCACCTCATCGTTCCGTCCGCATCATGCGGTTCTCCGGATCCTGAGGGCTTCCCGATCCAGTTTATTGGATAGGGGCGACGCCTTGCGGTCAGGGCCTCGGGCTGTTCGACCCGTTGGCCAGGGCCGCTTCTACATCCTTCTTGAGACCCGCCGAGACCTTGAACCCATTCTTCTCCGCAAGCGCGAGCTGCTCCTTCGCTTCCGCCGGACGGCCGGTGAGCAGGAGGACCACGGCCAGGTTGTTGCGCGGCTCCCCGAGGCTGGGTTGTACCAAAAGCGCCGCGCGATATTCCCTCTCGGCGTCGGGGAGTTGCCCGCTACGGAAGTGCGCGCTGCCCAGGGCCAGGGAAAATCCCGGCGGCAGCGGGGGAATCGTCTGGCTCTGAAGATCGTTCTGCGCCCGTTGCAGCGTGGAGATCTCGAGCTCCCACTGCTGGACGCGGATGTCGCGCTGCTGGGCGGCGCGCGATCCCTGCGGCAGCTGGCGCTCCTGGTTTTCCCGGATTTTGTCCCGCAGAGAGCGCATCCTGTCCTCGCGCGCGTTCTCGTACTCCATCCGCGTGTTCACGTTCTCCGCGGCGCGCTTGTGGAACGCCTCGCGCGCGCCACGGAACGCGGTTACGGCCGAAGGGTACTCCTTGAGCGCCATGTGGGCCTGACCGAGGCCGTAGTGGGCCATGACCAGCAGGGGAGAAAGTTGGATCGCCTCCCGGAAGGCCTCGGCGGCCTGCTCGAACCGCTCCGAGGCCATCAACCGCTGTCCTTCCTTGAGCCGCTGCTCCGCGCGGACGCTTTCAGGCGTGGGACCGAGAAGGAGTACCGCGAGCAGCCACAGCATGGGGACCTCCGTTGACTGGCAGATGATGGTGGCTCCGGACGGCGCCGTCAAGACCGCACGCGCCGGGACGAAAGCGCCTCCGCCCCCAGCGCTGATAGCGTTTGTCAGGCATTCAAGACGTTGTGCTTGACAAAACGTCGCCAGCGGCCCGAGACTTAACGCATGAAGTCGGCCGCGCTTGCCCAACTCCGACGCCCCCTCGATGCCACCGATCGGCGGCTGGTGGTCGCGCTCTCCCGGGACGGCCGCCGCCCCGCGGCCGACCTGGCCAAGGAGCTCGGGCTCTCGCGGCAGGCCGTGACCGACCGCATCCGCGACCTCGAGCGCCGCGGCGTCATCCGCGGCTACCGCGCCGACATCGACCCCGCCGCCCTCGGGCTCGGCGTGCGCGCGCAGGTGCGCATCAGCCTCGACGGCCGGGTCGCGCGGGAGAAGGAGCAGGACGTCCTGAAGCGCCTGACCAACCACCCCATGGTGCGGTCGGTGTATCGCGTGAGCGGCGAGGACTGCTTCGTCGCGGAGGTGGTGTGCCGCCGCATCCAGGACGTGGGGGCGATCCTCGGCGACCTGCAGGCGACGCGCGCGGTGCAGTCGTCGCGCACCGCCTTCGTGCTGGAGGCGGTGATGGAAAAGGGGCTGCTCGGCCCGCTCGAGCCCGCGCTCATGGAAGAGGAGCCGGCGAAGCCGGCCGAGGCGCGAAGGACGCGACGATGACGGCGGCGCAGCGCAGGATCCTGCCCTGGGTGTCCCTGGCCATCATCTACGTGGTGTGGGGCTCCACCTACATGGCGATCCGCATCGTGGTGCGCGAGATCCCGCCCATGGCGGCGGCGGCGTTCCGCTTCCTCGTCGCCGGCATCGTGATGGCGGGCATCGCCGCCGTGGCCGACCGCCGGCACGGCTGGCCGTCGCGGCGACAGGTCGCGGACTACGCGCTGGTGGGCGTCCTCCTGCTCGCGGTCGGCAACGGCCTCGTGATGTGGTCGGAGAAGCGCATTCCCAGCAGCATCGCCGCGCTCATCGTTGCCAGCGTGCCGGTCTGGCTGACCCTGTTCGACGGCTTCCGCGCCACTGGGCAGCAATGGTCGGTGCGGGTGTGGACGGGCACGCTCATCGGCCTCGTAGGGGTCGGGCTCGTCGCGCGCCCGGCGGGCGGAATCGACCCCGGCCACTGGTCGTCCATCTTCGCGCTGCAGGCGGCGACGCTCGCGTGGACGGCGGGCACGCTCTATGCGCAGTCGGTCCCACGACGCCTGCCCCTCTTCACCGCGGCCGCCATCGAGATGCTCGCGGGGTCCGTGGCCCTCGTCATCCTCTCGACGGTGATGGGGGAGGACGCCTCGCGCTTCGCAGCGGCGAGCCGCGACGCCTGGCTCGGCCTTTCCTATCTCGTGATCTTCGGATCGCTGGTCGGGTTCACCGCCTTTGCGTACTGCATCAACGAGCTGCCGGCGACGACGGTCGGCACGTACGCGTACGTGAACCCGGTGGTCGCCGTCTTCCTGGGCGCGATGTTCCTCGACGAGCGCGTGACCTCGGGGTTGATCGCGGGCGGCGCGCTCATCCTCGTCGCGGTCGTCGTGACCACGACGGGCCGCCGCGCGCCCCGCGTCGCCGCGCCCGTGGCCGCCGCCGAGCAGGCGTGAGCTAAGTCACTACGTACGTCGGTGACGCGGTGACGATCCGGTTGCGGCCGGCGGCCTTGGCCTCGTAGAGGGCCTGGTCGGCCGCGCGGAGCAGCGCGACCGAGCTCTTCGCGTCGTCCGGGAACGACGCGACCCCGCCCGAGATCGTGACCGCGCCCAGCGGCTGCCGGGCCGCGTGCTTGAACGCGTGCGTTTCGACGGCGCGGCGGATGTTCTCCGCCTGGCGCGTCGCCACCGCCTTGGTCGCGCCCGGGAACACGATCACGAACTCCTCGCCGCCGTACCGCACGACGACGTCGGTGTCGTCCCGGATGGCGCCCTTCAGGATCGCGCCGATGCGCTTCAGCACGTCGTCGCCCTCGAGGTGGCCGTTGGTGTCGTTGTAATGCTTGAAGTGGTCGATGTCGAGGATCATGAGGCTGAGCGGAGAGCTCGTGGTCTCCGCCTTGTGCAAATCGTCGTTGAAGCGCGACTGCAGGTAGCGCTTGTTGTACGTCTCGGTGAGGCCGTCCATGTTGGCCATTTCCTGGCTCGTCTTCAGCTGGCGGACGTGCACCACCGCCGACGCCGTGAGGTCGGCCACCATCTTGAGGAGCCGCTTCTCGTGGTCGTTCCGCGTCGCCGATCCGCCGACGCTGATCACGCCGAGGAGCTCGTCGTCGTAGACGATCGGCGCCACGACGTCGGCCCGCAGCCCGGGGACGACCGTCGACTCGAGCTGCAGCCGCGTGATGGTGGTGACGTTGTTGAAGTCCGATTCGTCCATCGCGATCCGGCACTCCGCGACGTGGCCGGGGCGGCCCTGCCCGTACTCGAGGACGGCGCTCTTCACGAGGGTGTCCGGGAGCCCGGACCCCTCGGCGAGCCGGAGCTTCCGCTCCGCCGGAACGGCCACGAAGATCGCGACCTGCGCCGGCCGGAAGAAGAGCTCGACGAGCTTCACGACCACGGGGTACATCGGCCGCTTGCCGGTGGCGGAGAACATCTGCCGCACGAGGTCGGGGAGGACCTGGAAGACCTCGGACTGCTCCCTCGACCGGTCCTCGACCGCCTGGAGCTGGCGTCCGAGCCACGTGAGGGCGCGATGCGCCTCCGCGCGTTCCTTGTCGCGGGCGCGGAAGCCGCCGCCGTTTCGCAGCAACGACGAGCCCACGGCGAGCACGAGCGCTCCCACCGCCCCGAACACCGCACTGGTCAGATCCAGATGTCCCCCCCGAACGACACCGCCGTCAGTACAAGAGGTAGCGCGCCCGCCGCTTGCGGAACGCGGCGATCTCCTTCTTCCATCCCGCCGCGAGCTTCCGCGGCGAGACGTTCCCTTCGAGGGCGCGCCGCACCGCATCGGTGCCGAACAGGATGTCGATGGGACGCTTCACTTGCTCGTACTCGTACGGCGGGTCTCGCCAGGCGAAGCGGGAGGGCGCTTGCCGCCGGGCGTGATGGATGATGAGCGCGTAGGCGAGGAATGCGGGGAACTTCCGGCGGTCGGTGACGTGGAGCTGGACACCGCCGCAGGGGACGCCGGAATGCTTCTGGAAGGTCGGGGTGAACCACGTGGCGCGGAAGCCGACTCCCGGGATTTTCTCTTTCGAAAGGTCACGGGCGAGCGCCCAGGCGTCGAGCCACGGCGCGCCCACGAGCTCGAACGGCCGCGTCGTACCGCGCCCCTCGGACAGGTTGGTGCCTTCGATCAGGCACCCGCCGGGATAGACGTAGGCGGTGTCGACCGTCGGCATGTTCGGAGAGGGCATCACCCACGGGAGCCCCGTCTCCTCGAACGCCATCTTCCGCTTCCACCCCTTCATCTCGATGACGCGCAGCTCGACCGGGATCCGCCGCTCTTCCTTGAACATGAGCGCCAGCTCCCCCGCAGTCATCCCGTGGCGGACGGCGAGGGGGTGCCGGCCCACGAACGACTCCCACTCCGGCTGCAGCACGTTGCCGTCGACCTCGTCGCCGCCGATGGGGTTGGGACGGTCGAGGACGACCATCGTCTTGCCATGCGCGGCGCAGGCCTCCATCGCATGGAGCATCGTATAGATGAAGGTGTAATAGCGGGACCCGACGTCCTGTACGTCGTAGACGAGCGCGTCGACGTCCGCCAGCATCTCCGCGCTGGGGGCGAGCCGCTTCCCGTAGAGGCTGTACACGCGAAGGCCCGTCGCGGCATCGCGGCTGTCGTCGACGTGGATGAGATCCTGTGCGTCCGCCCAGATGCCGTGCTCTGGCCCGAAGAGCGTCGTCAGCTTGAACGCGCGCTCGTGGCGGAGCGCGATCGCGCCATGGACGAGGCCGCTCGTCACCGTGGTCGGATTGGCGATCAGACCGAGGCGGCGGCCCTTCAGGAGGCCCGGCCTGGCGAGAAGCTGATCGAGCCCGGAGCGGACGGTCATTCCACGTGCCGCAGCGTGAAGCGGCCGACCGAAGCGGCGGCGTCTCCGGAATGGACGGTCCCGGAGAGCGTGGCTCCCTCGAGTGCGCCGCGGAATTGGCGGGGGGCGCCGGCGAGGACGGCGCTGAAACGGACCATCCCCTTATCGTAGCTGAGGTCGCGGAGCGGAATTCCCATCGCGATGGAACCTGCGGACGAGCTCATGTCCCCGGCCAGGCGCTCGCCGTCGGCGCGCAAGGAGAGGCGGATCGAGCGCGGCGGCCCGCCATCCTCGATTTGCCCTTCCCACGCCCCCGCCAGTGCGAGTCCGTACGACCCGCGGCCGCCTTCGGGCCCGGAGAAGCCGAGCCTTCGAAGCGCGTCCACCCGGTCGGGGGCGAGGGTCGAGACGATCGTCATGGCGACGCCGGAGCTGCCGCCGTGCCGCTCCGCGTCGGAATAGAGGTCGAGAAGGACGCGGGCCCTCGGCGTCATCTCGATGGCGCGGTTGGGACGGAGGCGCTGGCCGAAGAGGCCGACGTAGTCGTGGAGGAGCGCGGCCCAGTAGCGCGCGAGCGCGGGCGGCGTGAGGCGTGTCCCGGGGAGACCGTCCCAGCCCCGCGCCATGCCGTCCGCGTCCTCGGTGGAGACGGTGACGAGGGTCGCGCCGTCCGCGACCACCCGCGGCGGGGAATCCTGCATGTCGATGCGGACCGCACGGCTGGTGGAGGTCTGGAGGAGCGTGTTGAGCTGCGCGGCGACGCGCACGGCGCGCTCGCCCGGGGACGCCGCATCGCCGCGGCCCGACAGGACGAGCAGGGGGCCGATCTCGGTGCCGACGACGGCATGGTGCGCGGCATCCGCCTTCGGCGCCGGGGCAGCGACGAAGCGCGGACGATAGACGTCGCCGGACGGCCGCACGGCGGTGAAATCCATCGGCCGCGAGTGCGCACCGCCCGCCGACACCACCGCGGGGAGGACCTGCCGCGAGGCCAGCAGCCCCGATGCGGGAACGGTGGCCTGGATCTCGCGGTCGGAGGCGGACAGAACGACACCTTCCAGGTCGCCGAACGTCACGCGGTTCGCGGCGATGCCGGCCCCGAAGCCGTGACCCTTGATCGTCACCTTCGTCCCCACCTCGCCGCTCGCGGGTGCGATCTCGGTGACGAGGGGGAGATGGCCGATGAGGAGCGAGCCCGGACGTGCGGCGTCGCGGCCGAGCATCACGTCGACGGGCACCACCTTGCCTTCGACGACCGGGAGATCGGGCACGCGCACGCGAAGGCCTTCGCCCGTCGAGGTCAGCAGTGGCGCGGGAAAGCCGCCGATGCGCACGACCGGCGTGCCCCCGGAAAGGTGCGTGCCCTTGACCACGATCTCCGCTCCCGGAAGCGCCACCTTTGGCTCCACGGAGCTGATGCGCGGGTACCGCGCGAGGCTCATGAAGAGCGCGTTGGAGGTATGCCCGTTCACTTCCACGATCACGCGCATGTCACCCGCGGGCAGATTGGCGAGATCGGCGGGCACGGTCGCGGCGATCGTGGATCCGGAGGCGCTCGTCACCGGCCCCCGGCGATCCCCGAAGCGGACCACGACGGCGGCGGGATCGGTTCCGAGCGCGGTGCCCGCGATCGTCACCGTCTGCCCGGGCTCGGCCTTCGAGGGCACGATGGAGGCGATCACCGGCGGATGGGGGCGGAAGGCGGACACGCCCGCCCACGTGCCGAACGCGAGCACGGCCCCCGCGCCCAGGAAAAGGGCGCGGCGCGGCCACGGCGATCGCCGCCGCGGAGGAGAGGCGGCGCCGGGAGTCGCCCACGGGAACTCGACGGGCTCGCGCACCCGATCGCTCGCGATCGACGGTTGCTCCGTCGTGTACCCGGCGCGCGCCCGCGGCGCGACGGCGGCCGGAGCGGCGGTGTCCGGAGCGGCGGGGCGATCGTCGATGACCGCCGGCGTGGCACGCCCGTCGGTGGGGATGATGACGAGCGGCTCGTCGTCGTCGGGGAGGAAGATCTCATGGCCGCCTTCCGGGGCGGGCGGTAACCCGCCGTCGCGGTCCTTGGGGCCCGGTGCGCTCATGGATGGTGCCGGATTATTGACAGCCCGTTTGGCGGAGTGCAAGCTCTCCTTCCCCCCGATGCAACGCACCGCCCCCCCTCGCGTGGAGGGATTGCCCCCGGAGCCGGTCTTTCGCAGGATCCGCATCCCCTTCATCCACCGGGCGAACATCGTCCACGACGCCGGGCGCGAGGATCTCTTTCTCATCGACTTGTCCCTGCGCGGGACTTTCGTCGAGAGGACGGCGCCGCTTCCTCCCGGGTCCGACGTCGAGGTCACCTTCCGCCTTCCCGGCAACGACCTGCCGCTCGTCGCCCGGTGCCGCGTCGCGTGGTGGCGGGCCCCGGAGATGACCTTGAGCTCGAAGACGCTGCCCGCCGGCGTCGGCCTCGAGTTCGTCGATCTCGGAGGTGAAGCCGCGCGCCGCATCCGCGGGTTCCTCTCCGAGTACCTGCGTGGCAACCCCGGCCAGCGCCGCTTCCACCGGCGCCCCGATGGTGAGGAAGAGGACGAGACATGAAGGCAGGCGCGCCGTAGGCGTCGCGAGGCGCTCCGTCCGCGTGGTGCTCGTCCGCCCCGAGGTGCCCGCCAACGTCGGCGCGGCGGCGCGCACGATCCGCAACACCGGCCTCGAGGGGCTGTCCCTCGTCGCCCCCGGCGACTGGCGGACGGTCGAATGCTGGCGCACGGCCTGGGGTGCCCACGACGTGCTGGAGCAGACGCAGGTGTTCGACGATCTCGCGTCGGCGGTCGCCGGGGCGCACACCGTGATCGCGTTCAGCGGCAAGCGCGACCGGGAGCGGCCGGCCCTCGATGTGCGCGAGGCCGCGCAGGAGGTTGCCGCGATGGCGCCGGGGGAGCGGGCCGCGCTCGTCTTCGGCGCGGAGACGTCGGGCCTCACCCTCGCCGAGCTCGACCTGTGCGGGCGGCGCGCCCTCATTCCGTCCCACCCGGATCAGCCGTCGCTCAACCTCTCGCACGCGGTGATGGTGGCGGCCTACGAAGTCTTCCGTCCCTCCGAGCTGCCGCCGGGCCGCCGGGGCCGCGCCACGCACGAGGGCCGCGAGGCGATGCTGGACCTGCTCCGCGAGGGCCTCCTCGCCATCGGCGCCCTGCCGCCGGTGAACACCGACAGCTTCTTCGGCGAATGGCGTGCCCTCTTCCAGCGCGCGGACCTCACCGCCAAGGAGGTGCGCCTTCTCGAGCACATGGCGCGCAAGATGATCCGGCGCCGCGACGCGCCTTCCTGATGGCGGGAAACCCGCAGCCGTTCGAGGACGTCATCGTCACCGAGGACGGGTTCTCCATCCCGGCCCTGAAGTGGCGCGAGCTCGTGTTCATCGGCGCCGTGCGTGAGGAGAACGGGCTCTTCATGCGCGACCCCGCGCGCCCGATGCCCCCCTTCCGCCGGGAGGGACTCTTCCCCGAGGGCCAGCGCTACGCGACGACGGTCGAGGGAAGCCGGGTGCGCTTGCGCCGCGTCGTCCGCGCGTAGGAGAGCGCGAGCATCGCGAGGGTGAGGAGCGCGACTGCGACGAGGGCATCCTCCAGCGAGAGCGCCCCGCGCGCGGCCGGCATCACGTGGTCGCCGTAGATCACCTCGAGGTGCACCCAGTACACGAGGAGGCTCGTCCGCCCCAGCTGCCGGATCGGGCCCTGGCCGGGCAGACGGTCGGCGATAAAGGCGGCCCCGAGAACGAGGAGCACGACGCCGGCCTTCAGGGCGAAATAGGCGGGGCTCGTGTGCCAGTAGTCGTACCTCGGGTACACCGCCGGCGACAGGCGATCGGCCCATAGCGAGACGGGGAGGGCGAGGGCGCCGATCACCGCCATCGCCGCGAAGAGGCGCGCCTCGCGGCCGTTCTGCCGTGCCGCGGCCAGCACCATGCCAAAGGCGGCGCCCAGCGCGGCGAATCCCGCCCACGGAAACGGCGGGAAGAAGGAGCCCGTGCGTCGGCCATCGATGTAGAGCGCGAGCGCAGCCGGGAGGCGGCGGGCGAGATCCGAATCCCAGGTGAGCGGCGCGAGGGCCACAAAGGCGGCGGCCAGGGTCAGAGCGGCGGTGATGCGCGCGCCCCGCCGCGGCCAGGCCACGGCCAGGATCCCGACCACCAGCAGCGAGGCGCCGATGCAATTGAGGACGTCGACCCGGATGAGGTCCCAGGGCGACCCGAACCGGCCGGAGGCGAACATCCAGAGACGAAAGAGGAAGGCGAAGCCGAGGATCTCGAGGCCCCTCGCGGCGCCCGCCCGCAGCACGGCGCGCGGCGGCTCAAAGCGGCGATGCATCGATTCCGCGCCCAGCGCGAGCACGATGCCGGAGACGAACAGGAAGATGCCGGCGGGATAGCCGCCGATCAGCCACATCCACTGGAAGAACGGCCGGCCCTGGTCCTCCGGGCGGACCCACCCGTAAAGGCCGTGGGTCGCGATCATCAGCAGGACGGAGAGTCCCCGGGCCCAATCGAGGTACCCGAGACGCGACGGGGGCGCGGAGGACACTGCGGGTATAATGCCTTTTTTCGAGCACGAAACACTTCAATAAATGCTTCCACGCATCCTGCCCCGCGCCGAGCACAGTGTCTCCCGCAAGGACATCGACGCCGACGCGCTGAACGTGATGTACCGCCTGAAGAACCACGGCTTCCTGGCCTACATGGTGGGCGGGGGGGTGCGCGACCTGCTGCTCGGGCGCCGCCCCAAGGACATCGACATCGGCACCAACGCGCACCCGCAGCAGGTGAAGAAGCTGTTCCGCAACTGCTTCGTCATCGGACGGCGCTTCCGACTCGGCCACGTGCGGTTCGGGCGCAAGGTGATCGAGGTGTCGACGTTCCGCCGCCAGGCCCCGGCCGAGGAAGGCGACACGCTGATCCGCCGCGACAACACCTTCGGCACCCCGGAGGAGGACGCCTTCCGCCGTGACTTCACCGTGAACGCGCTCTTCTACGACATCGCCACCTTCTCGGTGATCGACTACGTGGACGGCCTTCCGGACGTCGAGGCCCGCGTCATCCGCACCATCGGCGACCCAATGGTGCGCCTCCGCGAGGACCCGGTGCGCATGCTGCGCGCGGTGGCGCTCGCGGCGCGGCTCGGCTTCTCCATCGACCGCGACACCATCGAGACCATCCGCACGCTGCGCGGCGAGATCGTGAAGAGCAGCCCCGCGCGCATCCTGGACGAGATCTACAAGATCCTGCGCCAGGGCGAATCGCGCCGAACCTTCCAGATGCTCCACGACGTCGGCCTCCTCGCCTACATGCTTCCGGAGGCGGACCGCGCCATCCGCGAGCAGGGAGAGCGGCTTCTGGGGAGCCTCGGGCGGCTGGACGACTACCGGAACGCGGGCCTCGCCACGGCGGAGCAGCTCGGGAACTCGCTGCTGCTCGGCACGCTGCTCGTGCCGCTCGGGCTTCCGCTGCGCCGCGCCGCGGTTCCGTCGTCGCGGCCCGCCGCCGACGATGGCGAGGAGCCCGCGGACACGATCGACGTCGCGGCGGAGATGGCCGAGCTGGGCGTCGAGCCCGACGATCGCGGCACCGCGGGCGCGATGCCGCTCAGCATGCCCTTCGCCCGGCGCGACGTGGAGCGGCTCCGGCTGATCCTCGCCGCGCAAAATCGCCTGCGCGAGCTGCACACGTCCCCGCGAGTGAAGGGATTGCTCATGGGCAAGGGCTATCTGGAGGAGGCGCTGCGCTGGATGGAGATCCACGGCGGGGTGCAGGGGCAGGAGCTCGCCGCGCATTGGCGCGGGCTCGAGCTCGCGCCGGATGCCGCCGCCGATCCGGCGTTGGCCGCCCTTGCGGGAACCCTGGAGGAAGAGACCCCGCACCGTCCGCGGCGCCGCCGACGTCGGCGCGCGCGCCGCCGCCCCGGATCACCGGCGTCGCTCCCGTAGCCATGGCGCGCATGAGCAAGCTCTCCGAAAGCGAAATCGCGAAGCTCGTGCCGACCGTCGCCGGGTGGGAGCGCTCGGGCGAATGGCTGCAGCGCGCGTACACCTTCGAGACGTTCCCGGACGCCATCGCGTTCGTGAACCGCGTCGCCCAGATCGCGGAGTCCCTCGACCATCATCCCGACATCGCGATCTCGTATACGAAAGTGACGCTCCGCGTCACCACCCACGACGCCTCCGGCCTCACCGCGAACGACTTCACCCTCGCCACCCGCATCGACGCGTGAGGGTGCTCGTGGCCGGCGCCAAAGGCCAGCTCGGCCGGGCGCTGGTCGACCGGCTGGGCCCGCATGTGGTGTGGGCGGGCGGCCATGACGCTCTCGACGTCCGCGACGCGGCCGCCGTGCGCGAGCGCGTGATGTCGGCCCGCCCCGACGTGGTCATCAACGCCACCGCGTACAACAAGGTCGATGCCGCGGAGACGGAGCGCGAGGAGGCGTTCGCGGTCAACGAGCGCGGTCCGCTCCATCTCGCCACCGCCGCGGCGGCGCTCGGCGCGCTGATGGTCCACGTCTCGACGAACTACGTCTTCGACGGCGCCAAGGCCGAGCCGTACGTGGAGGACGACGAGGCGCGGCCGCTGAACGAGTACGGACGCAGCAAGCGGGCGGGGGAGATCGCGGTTTCTGGCGCGGGCGGGGATCACCTCATCGTGCGCACGAGCGCGCTCTTCGGCCGCGGGGGCAATCGCGCCAAGGGCGGCTCGTTCATCGACCGCGTCCTCGAGCGCGCGCGGAGCCACGAGCCGCTGCGGATCGTCGACGACCAGCTGCTGTCGACGACGTACGCGCCGGATCTCGCGGCGGCCATCGTCGCGCTCGCCGAACGGCGGGCACGGGGGATCTTCCACGTGGTCAACGAAGGCACCTGCACGTGGAACGGGCTCGCCCGCGAAGCGGTGAAGCAGGCGGGGCTCGAGGCGACGGTGGATGCGGTGAGCTCGGAGGCGCTGGCCGCGCCGGCCCGGCGGCCGCCGTACTCGGTGCTTTCCACCGCCCGGTACCGATCGCTGGGACTGCCGCCGTTACGAGAATGGCGCGCCGCCCTTGCCGATCACCTCACAAACGTCTAGACTTTGCTCGTCCCGCGGGCGGTTAGCTCAGCGGTAGAGCACTGGTTTTACAAGCCGGGGGTCACAGGTTCGAAACCTGTACCGCCCACCACCAGAGGGCTCGGCGGCCCAAAGGGACACGAGCGGCCTCGCTTCGGCGTCGGCCCGCAACTCAACCACCACGCGGGGTGGTAGTTCAGCTGGTTAGAACGCCGGCCTGTCACGTCGGAGGTCGCGGGTTCGAGTCCCGTCCACCCCGCCATTTCGTTGGACTTGCTTCGCCGGTCAGGCGAGCGCCGCGAGCACCTCTTCGGCGTGGCCGTCGACCCTCACCTTGTCCCACCGCCGCGCGACCTTCCCGTCCGTCCCGATCAGGTACGTGGTGCGCACGATGCCCATGTACTTCTTCCCGTAGTTCGACTTCTCCTGCCACACGCCGTACTTCTCCACCACCGCGTGATCCGCATCGGCCAGCAGCGGGAACGCGAGCCCGAACTTCTTCGCGAACTTCGCCTTGCTCGCGCCGTCGAGGATGCTCACCCCGAGAACCGCCGCCTTGTTCGTCTTGAACTTCCGCAGGCTGGCCTGGAATCCGCAAGCCTGCGTCGTGCACCCGGGCGTGTCGTCCTTCGGATAGAAGTACAGGACGAGCGGGCGGCCGGCGTAGTCCGCGAGGCGGTGCGTCTTCCCCTCCTGGTCGGCGAGGGAGAACGACGGCGCTTTCTTTCCGGGCTCGATGAGTGGCATGGCGGCGATTCTAGACCTATGCTCCGGCGGTGTTGACAGCACTCTTCATCCTGATCCTGGCCGCGCCGACCGCCGTCCGAGCCGAGACACCGCCGTCGGTGACGCTGATCCGTGCCGGGGTGCTGATCGACGGCACGACCGCGGAGCCCCGGCGCGATCAGGCGATCCTGATCCGCGGCGGCCGCATCGAGCGCGTGGGTCCCGCGGCGGGCGTTCCCGTCCCCGAAGGCGCCTCCGTCATCGACCTCTCCCGCGCCACCGTGCTTCCGGGCCTCATCGACTCGCATACCCATCTCTTCCTCCAGGGCGAGGATCCGGCCGAGGGCGGATACGACGTCCAGCTCCTGTCCCACGGCCTGGCCTTCCGCGCGGCCCGCGCGACCGTCTCCGCAAGGCGTGCGCTCGAGCAGGGCTTCACCACGATCCGCGACGTCGAGACCGAAGGCGCGGGCTACGGAGACGTCGGGATCAAGCAGGCGGTCGAGAAGGGCTACATCCCCGGTCCGCGCATTTTCGCATCCACCCGTGGCGTCTCGACCACGGGGGGCTATCCCCTCGAGGGATACGCGCCCGAGGTGACGCTCCCCAAGGGAGTGCAGATCGTCGACGGCCCCGTCGAAGCTCGAAAGGCAGCCCGCGAGCAGCTGGATCACGGTGCGGATTGGATCAAGGTCTACATGACCCATCGCTCGTGGGTGGGATCGAAAGGGGAGCTCGTGTCGCAGCCGACGCTCACCGTCGAAGAGCTGCGGGCGATCGCCGACGAGACGCACGCCTGGGGCCGGAAGGTCGCGTGCCACGCCTATGGAGGCGAGGGGCTGCACCGCGCGCTGGACGGCGGGTGCGATTCCATCGAGCACGGGCTCGACCTCGACGCGGCGGCGATCGAGCAGATGGTCCGACAGGGGACGTGGTACTGCCCGACCCTGACCGTCTACTACGATCACTGGGCGGCGGAAGGTACCCCCGCTGGCACCAAGGACCGGTTGCGGGTCGCGCTTCACGGCCCGTCCTTCCAGCGGGCCCTGAAAGCCGGGGTGAAGATCGTCTTCGGCACCGACGTGGGCGGCTTCTCCTGGAGCGAGCCCATCGCGCAGGAGTTCCAGCGCATGGTGGACCTCGGCATGACTCCGGCCGCCGCGATCCGATCCGCGACGGCCGTCCCCGCGGAGATGCTCGGTCTCGCGGGCCGGGCCGGCGTGATCGCCGCCGGCGCCTACGCCGACGTGATCGCGGTCGAGGGCGATCCGCTGAAGGACGTGTCGGTCCTGCAGCGCGTGGGCTTCGTCATGAAGGACGGCGCCGTCTTCAAGAACGACCTGGCGCGTCCCTAGAAAGCGGGATCGCGGCCCGAGCGCCGCGATCAGGAGGGGCAGTCGCGAGTCGCATGCCACTCCCCCCGGGACGAAGATATTAGGGTACTTTGTATAACATGAGTCTCGCGAGCTAGATGGCGGCCGAAGACGACGATACGGACGAAGACGATCGCAAGGCCCGCGGGCGGGAACGGGACCGCGCGGACCGCGCGGACCGCGCGGGCCGGGTCGAGCGCGCCGACCGCGACAGCGCCATCGCCCCCCGCCCCCTCGAGCCGGCCAACCTCACCATCCCCATCTCGCCGCCGCGTCCGGACAAGAAGCTCGGCAAGGACAAGGATGCCGTCCGCTTCGTGGGCAAGCTCGGCCGGAAGCAGAAGAAGCAGAAGAAGGACGCCATCCGGTCCCTCGACTCCTGGGAGCGGTATCGCGCCCTGACCGACACCCTCGACGAGTCGATCGACCTCGTCGATCTCGCCGACCACAAGGCCCGCTTCGCGCTCGTGATCATGGCCGCGATCAACGTGGTGCTCTTCTTCTCCGCCGACGCCATGGACCCGTTGAAGAGCAAGTCGTTCACGCTGCAGATCGTCCTCGGCGTCTACCTGCTCGCCTACATCCTCATCGCGCTCTACTTCTTCCTGCAGGCGATCGAGTCGCTGCGGCCGCGGCAATCGCAGCCGCAGGTCACGCCCGTCGACCAGACCGGCATCGAGGAATTCCCCCTCGGGATCCGGTTCTACGAGGACATCCTCCGCCGCGACGTGGACTCGTACAAGAAGGCGTGGCAGGAGGTCCGAATCGGGCAGCTGAACGCCGAGCTCGCGGTGCAGGCGCACGCGCTGGCCGAGATCAACCGCGCGAAGTATGCCGCCCTCCGGCGCCTCTACAAGGGGCTGCAGATCATGCTCCTGAT
>JANMPI010000157.1:0-6146 GCA_031369785.1 Acidobacteriota bacterium
GGTTCGCGGCGAAGGTCGACGGGCCATCCAGTTCGGGGATGTCGACGTCGTTGAGACCGCAGCCATGGAAGGCCACGAGCGCACCGAGGAGGAATACCCCCCGGGCCCCGGCCCAGCCGCTGCGAACAACTGAATGTGTCCTCATCGCTCCCTCGCTTGATCCTTTACTCAGTCTCCGAAATCGGCAAAGGTAACCTGGATCGTTCCGGTGGCGCTCAAAGGCTCTCCGGTCGTCACCTGGCGCGCATACACGGTGATCTCGGCAACCGTCGTGATGATTCCCTGCCCTGGGACGAGGAAGTTCCTCGTGCTGGCCGGCAGAAAGCCCACGAGGTTGAGGAGCGGGGCCTCGAGCTTCGCCTGCTGTCGAACCACGGTGATCACCGCCTCCGCCTCGATCTCGCCCGTGTCGGTTGGGGTGTGCAAGCGGATCGAGTTCAGCGCTCCGGTGATCCGGTGAGGCACGTCCACCCCTTCGACGCTGTGGCCGTCCGTCCGGAAGTAGCGCACCTGGTAGCTCTCGAGCCGGATATGCTCCAGCGCGCTCGTCGAGGACACCGTCGGGTTCTTCCGGTAGATGTTGACGAGGACGACGGCATCGTCGTTGAAAGCCGTCCCGCCGGTGCGCACGTCGGAAAAGAGGATCGCGCCCTCGGTGCCTCCGTTCTGCCCTCCCGCGAACCCCGTGATGCCGGCGATCTCCATGATGATGCCGGTCTCATTGTTACGGGCCCAGTCGGGGACGCACCCCGCCATCGCCGCCGCAAAGCCGACGATACCCAGAATCTTCAGTGACCTCATGACCTTCCCTCCACGGAACCCATCACCTTGGACTGCGCAGGCGCCGATCCGTTTCATCATCGTCAACCCCTTATGATCCGCGGAGTTATGAACAACAACAGCTCGTTGTTGGTGTTCGTGATGAACCGGTTCCGGAACAAGCTCCCGACCAACGGCAGGTTTGCCAGGAAGGGCGTCCGCTGCTGGGCAGTCTGCTCGTTGCTCTGGTAGATGCCGCCGATGACCGCGGTGGCGCCGTCCCGGACCAGCACCTGGGTCTTGGCCGACTGGGTGTTGATCGGGGGAATCCCGTTCACCAGGTTGGCGAAGTCGGCCGAGTTGTTCTCGACCTCGACGGTCAGGATGACGGTGCCGGCTTCCGTGATCTGCGGCGTGACCTTCAAGGTCAGGACGGCGTCCTTGAAGGAGACCGTGACCGTGTTGTTGGCGACGGTCTGGATCGGGATCTGCACGCCCTGCTTGATCTCGGCCGACTGGTTGTTCTGCGTCGTCACCTTCGGCGTCGACAGCAGGCGGCCGCGGCCCTGGCGCTCGAGGGCGGACAAGGCGAGGTCGAGGTTGAAGCTGCCGAGGATGTTGCCGAGGGAGATCCCGATGCCGCTGTTAAAGGCGGTCGCGGGCAGGTTGACCGCGTAGCCGCGTCCCGACGGGCCGATGCCGGCGGTGGCGGCGCCCGCGACGCCCTGGTCGGCCGGAATGCCGCCCGTGCTGGGGACGCCCTGGCCGTTCATCACGATCGCGTTCGGGAAGGCGAGGTCGGTCGTGTTGTTGAACTGCGGAGTCTGGCGGTTCAGGAAGCCCCACTGGATGCCGAGGTCACGCGTGAAGTTGCGGCTCGTGACCACGATGCGGGCCTCGATCTCCACCTGCGACGTGGCGCGATCGAGGTCGGTGATGAGGTCCTTCGCCCGCTCGATGTTCACCGGGAGGTCCGTGATGATCATCGTGTTGGTGCGGGGATCGAGCGTGATCGTCCCGCGGGCGGAGAGGGCCACCTTCTTGACCGTGTTCTCGAGCTCCGCCGCCTTGGCGTACGAGAGGCGCTTGCTCCACACCTGGAGGTCGCCGGCCAGCGCGCGCTCCTCGGCGAGCTTGCGGCGCTCCTGCTCCTCGCGCTGCAGCGAGGCGAGGGGCGCGATGCGGATGACGTTGTTCTCGAGCGTGTAGCCGAGGTTGTTGGCCTTCAGGATCAGGTCGAGGGCCTGGTCCCACGGCACCTCGTTCAGCTTCAGCGTGACCTTCCCGGTGACGCCGGGATTCACGACGATGTTCAACCCGCTGATGTCGGCAAAGAGCCGGAAGATGTCCTGCAGGTCGCCGTCCTTGAAGTCGAGGCTGATCGGGTGCCCGGTGAACTGCTTCTCCTGGGCGGTGACGGTGATCGGCTCGAACTCGACCGGACGCTGCGTCGGCGCCTGCAGCGCGTCGGCCGCGGGAGCCGGCATCGGCTCGGGCGCGGGCGCAGGGAGGATGAGCGCCGGCGGAACCGTGGCCGCGATGTCGGACGGCTCGGCCTCGGCGCGGAGCGAAGCCAGCGGCGCCGGGCGCGGGGTCTCACCTTCGCCGAAGACGATCTTCATTCCGTCGTCGCCCTCGACGATGCGATACGGCGCGCGGCTCGACAGGTCGAGCACGAGGCGCGCGATGCGCGGCGAAGCGACGCTGAACTGCCCGAGGCGCACCGAGCGCACCGGCTCGCGGTTCACTTCGACCGGCCGCATCGCCCGGCTCGTCACGTCCTTGAAGTCGAGGACGAGGCGATCGGGGTTGCCGAGGAAGAAGTCCTGGTAGCGGAGCGCGCCATCGGCCTTGATGGTGACGGCGAACTGGCCTCCCTCGTCGCCCGGGGTCACGGAGAGGATGCGCGACGCGCGCTTCCCCGCCACGGCACGCGGCACGATGACGCTGGCCGCCGCGGGCGCGGCTTCGGGAGCGGCGGGCTCCGGCGCGGGCGCGGGCGCGGCCGCCGCCGTCTCGGCACGCCGCTCGGATGCTTGTGCGGCCGCCGCCTCCGGCGCGCGCTCGAACACCAGGTTCAGCGTCTTGTCCTTCGAGTAGATCTGGAAGGGCACGAGGCTGGCCAGGCGGATCTCGAGGCGGGCGAGGTTGCGCCCGTCGCTGCGCGCGGTGGTGGAGACCCGGACGGATTCGACCTCCCGGGTGGCCACGTTGATCCGCGACGGCACGCTCGAGGCGTCGACTTCCGGAATGTCGACGACGAGGGTCAGCGGATCCGGGCTGTAGTAGGTATAGGCGACAGGCCCGTTGCAGTCGACGGCGATCCGTGTGGATCGGTCGGTGCTCTCGTGGCGGATCTCCGAAATGACCGTGGGCCCACGGTCCTCGGCAGGCGCGGATGCGCCGGCCAGGGCCGTCGCGCCCATCAGGGCACAGGCCAGCGTGGCTTTCATTACCTGCCCTCCTCGGACGGATACAGAGTCTTCCGGACGTCCCGGCTCTTCATTGTCGACAGGGGGTCGGTGATCTCCTGTCGGAAGGTCACGGTCGCGGCATCGATGCTGGTCACCACCCCGTCGTAGAGGCGCTGGCCGTTCTTCACGAAGTACGACTTTCCATCCGTGCCCAGGAGGATCGCGATGTAACCGGCGCGATCCCGGACGATCCCCTTGAGGGCGACTTCCTGGATGAGGAAGCCTTCCATCCCCGGCTTGCGCTGGCCGGAGCCGCGATCGGGTCCGATAGGCCGCAGCAGGCTCACGAAGGGATCGCGGCGTCCCTGCGAGCTGTAGACGTAGCCCCCGGGGGCCGGCGCCATCTCCTCGTCGATGATGGACTTCACGGTGTCGGAGGCGGGGGGCAGCGTCGCCGCCGTCGGATCCGGCGTGGGCGTCGGCGTCTGCGCGACCGCCTGCACTGCGACGAGGGCGGCGGCGGCGGCGAGCCAGAACGTCTTCATCTCGAGGCTCCTCATCGGGGCCCCGCCGCAGGGGCGCCGGCCGGAGGCGGGTTGTCGATGTACACGAAGGTGGTGGCGACGCACGTCGCGGCGATCGTCGCCGAGACGTTCTGCGCCGGCAGGGACGAGATCTTCAGCTCGCCCACGTTCACCAGGCGCGAGAGCCGGCCGATTCGGTCGAAGAACAGGGCGAGGTTGTGGTACGTGCCCTGGACGGCGACGTTGATCGGCCACTCCTGGTAGAAGTCCTTGTTCACCACCGCGAGCGGGGTGAACGTCTTGATCTGGAGGTTCGACTGCGCGGCCAGGGCCTGGACCTTGCGCATCAGGTCCGGCGTCTCCTTGGCCGGCGGGAGGATGCGCTTCAGCGTCTCGAGCTTGGCTTCGAGCAGCTGCACCTCGCGCTGGAACTCCTGGAGCTTGTTCGCGGTCACCTCGAGGGCACGGATCTCCTTCTGGAGGGTCTCGAGCCGGACCGTCTTGTCCTCGCGCTCCTGGACCGCGTCGGCGTAGTAGAAGTAGTAGAAGAGACCGCCGACGAGGGCCGCGGCGGCGATGGACGCGCCGATCTGGCCGTTCAGCGACAGCTTCGTGAGGGCGTTGTCAGCCATGGATCCCTCTCCTTACCGGGCCGCCGGCGGCTGGGCCGCTGCGGTGGAGCCGGGTATGGGGCGTCGCGCTGCCGCCTCCGCCTCCTTCTTGGCCACTTCGGGGTTCTTGAAGGACGCGGCGAGGGCGTAAGTGATGATGTTCGCGTTCTCGGTGCTCGAGGCGAGGTCGACGTTCGGGAACCAGCCGCTGCGCTCGAGCGCGCTGATGAAGTCGGCGACCGAGGTCAGCCCATTGCTCTGGCCCTGGAAGCGGATGTTGTTCGCGGTCTGGTCGAGGTTCGTGACCCAGACGAAGTCGGGCAGCGCCTTGCTCACCTCGTCGAGCATGTGGACGGGACCGCTCTGCTCGGCCTTCAGCCGCTCGATGAGGTCGACCTTGCGCTGGAAGGTCGCCCGCTTCAGCTCGAGGGCGTCCACCTGGCGCTTGATCTCCTGCAGCTGGCGCTGGCGCTCCTCGGCCTGGGCGATCTTCGTGTCGAGCTCGCGGATCTGGCCCGAGACGTAGAAGAAGAGCCCCAGACAGACGAGGATCGCGCCGCCGAGGAAGATGCCGAGCAGGAGGTACGCTTGCACGGCTCCCGGCGTGGAAGGCGTGGCCGCTCCGCCGCCGCCACCCCCACCCTTGCGCTTCTTCGTCGGGCGGTCTGCGCCCGACAGGTTGATGCGGATCATCGGTCGCCAACCTTTCGGACGGCCAGCCCGACGGCGATGGCGGCCGAGGCCCCCATCTCACTGATGAAATCGGGATCGAAGTCCCGTGGGTTGTAGGTGATGTTGTTGAAGGGGTTCATGATCTCGACCCCCGCTTCGAAGCGGTCCGAGAGCAGCTCCTGCAGCCCGCGGACCTTGCTCGTGCCGCCGGCGAGGAAGATGCGGTCGATCCGGTCCTCCGAGCTCGTGGCCTTGAAGAAGTCGAAGGTCTTCTGGATCTCCAGGGCGATGTTCTCCGACACCGCCTGCAGGATCGGGGTCAGGTTCTCCGGCGCCGCGCCTTCGACCCGGGTGCCGCGCTTCAGCGACTCCGCCTGGTCGAACGAGAGGTTCAGGTCCTTCTGGATGGCGTCGGTGTACTGGTTGCCGCCCACCGCGATGTCGCGGTTGAAGATCGAGGTGGCCCCCTTCACGATGTTGATGTTCATGATCGACGCCCCCACGTTCAGGAGGGCGATCACCCGGCCCGGATCGATGCCGTAGTTGATCTCGTAGCAGTTCTGGAGGGCGAAGACGTCCACGTCCACGACCTGGCAGGTCTTGCCGGCCTGGCTGATGGCCGAGGTGTAGTCGCTGATCTTGTCCTTCTTGACCGCGACGAGCAGGACGTCCATGTTCCCGCCGGTGCCGCCGCCTTCGATGACTTCGTAGTCGAGGGCCACGTCCTGGATGTCGAAGGGGATGTACTGCTCGGCTTCCCAGTGGATCGATTCCGCCAGCTCTTCCGTGCTCATCTGGGGCAGGCTGATCTTCTTGACGATCACGGCGTTGCCGGAGACCGCGGTGGCGACGTCGTTGGTCTTGATCTTCTGGGCGCTGAAGACGCGCTGGATGGCCTCGATGACCGCGCCCGAGTCCATGATGGCGCCGTCGACGATCGCCTCCGGCGGAAGCGGCTCCATACCGACGTTCACGAGCTGGTACTCCGCTCCGGCCTTGCCGCCGGACTTCAGCTCCACCGCCTTGACGGCGGACGAGCCGATATCGAGTCCGACCAGCCCCTTCTTCTTACCGAACAGGCCCAAGAGTGCCTCTCGCTCTTTAAACGCCGGCCCAAAACAGAACCGAGACGAGGTACGGCTTTATGGACAACAGTTAAAGTGCTG
>JANMPI010000162.1:0-5712 GCA_031369785.1 Acidobacteriota bacterium
CCTGCAGGAGCGCATCGATCACCGTGTTGCCGGTGACGTGGATGGCGGCGTCGGCGATCCCCTCGCCGCGGAGGCTCGCGCGCGCGGCCGCCGTCGGCGCGAAATGAAAGCGCGCCAGCCGCGAGGCGAGCGTGCGGTTCATCTCTTCGGGGAACGGGCTCGCCGGATCGCCGGTGCGCAGGCCGGCTTCGACGTGGCCGAACGCGATCCGCCGATAGAAGGAGGCGAGGCCGGTGGCGAGGACGGTGGTGGTGTCGCCCTGAGCGAGGACGACGTCGGGCCGCTCGTCGCGGAGCGTCGCATCCATCGCGACGAGCATGCGGGCGGTCAGGTCCGCGAGCTCCTGGCCGGGCCGCATGAGGTCGAGATCGACGTCGGGCGTGATCGCGAACAGGCCGAGGACCTGGTCCAGCATGAGGCGGTGCTGCGCGGTCGCGACCACCCGGACCCGCGCCCACGGCTCACGCCGGAGGGCGAGGACGACGGGCGCCATCTTGATTGCCTCGGGGCGCGTGCCGACCACGCAGAGGACGGTCTTCACGCGAGCGGCCATGTCGGCAGGATCGGCGGGCGCAGGGCAGCGCCAGCCTAGCACGGCGGCCCCGGACGTCCCTTTAGGGAATGCGGGAGCGACGTACTAAAATCGACGGATGCGGACCGCGGCGTGGCTCGTCCTGTCCCTCCTCCTGCCGCCCGGCGAGGCGCGCCGCTACGACCTCGACGTGCGCGCGGTGGGCGGCGAAGTCACGATCCACGCCCGGAACCTCCCCCTGTCGCAGATCCTCGACCGCCTCGCGACCGTCACGGGCATGGTTCTCACCTACGAAGGCTCGCGCCCTTCGACTCCGGTCACCCTGAACGTCGACGGCACGTCGGAAGCGGAAGCGGTGCTGCGCCTCATGGAAGGGCTCGGGATCAGCTACGTCCTGCGCACCGATGCCTCGGGCCATCACGTCGACCTGCTGATCGTGAGCGGGTCCGGCACGGGGCCCGTCGTCGCGCAGTCGTCGCAGCCGCCGGCGGACAACGGGTACGAGGAGCCGGTCGCGGACTACGGCCACATCCCGCTCGATCCGGCGGTGCTGGAGGCCGCGGGTGGACAGACCAAGCCCGACCTCAACAATCCGTATCTGGGCCTGCCACCGCAACTGTTTCCCCAGGCGGCGCCGGGATACCAGCCCCCGGTCGACGAAGCGCCCGCGCCCGCGCCGCCCATGCCCGGACCGCCGAACTTCCCCCAGGGCGCCTCCTACCCGAGGCGGTAAGCCACCCTCATCGCGCGCAGGCGTCGGCCGCCGCCTGATGGACCGAGCTCCGCCCGCGGTAGAGCGCGTCGTACTCGCCGAGCGCGCGGCAGGCCCCCATCGCGTCACCCTGCATCACGCCGATCTCGCCGCGGAGCTTCAGGGCGGGAGGATAGTGCGGCGCGCCGCGCAGCACGGCGTCGAGGCGCGCGATCGCGCCCGTGGCGTCGCCTTCCCGCACCTCGAGCCATGCCGCGGTGACGCAGGCGGGCAGGTTCCGCGCGTCCAGCGCGCACGCGCGACGCAGCGAAGCCAGATCTTCGGGCCCGCGCACGTACAGCGCCTCCGACCACGCGATGCGCGCGGTGGCGGCGAGCAGGAGGAGGCTCGCGACCGTGCCCCCCGCCATCCAGGGCGTGCGCGGCGATGGCGGCGGATGCGGGTATTCGGCGAGGGCGGCCCCGGTGGTGATCGAGGCGGCGAGAGCACCGAAAGCGAGGGCGAGCGGGAACTGGAACGCCGCCTCCACGGCGAGAAAGGCGCCCCATCCGACGACGACCGTGCGCAGGTCCGGCGATGGCCTTGCCGCGGTCCGCCACCGCGCCGCCAGCAGGGCGCCGAGCGCCGCCGCGAGAGCGGCGAAGAGCACGCCGTCCTCGGCGAGGATGCGCAGATATTCGTCGTGGGGGTTCCGGAAGACGAGCGCTTCCTGCGGCTCGAGATGCCCGCGCGCCTGGTAGGGAAGGAAAGCGTGCTCGAAGTTGGACGCGCCCACGCCGAGCGGGCGGTCGACGATCATCGTGATCGTGTCCGCCCACAACGCGAGGCGGAGCTCCACGCTGCTGGCCTTGTGGGCGGCGAGCATCGGATCGCGCCGCGGCCACGGATGCCAGACCAGGACCGCCGCGACTGCGACCGCCAGGGCGAGGACGGCGGCGCGTCGCCGTCCTCGCCACGAGAGAGCGATGGCGGCCGCGGCGAGGGCGAGGAGCACCGACCGCGACGCCAACAGGTACAGGTACAGCGCGCCGGAGGCGGCGAGCACGATGCGGAAGGCATTCCAGCCCGCGCTCCACCGTCCACCGCCCGCCGTCGAGAGGAGCAGAACGAGCGCCAGCCCGACGAACTGGGCCGCCATGTTGACGTTGCCGAAGAGCGCGGCCGGGCCCTCGGCCGCGGTCAGCATCGGCGGCAGGGGGCGGCCGGTGGCCTGAGCGAGCCCGAGCGCGATGGTGACCGTGGCCGAGAGGGCCAGGCCGGCGACCATTGCCCGCAGCGATCGCGCGCCGCGGCCGAAGGCCCACGCCGCGCACAGGACGAGGATCGCGCAGGCGGCGCGATCGACGAGGGGCGCCACGGCGGGCGCGGGGCCGGCGCGGAGCGCGCTCCACGCCGCGAGCACGGCCAGGGCGAGAACGGCGATCCCGTGCCGGCGCACGAACGAGGGCCATCCCGCGCTTCCGCTCGCCCACACCTCGGCGCAAAGCCACGCCGCGGCGATCACGTGGAGCGTGTACCACTTCACGGTCGTGTACTGATCGACGAACGCGGAGGACGAGACGAGCGGCACCGCGATCATGGCCGCGGCGAGGATCGCGTCCGCGACCACCGCGCGGCGATCCGAGGTCATCGGGCGGCGTCGGGCCGCGGAGCGTCCGGATACGCGAAGGCGCGCGGCGCATACCCGAAGTCACGCACCGCGGCGGCGTGGTCGACGATCAGGTCGCTCTCCATCCGGTCGACCATCGCGCCCGTCACCTCGCGATATCCGGGGAAGAGCGCGGCCAGCCGGAAGGCGCCGCGCAGGAGCGCGGGCGGCACCCCGATCACCCGCCGTCCCCCCGCGGCACGGCACACCGTCTCCGCCAGGGCGCGATAGGTGAGGACGGTGCCGCCGCCGACGTCATACGTGCGGCCCTCGGTCGCGGGGGTGTCGAGGGCGAGGACGCACGCCGCGGCGAGGTCGTCGGCATGCACGGGCTGGCGAAGGCCGCGACCGTCTCCGGCGATGGGCAGGAACCGGAGCCGTCTCGCCCATCGCGCCATGGCGCTCAGGCTCCGATCGCGGCCGCCGCCGTAGATGAGGGTGGGCCGGAACACCGTGCAGGCGATGGCGTGACGCGCGCAGGCGGCGCGCACGGCATCCTCCGCCTCCGCCAGGCGAAGCGCGACCGCGCGCTCCCGCGTGTCCGGCGAGCGCTCCTTGGTCAGGCGGCTCATCGAGCCAAAGGCGATCAGCCGGCGGAGACCGCTGGCGGCGAGCGGCGCGATGAGGGGCGGGGCCAGCCACAAGGGCGCGAGGTGCACCGCGGTCGCGGCGGCGGGCATGCCTCCCGGGCCACGCACGACGTCGAGCCGATGCCACTGTACGGACGGCGTCGTCGGTATGTCCGGCTCACGGCGGCTGATGGCGTCGACCACGCGGCCGGTGGCTGCCAGCCGCGGCAGCAGGTAGCGCCCGACGAGGCTCGTGGCGCCGATGACGACCACGCGGCCTGGAGACCTATACTGGCGGGCGAAAGTGGTCGAGCTCACGGCGCTGCCCATCTTACCGTTCGTGCCGCTGAGGCCGTTCGTGGCCGCCCTGCTCGTCGCCTCTGCGCTGACGGTGGTGCTGGTGCGCCTCGCGCCGCGGCTCGCGCTGCTCGACCGCCCCGGCGCGCGTTCGTCGCACACTCGCGTGACGCCGCGCGGCGGGGGCATCGCCATCGTGATCGGCGCCGCGTGCGGGATCGCGATGGCGGGCGAGCGTGCCGCGCCGGTAACGGCCGTACTTCTGGCGGGCGCGGCCGCGATGGCCCTCGTCGGCCTCGCCGACGACCGCTACGATCTCTCCGTCGGCCTCCGTCTCGTCCTGCAAGGCGCCGCCGCGATCGCCATCGCCGTCGCGACCGGCGGCATCCCGCGCCTGCCGCTGCCGTCGCCGCTCGATCTCGATCTCGGTCCGGCCGCGATCCCCGCCGCCGCCCTCTGGGTCGTCGCCCTCGTGAACTTCTTCAACTTCATGGACGGGATCGACGGGCTCGCCGGTGCGCAGGCCGTGGTGACCGCCATCGGTGTGGTCGCCGCGGGATGGGACCCGATGGCGGCGGTGATCGCCGCCGCCGCCGCCGGCGCCGCGTGCGGCTTCCTGCCCGCCAACTGGGCGCCCGCGCGCATCTTCATGGGAGATACCGGCAGCCTGGCGCTGGGCTATACTTTCGCTTCCCTGCCCCTGCTGGCACCGCCTCCGTCCCGGCCGCAAGCAGTTTTCTGGATGGTGATGAGCCTCTGGCCCTTCCTCGCCGATGCCAGCTTCACGCTCGTGGCGCGGATCGCGCGCGGCGAGATCTGGCACGCGGCCCATCGCGATCACGCGTATCAGCGTCTCGTCCAATCGGGCCTCGGGCACGCGCCGGTGGCGGCGGCCATCGTCACCGCGTCCGCGGTGCTGACGCTGGCCGCGGTGCTGGGCGGGCCGCGCATCTCCGGCCGCTGGGGGTGGGCGCTGCTCGCGGCCGCGGTAGCGCTCTTCACCATGGAAGCCGCGCTGGCCTCGCGCCATCGTGCCGCGGCGAATGCGGGCTAGCGGCGTGACCGCGCCGCGTCGCGGGCGGCGAGCGGCCACGATGGCGAGCGACGCGTGGCGGTCGACGTCGGCCTGGGCGCGTCAGCTCGGGTTGCTGGCCGCGGACGTGGTCAGCATCGCGTCGTGCCTCTATCTCGCGTACCTCGTCCGCTTCGAGGGCGACATCCCGCCCGGACGGCGGGACGAGATGTTGCACTTCCTTCCGCTGCTCGTCGTCGTCCGCATCGCCGTCCACGTCGTCTTCGGCATCCACCGCTGGTCCTTCCGCCTCTCCGGGTTCCACGAGGCGGTCCGGCTGGTGCAGGCGGAGTTCACCGGCACCGTCGTCTTCGTGGCGCTATTCTATTTCCTCCAGCGCGCCGCGGAGGACGTCACGCTCGGGCCGCCGCGGTCGATCATCGTCATCGAGCTGCTCCTCACCACGAGCCTCATCGGCGCGCTGCGCTTCTCCCCGCGCCTCGCGCAGATCTGGTCCATCGACCGCTTCCGCTCCGGCGAGCGCATCCGCACCCTGATCATCGGCGCGGGCAGCGCCGGCGAGCTGCTGCTGCGCGACCTGTACCGCTCCGACGAGCATCCCTACCGGGTGGCCGGGCTGGTCGACGACGACCCGCAGAAGCACGGGATGTCCATCGGCGGACGTCGCGTCCTGGGCGGGCTCGAGGCAGTGCCGAAGCTGGTCGAGGAGCTCGGGATCCGCCAGCTGCTCTTCGCCATCCCGCGACTGCCGGGGGCCCGCGTGCGCGAGGTTCTGTCCGCCTGCGCGCGCTTCAAGCTCACGGGCAGGATCTTGTAGGTCAGCTGGAAGCTGGAGCACGCCGACAGCACTTCGCGCACGCGCGCCGCGGGCAGGCGCGGGATGGCGAACAGCAGCTGGCGGATCCCGAGCTCCTCGACCAG
>JANMPI010000169.1:0-7304 GCA_031369785.1 Acidobacteriota bacterium
CAGCAGCGGCAGGAGCCGCCCGCCGGCCGCGGCGGCGGCGACGACCGAATCGTGCCGTCCGGGATCGCCGCCTTCCAGCCACTGCGCGATCCCCTCCTGCAGCCACGTCGGGCAATTGCCGGCGGTGCGTGACGCGATGAACGAGTGCGCGAGCTCGTGGCGCAGTACGCGGATCAGCTCCGGCGAAGGGCTCGCGAGGCCGTGGACGGGCACGCGGATGGTGCCGTCGTTCGTTCCCGCCGCCCATTCCGGCGCGCCGCCTTCCTGGAACGCCGTCCCCGTCTGGAGGACGATCGTCACCGGGTCGTCGGGCGCGAAGCCCAGCCGCCGCGCGTATTCCCTGTACGCCTGCGAGAGCGTGTCGAGCACCGCCAGGCCGAGCGGCTCATTGATCCCGCCGTCGTAGCGGATCCGAAACTGCGCGATGGGGCTCGCCTGGCGTGCCGGCGGCATCACCGGGGCAACCGGGACGGCGGCGGGGATGGGCGTGATGGCGCCCGGCGGCGGCGCGCCGGGGCCGGCTTCCGATTCGATGCTGCGCACGAGGCGGCGCGGGAGGCCGTAGGAGCCGCCGTTTCTCTCGTAGCGCAGCTGCGTGCCGTCGTACCACGTACGGTCGGCGTCGATGACGCGGCCGTTGTTGAGGATGATGCGATCGGCGCGCGCGGCGGAGTCGAAGAGCGGGCACGCGGCCAGGACGCACCCGGCGGCGATCCGCGCCAGCGCGTTCAGGGCACGATCTCCGCGGCCCGCACCACCGTCCGGCTCACGCCGGGCTGCTCGAAGTAGCGGGGCACACTGCGCACCGCGGCCGCGGCGGCCTGCGTGGTCGGATAGATGCCCCAGCAGACGCGATAGCAGCTCCCCTTGCCCTTCACCTGGTTGGGGACGATCACGAGCTCCATGGCCCCGACGTTCGATACCGCCTTCCCGATGTTCTCCGTCGCGCAGGCGACGAAGAGCTGGATGGTGGCCGCGGACCGCCCGGCCGCCTTGAGATCGGACGCGAACGCCCGCGCCGCCTCCGGATAGCTTCCGGCCTGCAGCAGGCCCCGCGCGTCGCGCGCGGACGCCGGCGGCGGGGCGGAGGGTGTCGAGGGTGACGCCGCCGTGATGGGTGGCGCGCCGACTGGCCCTGCGGTGACGGGCGCGGGCGCGACCGCCATCGTGGGCGCCGGCTCGATCGCTAGCGGTGCGGCCATCGTGGTGGGTGTGACCGGGACGGCGGCGGGAGCTTGCGCGGGGTCACGCGGCCGCAAGAAGAAGAACCACCCCGCGCCCGCGGCCAGTGCGACCGCGACCGCGAGCCCGGCGAAGAGAGGCGCGCGCGACGGTGCGCTGCGGCGGCCGCCGGACGATGCCGACTCCGCGCGTGGCGTCGGTCGCGCCGCCGCCGCGGCCACCGTCTTGTCGAGGTTGGTGCCCCGTCCTTCGTTCCGCGGATTCAGGATCTGGTCGAGCGCGGCGAGATCGTCCTGGCTCGGCCGGGTGGTCGCGCTCAGGGGAGTGCTCGTCGGGCGCGCGGGAGCGGGGGTGAGCGCCGGCATGTCGTACTGCCGTCGCGCGGGCGGCGGCGGCGGTGTGACCACGGCCGGCGGCGCCACCGGAGGCTCGACGAACGGCGGGACCGCGGGCGGCGGCTCGGCCGTCGTGATCACCGTCGGCTCCGGCTCCGTGAGTACGAAGGGCGCGTCCTCGGGGGGCGCGGCGATCTCCGGCTCCAGCTCCAGGCTCGGCTCCATGCGGATCGCGCTCGCGTCGTCGCCGCTCTCCATCCCGATCACCGGCGCGGGCGGGGCAGCGCTCGGCTCCGGGGGCGCAAAGGAGATTCCCTGCGCTTCGGCCGCGACCACGCCGAGGTCGACGACGGAGACGCGCTCCAGCGCGCCCAGGAACAGGAGCGCGCAGGCGATCTTGGCCGCCTCGAAATCGTCGAGGCGCGCGAGGCTCGCCGCTTCCTTGAGCGTCCGCACGCCGTCGAGGTAGTGCGTGATGCCCGACGTGTCGGTCTCGATCTCGGCGAACGGCACCGCGACGTCGTTGGTGCCGCGCAGCACCACTTCCATCCCGTCGATGTATCGCAGGACGAAGTTGCGATCGCTGACGCGCCGGACCGCGGCCACCACGACGCGCTCGGTGGAGAGCTTCAGGTCGACCGCGCCCTTGGGGAGGACCCCGTCCTCGAACTCGAAGGACCCGTTGCCGTAGGCGATGATGTCGGAGAGGATCCGCTCGACCTTGGTCCGCGCGGCTTCGGAGAGCTCGCGCTGGTTGACGAAGCCGGTGTCGGTCAGCACCTTGGCGAGGGGGCTTCCCGGGCCCACCTTGCTGCTCACGTCGTCGAGCTGCTCGGGCGTGATCTTGCCGCTCTCGATGAGGATGGCGCCGAGCTGATCGCGCGGGTCGTTGGAGGAGCCGAAAAGGATCCGCCCCGCGCGGAAATAGAGCGCCTTCTGGTACGAGGGGCCGGCGACCTTCAGCGATCCGGTGGCGCCGTGACGGTGAAGATCGATGAGGAGGAAGGGGAACGCTGCCGGGTCGATCGACCCGCTGATCGGCACGTCAGCCATCGACCCTCCGCGGACCGGAAAATGGACGCATCATCTGAGCGCTCAGCATATTACCATGGATCGTTGACAGCCCTTGCACCCCCGGTTAGAGTCGGATCGGGAGAGCTTCCCCAAGCGGAGGTCGCGGTGGAGCAGGATCGGAAGCGCGAGGACGAGTGGTTCCTGACCAACGAGAAGCGCCTTCTCGAAGGCGCCCGCATGGAGCGCGAGAAGCGCGAGAAGGAACGGGCCAAAAGGACCGCCGAGGCGGATCGCCACCGGCTGCGCGAGCAGCACTTCATGCGCTGCCCGAAGTGCGGCCACGAGATGAAGGAAGAGACGCTCGAGGGCGTCACCATCGACCGCTGCTCGCACTGCGAGGGCATCTTCTTCGACGCCGGCGAGCTCGACCAGGTCCTGCTGAAGCACGAGGCCGACCGCCGGGGGTTCTTCCGCAAGCTCGTGAAGATCTAGCGTGCCGTGCCGTACCTGATCGACGGCAACAACCTCCTCGGGTCCTGGGGCGGGCCCCGCGGAGACGACGGGCGAGCGGAGGTCGTGCGGCGCGTGGCTTCGTTCTGCCGCGCCCGGGGCGCGCGCGCCACCATCGTCTTCGACGGCCACGCGCTGCGACACGACATGGCCACCCAGACCCTCGGCCCGGTCACGATCCGCGTTCCCGACGAGGGGCATGACGCCGACGACGTGATCCGCGACATCGTCCGGCACGCATCCCGCGCCGCCGACTTCATCGTGGTCACGTCCGACAAGGCGCTCTACTCGTACGTGAAGACGCTCGGCGCCTCGATCCTGCGCGCTCTCGAATGGAACGCGCTCGAGCGGCGCGTGACGCCTCGGGCGCCCGACGGCGGCGAGAAGCCGGACCGCGAGACCGACGTCGACGGTTGGTTGAAGCGCTTCGGCGGCGACTAGACGGCCTCCGTCGGAACGGGGGTGACCGCGGCCTGGTCTTCTTCCCCCGTGCGGATGCGATACACCTTCTCGACCGGGACCACGAAGATCTTCCCGTCCCCGACCTCGCCCGTGCGCGCGGCGGCGGCGATCGCTTCCACGGTGGGCGTGACGAAGTGATCGGAGACCCCGATCTCGATCCGCACCTTCTCGCTCAGCTCCATCTTCACCGTGGTGCCGCGGTAGTTCTCCACCTGCTCGGTCTCGCCGCCGTGGCCCTGCACGCGGCTGATGGTGAGGCCGGTCACCTCGGCGCGAAAGAGCGCCTCGAGGACGCGGGGCAGGCGGTCGGGTCGGACGATGGCGATGACGAGCTTCATGCGCCGTCACCCACGGGCCGCAGCTGTGGCAACCGCGGCGGCTCCTCCGTGCTCTCGCGCCGCAGGACGAGGATCGCCCCCTCGCCGGTGGTGTAGGCCTCCTCGCCGTGCTCGGTGACGTCGAGGCCGAGGCCTTCGCTGCGTCCCGGCGCGCGGAGCGGCGTCACGAGCCCGATGAGCTTCAGCAGCGCGAAGGTCCCGATGGCGCTGAAGGCCATGGCGGCCGCGATGGCGAGGACCTGCACCGCGAGCTGGCGGGGGTTGCCGAAGATCAGCCCGTCCGCGCCCCCGCTCCACGCCTTCTGGGCGAGGACGCCGGTGAGAAGCGCGCCCACCGTGCCGCCGAGGCCGTGCGCGGCCACCACGTCGAGCGAATCGTCGAGGCGCGTGCGCGCCCGGAGCTGCAGGGCGAAGTAGCTCGGGAAGACGGCGAGGAACCCGAGCGCCATGGCGCCCGCCGGTGAGACGTATCCCGCGGCGGGGGTGATCGCGACGAGGCCGACCACGATGGCGGTCGCCGCGCCGACGGCGGTGGCCTTTCCGGTGCGGCCGAGGTCGACGATCGTCCAGGCGACGAGCGCCGCCGCCGGGGCCAGCATCGTGTTCACGAAGGCGAGCACGGCCGACGTATTGGCGGCCAGCGCGCTGCCCGCGTTGAAGCCGAACCATCCGAACCACAGGAGGCCGGCGCCGAGGAGCGTGAAGGCGACGTTGTGGGGAAGGAAGGCCATGCGCCCGTAGTCGCGGCGCGGGCCGAGGACGAGCGCGGCCACGAGGGCCGCCGATCCCGCGGTGACGTGCACGACGGTGCCGCCCGCGAAGTCGAGGGCGCCCAGCCGGGCGAGGAACCCGCCGCCCCAAACCCAGTGCGCGACCGGGGCGTAGACGACGAGGCTCCAGAGGGTGAGGAAGACCAGGTAGGGGCCGAACCGCATCCGCTCGACCACCGCGCCGGAGATGAGCGCGGCGGTGATGATCGCGAATGTCCCCTGATAGGCCATGAAAAGGAGATGGGGGATCGATCCCTGGGTCTCGAGGCCCACCCCGCGGAGGAAGGCGTAGGAGAGGCCGCCCACGGCCGCGTTGCCGGGCGCGAAGGCCAGCGAGTATCCCGCGACCGCCCACGCCACGGCGACGAATCCGAGCGAGCAGACGCTCATCATCATGGTGTTGAGCGCGTTCTTCGACCGCACGAGCCCGCCGTAGAAAAAGCCGAGCGCGGGCGTCATCAGGAGCACGAGCGCGGTGGCCGTCATCATCCACGCGACGTCGGCGGCGACGAGGGGCATCAGGACTCCTTCCGCATCCTCCGGATTCTCGTGATCGCGCGGTCGCGGCGGGTCCGATGTGACAAGCGCCGTTGACATCGCGCGCGCGCCGGGGCGCCGGCCGCGCCGCGCACGATCGACGCCCATCTGGCGGCAGCGCCGTGGCTTCCGTGGCCGCAGGAACGTGCGGCACCCGTATTGCCTCCCTGTCCGGCGTGTGCGGCGTACCGGCGCCGGCCCGTGGGAGAGACGGGCCGGCGCCGGAATCAAGGGAGGCGTTTCGAAGTGAGCGTCTCGCGAGGCAGTCGAACACGAACCACGGGCGGCCACCACGGCCCCCCGACCCAATCGAGAAAGGACGTGAGATGAACGTGAAGAAGATCGTTGCCCTGGGGCTCGCGCTCGCCCTGTCGTTCCTGGCCTCGGCCGGCGTCGTCATGGCCGCGCCGAAGCAGGCCCCGGCGGGGAAGGTGAACATCAACACCGCCAACGCGCAGCAGCTGGCGGAGCTCCCCGGCGTGGGCGCGAAGCTCGCGGCGCGCATCGTCGCGTACCGGCAGAAGTCCGGCGCGTTCAAGACTTCGCAGGAGCTGATGAACGTCCAGGGCGTGGGCGAGAAGAACTTCGCCCGCCTCCAGCCCCACCTCACCGTCGGCGGCGGCGACGCAGCAAAGGCCGCGTCCAACAAGTAGATCGACCTGCGGGGGCGGCGAGCAGCCGCCCCCGCGCATCCCCTCTGGAGGCGCATCTGCGCGAACGCGGCCACACCCTCGTCGAGATGATCCTGGTCCTCGCCATCCTCGTCCTCTTCGGCACGCTGTCCGTGCCCCACATCCGGGCCTACTCCGCGGAGGCGCACCTCCTCGGCGCGGGCCAGGTATTCCGCGGCGAATTCCGCAAGGCCCGCTCGATGGCGGTGATGCGCGGCGTCAACACCGCACTCCGATTCGAGGCCCACCCCGACGGCTGGTTCCTGAGCACCTATGCCGACGGCAACCGCAACGGCGTCCTCGCCTCGGACATCGCGCGTGGAATCGATCCGCGCGTCGGCGAGGCGCGCCGCCTGACCACCGGATCCGGCGACGTGCAGGTGGCGATCAATCCCCGAACGCCGGCCATCCCGCCGGAGTCGGGAACCCTGGAACCGGCCGATCCCATCCGCTTCGGCAACTCCAACATGCTGTCGTTCTCGCCGCTCGGGACCGCGACGCCGGGGACCTTCTATCTCGCCGGCCCGTTCGCGCAGGCCGCGGTCCGCGTGACGCCGGGCACCGCGCGCGTTCGGCTCATGGTTTGCCGCGGCGGCCGATGGACCAACCGATGAGGCCGCGCCTGGTGGCGGTCCGGGGCGAGCGGGCGCTTCTGGCCGCCATCCATTGCTGGGCGATGCAGCGCGTTCCCCGGCTCGCGCGCGTGCGGCCGGTCGACGCCGCGCCCGGAGACGTCGTCGTCCTCGAAGGCGAGGGTCTCGCTGGCCATGACGTTCGTGTCCACTTCGGGCCGGTCGACACGTGGGCGATCGCGCTGTCGCCGGAAGCGGTCGTGACCGTCGTTCCGCCCGCGGCGTCGGGTCCGCTCCCGGTCGCGGTGTCGCGGCAGGGCTTGCGGTCCAACACCGTCGGCTGGGACGGGCCTCCCGGCGATCGCCCGGCGCGCGTCGTGCGGATCGACCCGGGCGACGGCGCCCGCGGCGTCTTCGTCGATGACCCCGTCGTGGTGACGCTGTCGCATCCCGCCGACGTCGGCTCCGCGACCGCGGAGACCTTCCGGGTGTCCGACGATTGCGGCGACGTGCCCGGCGACCTGCGCGCGAGCCCCGACGCGCGCGTCCTCGTATGGACGGGGCGGCGTCCGCTCCGTGGAGGGATCGAGCACAGCGTGTCCATCGCCGGGCTCCGCGACCTCCGCGGGCGCGAGATGGCCGCTCACGCCAGCCGATTCATTCCCTGCCGGTTCAGCTCGCGGGACGTCATGAACTGACCTCGTCACCACCTTCGTGCCGAAAGCCCGCGCGGCGTCCCCCCACCATCCCCGAAGACCCCCGCTGCAAAACTCCGCCGTCGCGTCCTCCAGGGACGCCCATCCCGAGACCCCACCCCAGGTGCCGCCGCGCGGGCGGCCGTTTGCCGGTTGTGGCCGTGGCGGGCCGGTGCTACCGTGCCTCGGTTTGCCCTTTCCCCCATGACGTCGCACGT
>JANMPI010000235.1:0-6737 GCA_031369785.1 Acidobacteriota bacterium
CGGTGGATTTGCCCCCGCCGCCTCCTTCCAGAGGCGAATCACGCGATCGACCTCGTCGTTGCTCACCGCCACCAGCTGATTGGTGTGATCGAGCGGCGAGAGGTCGTGCTCCAGCGACGTGTCCACCGCGGTCAGATACGACAACGGGCCCATCGCGATGGCGTCCGCCCCCAGCGCGAGCATCGTCGCCGCCGACGCGCAGTTGAGCGGCGCCAGCACCACGAGCCGCTTCGTGTAGCGGCGGAGCAGGTGGACCATGCGCAGCGACGTCATCCCGCTGCCACCGTCCGACTTCACGAACAGGGTGATCGTCTCCTGCTCGCCGCGCGCGCGCAAAATGTCGTGCATCGCCATCACGTCGTTGTCGCAGACCGACCCGCTGGTGGACGTCCAATAGGTGAGGAACAGCCCCTCGACGCGCGGCCGCACGCGCCGCAGGACGGCCTGCGTCTTCTCGAAGAGCAGGGGCGGGGTCTTGAGCCGGACGCGGCGCCGTTTCGCAGCCATGCTCAGCCGGCGGTCGGGGCCTTGCGCGCGGCAAGGCTGGCGACGACCGCGATCAGCTCCGCGGGCTGCACGGGCTTCGGGATGTGGATCTGGAATCCGGCCAGGAGCGCCTGCATCCGGTCCTCCGTGCGCGCGTAGGCCGTGAGCGCCGCGGCCGGGATCGCCCCGCCCCGTTCGCGCGGCAGGGCGCGGATGCGACGCATGAGCGAGTAGCCGTCTTCCTCGGGGAGGCCGATGTCGCTCACCAGCACGTCGGGGCGTTCCTGCTCGATCACGGCCAGCGCTTCCTCGACCGACGCCGCTTCGAACACACGCGCGCCGCGTTGCTCGAGGACGGCGATGATGACCTCGCGCGCGTCCTTCTCGTCGTCCACGACGAGCACGCGCACGCCTTCGAGGGAGGGGAGCGTGCCCAGGCGCCCCAAAGCGGGCCGCGCATCGGTCGCGCCCAGGCCGGGCCCGAGCACGCCGCCGCGCATGTCCGGCCGCGGCAGCCGCACGCGGAACAGAGCGCCCTGGCCGCGCCCGCCGCTCGTCGCGCTCACCTGGCCACCGTGGAGCTCGACGAGATGGCGGACGATCGCGAGGCCGAGGCCGATGCCGCCGTGGGCGCGGGTGGTCGATGCATCCGGGTTGCGGAACCGCTCGAACAGGCGTGGCAGGTACTCGGGGGCGATGCCCACGCCGGTGTCCTCGACGAGGATTTCGACCTCGCCGGGCAGGGGGGAGAGGCGCACCTTGATGCCGCCGCCCTTGGGCGTGAACTTGATCGCGTTCGACAGCAGGTTGGCGACCACCTGCTGGAGCCGGTCGTTGTCCCCCGAGACCGCCCCCGCCGCGGGATCGATCTCCGTCTCGATGCGGATCTCCTTGACCGCCGCCGCCGGGCGCGCGGACTCGACCGCCCCCTCGACCACCGCCGGCATCTCCACCGGTCCGACGGAGAGCCGCAGCTTGCCGGTGACGATGCGCGAGACGTCCAGGATGTCGGAGATGAGCTGGGCCTGCGTGCGCGCGTTGCGATCGATGGTGTCGACGGCGCGCGCCACCACCGCCTTGTCCAGCGGCCCGCCGCGCAGCACGTGCGCCCAGCCCACGATCGCGTTCAGCGGCGTGCGCAGCTCGTGGGAAAGGGTGGCCAGGAACTCGTCCTTCATCCGATTCGCTTCCTGGGCCTCCTTGAAGATGCGCGCGTTGTCCACGGCGAGGCCGACGCGCTCGCCGAGAGTGCCCGCGAAGGCGAGATCGGGTGCCATGTATCGCCGGCCGGAGTGGGTGGCGGCGAGGGTGATCGTGCCCAGCGTGCGCCCGCGCGCGAGCATGGGGACGACCATCGCGGAGCGGAAGTCGAATCGGCGCAGCAGATCGGCCTGCTCGGGGCGGCCGCCCATGGCCGCGAGCGCGGCGTCGTCCACCTCGGCGTAGAGAACGGGCTCGCCGGTGCGGATCACGCGCAGCGCCGCGACGCTCTGCGCCTCGGTCCCGGACTCGCCTTCCCAGGTGATGTCCGCCGCGCCCGGATCGACGTGCGCGAAGGCGGCGCGCCGCACGGAGTTGCGGTCGTCGGCGAGCAGGTCGACGAAGCAGCAATCGGCGATGTGCGGCACCGCCATCCGGGCGAGGTTGCGCAGGATGGTGTCCGAGTCGAAGGACGAGATGAGCAGCGCCGTCGCCTCGGCGAGGAACGCCATCCGCCGTACGTCGTCGCCGACCAGCGGCCCCGGCGCGTCGTCCTCCCCCGTGCGCTGGAGAACGGCGCCGCCGCCGGCGAGCGGCGTAGCGGTCAGGCGCAACGGACGCCCGTCCGGCCCGAGATAGCTGTGCGCGATCCGCGGCCCGCCGCCGCTCAGGATCTGGCGCAGCGGATCGATGACGTCGTCGCTCCCGTGGCCCGCTTCCTGGAGGCGCGCCACGACACTTTCGCCGACGTTGGCGCCGGCAAGGGGATCCGCGCCAGGCGTGGACGACCAGAGCCGGTTGGCGGCGATCACGGTGCCGCGGGAATCGAGGAGGGCGACCGCGTGCTCGAGCGCTTCGAGGGCGGCACGGTACATCTCGGCGCCGGGGGGCGTCATGGTCATGAAGCGGGAATGCTAACCCAACCGGATGCGCAGCGCGGCCCGGCCTCGAACGGAGACCGGGCCGGTGCGGCGGTCAGGCGCCGAGCGTGTCGGCGGTGAGCTGCGGCTGCGGCGAACGCGGAACGGGCGCGGGCGCGGGCAAGGCGGCCGGGGCGCGGCGCGCGCGGCGAAGCCCGCCGAGCGAGGGGGCGATCACCTGGCGCTTGCGGCGCGCGGTGAGCGCACGGGTCAGCTCGTTGGCGAGATCCTGCGGCGTGCGCACGAGGCCGGACCACCAGCTCCACGGCACCCGGCGGTTCGACGCGTACTCGACCTTGCACACGAACTTCACTCCGTCGGGACCTTCCCTCCACACGCCGAAGCGCACCTGGATGGGGCTCATGTCCTCGTGACGGAGGATGTTCCAGACCGTCTCTTCGTACGCCTCGCCGAGCCGCGGGCTCACCTTGTGGATCGGGTTCTCCTTGAACTGCACCGATTCCCAGATGAGCTTGCGGATCACGCGGCGGAAGTGATCGGGGACCTGCTCGTCGCGGCCGACGAACATCTTGCGGTAGCGCACGTGGCCGTCGTGGGGGACGATTTCCCAGTCGACGTGCTCGCCCTTCGCGCGCGGGGCGCCGTCGAGGACGACTTCCCACGCCCCGCTGCGGGAGCAGGTGATGGACGCCGTCCAGCCTTCGGTCGCGGGCGCGCCCACCGCTTCGAGGATCTGGCAGAGTTGCTGAGCGAGCTGCGGATCGCCCAGCGCCACCCTGGAAATGCTCAGTGCCATCGATTGCTCCTTGTCCGGGAGAGAAGTTGTGCCCAAGTTGGCCGGCAGCCGATCGATACGCCGCGCATGGCCATGACTGGAGGATCAGGCTTAGCAACGGACATGCCACCGCTCCCAAATGCGCTAAAACCGCCGGGTTGGCGGCAATTCCGGGCCCTGACGCTTTCGGGCTGCCGTCCGCGGGTGCAAACTCTACAAAGAAGACCGAAGGAAGACGGCACGGCACCAGGCGGCAGGGGGAGGCGGAATGAGCACGGACGGCAAGAAGCCGGAAGTTCCGGAGGCCGGACCGGCGCCCGTCGTCCCCCCTGCGGCCACGCCGCCCGCGCCCGACGGCATGGGACGCGAGCTCGGGGCGATCCTCGACGAAGCGCTCGATCGGATGGAGCGGCGCGTCGTCGGCGACGAGCGGCCCATCCCGCTGCCCTGGAGCAACGTCTCCGCGGCCCTCGGGGGCGGGCTCTGGGGCGGGACGCTGGTGACGCTGGTCGGAGATACGGGCAGTGGCAAGACGCAGTGGGCGCTGCAGCTGTCCGTGCATGCCGCGGAGTACGGCGCGCCCGTCTGCTACGTCGGCCCCGACTCCGGCGTCGACCAAGTCGCCGCGCGCCTTCTGGCCCTGAAGTCGGGCCAGAAGTGGTCGGACCTCTACGCGGGGCGGAGCGACCGGGACACCGTGGACACGCTGCGAATGGGATACGCGCAGGCCATGAAGGCGCTGCCCTTCCACATCATCGGCCGCAGCGCGCGCCGCGACCAGCCCCACGACGTCCGCGGCACCGCGGAGTGGATGCGGCGCCGATACCCGGAGGAGAAGCCGGGGACGCGGCCGTTCCTGATCGTCCTCGACTTCGTGCAGATCGCGAGCGGCCTGAGCCGGGACGAGACCACGGAGGAGATGGTGCGCACCGCGCACGACGCGCACCAGGCCGCGAAGGACTTCGGCGGCGTCGTGCTCCTCGTCTCCACCACCTTGCGCGAGATGCGCGCGGACGGCGACGAGTCGATCGGCATCCACCGCGATCGCCGCACGCCGGCCAAGCTCGGCCGTGGAAATCCGGCGCGCCTCGTAATGGGTGGAAAGGACGACGGCGAGGTGGAGCGGGAGAGCGACACCATGATCGTCCTGGCCCAGGAGTCCTGGCGCGGCGCGCAGCACCCGAAGAACTGGACCAAGGTCTGGTGCGCGGTGGCCAAGAATCGCGCGGGCCAGCGGGCGTGGTGCGCGCTGCGATTCAACGGCAGCTGGTTCGACGTCGACCTCGACAGCACGGTACCGGCGGTGGGGGAGGTGGGGGGCGCGGAGGAAGAAGAGGGCTCCGGCCGCGAGCAGGAATGAGGCGGCAGGGATCTTGCTTCACCGCTCCCAAGGCGTTTTCCGGAGGGACCTCATGGCCGACGTGCACGATGTTCGACCGCCCGTTTCGTCCCCGACCGATATCCGGCACGTGCCCATCGAGGTCGAGGTGCGCGGCCTCGCCGGCCGCGAGACCGTGTGCGCCCCCGCCGGCCCGGGCGCGGTGCGCGGTGCGGTCGAGAAGGCCCTCAGCCGCCTGCGCATAGACATCTTCGAGCGCTGACCCGCCCCCCGCGCAGCCCGTCCTCAGTCGCCCGGCGTGTCCTCGAAGTCGCGAGCGCCGTCCGCGACCGCGCGGACGTCGAGCTGGTCGTTGACGTCGCGCACGCCGCGCACCCGGAGCACGGCGGACACCAGCCGGTCGAACTCAGCCGCGGGCACCGTGCCGGCGAGCGTGACGACGCCGCTCTGGGCCGACACCTGTACGATCTCGGGGCGCGTCACCGCGCGCGCCATCCGGTCCCGCACGCGACCTTCGAGCACGCCGTCGTCTTCGATCTCCTCGTCGCCGCCCAGAGCGCTCCGGGCTTCCGCGAGCAGGCCCCACGCTTCCTTGCCGATCTCACGGGAGGCCCGTCCCAGGGCGGACGACGTCCGCCGGATCGATCCCGCCTTCTCCACCGCCGCCTTCCGTCGCTTGCGGCCGGCCGACGGGTCGAGGATGTACATGAGCCCCGCGCCCAGACCCAACCCGCTCAGCATGGCCCACCGCTTGTTCATCGCGCCTCCTGGCGGCCAGAGATGCAGGGCGCATGCCGCACGGCAACCGCTTGACGAAGCGGGGGCGGAACTCGGCCAGCAGCCGGCGGACATCGGTCGCGCCGGGGCCCCGGCGGCCGCCGGCCTCGAGGGCCAGGATCGCCGCTGCGCCCATCGCTCACCTCACTCGGGACGGAGCAAGCGGCGTGCCGTCACCCGTCTCTTCGCAAGTCACGGTCAGGGCGGTGGTTGGTTGTGGCGGCGGCAAAGCGACCGTGTCCGGCCGCGCACGCCCGCCGTGGGCGCCCGGCCGCGGATCAGGGCCGCGCGCCGGGAGCGTAATGACGCGCGAGCAGGATCGCGCGGTCGAATGAGCGGAAGATCCGCAGGAAGCCGCGTCGGTTGCGCCATCCCGCGCGGGCAAAGGCGCGCATCGGCTGCGGCTGCACGCCGGCCAGGATCACCTTCACGCTCCGTCCGTTCAGCCGCTTCACGAGCGACTCCAGCGCGGCGAGGCCCGTCGCATCGAGGGCGGGCACGGAGCGCACGTCGAGGACGACTGTTCGTACCTCGCGGCGCTCCATTACCGTGATGGCCGCCAGCGCCTTTTGCGCCGCGCCGAAAAAGAGGGGACCGGCGATCTCGTAGAGCAGGACGCCGCGGGGCAGCGGCACGTCGAGCTCGGGATGGTCGTCGCCGACGAGGCGCGTCCCCGAGACCTCGACCATCCGCCGCATGAAGAGGAGCGACGACAGGACGATGCCGGTGGTGACTGCGACCACCATGTCGAAGACGACGGTGAGGGCGAAGCAGGTGAGCATCACCGCCACGTCCGGCCGGGGAGCACGGCGCACCAAGTGGACGACGTGCGTCCAGTCGGCCATGTTCCAGGCCACCACCAGGAGCAGCGCGGCGAGGGACGCCATCGGCAGATAGCCGAGGATGGGCGCCATCGCGACCACGGCGACGAGCAGGAAGATGGAATGGAAGACCGCGGCCAGCGGCGATCGCGCGCCGGCGCGGACATTGGCCGCCGTTCGGGCCAGGGCGCCGGTGGCGGCGAACCCGCCGAAGAAGGGGGCCACGATGTTGGCGACTCCCTGCGCGACGAGCTCGGAGTCGGAGTCATGCTTGTGCCCGGTCATCCCGTCCGCTACGACGGCGGACAATAGCGACTCGATGGCCCCGAGCATCGCGATGGCAAAGGCGGCCGGGACGAGCGCGCGGATGAGCGCGTAGCTGAGGGCGAGCGGGGCGCCTCCCGGCCCCGGCATGTGCCAGGGCAGCGCCGGCTGCGGCGGCAGGCGCGGGATGCCGG
>JANMPI010000239.1:0-1821 GCA_031369785.1 Acidobacteriota bacterium
GAACAGGCCGCGCGCCCACCCAATGCAGGCAGCGTCCTGCGCAGCGTCCCGCCAGCGCGTGTGCACGTTCATGATGAACAGCACGTCGCGGTGCGGGTACGCGGTCGCGCCCACCGGCACGCGATTGACCGCCCCTCCGAGATGCCCGATGAAGACCTCGCACTCGTCCGTCGGCAGGTGCTTGATGGCCTCGAGCAGCGTGGTGATGAGGCCGTCCTCGAGCGACGTGAAATCGTGCGACTTCCAATAGTTGCGCGCGCCCGGCGTGAGCAGCGGGTCGAACGCGGTCTGCCAGACGGCGAGCGGCATCGGCCCGATGACGTCGGCGATCGGCTTGCCAAGCGCGCGCAGCGGCGCGAGCGCCTTCTCGCCGGCGGCCTGCTCACCGCTCCAGCAGGCGGCGATCACGAACACCTCCTTGCCGTGCCACTCGGCCGGCAAAAACGGCAGCGGCGGCGCCTTGCGCATCACCACCCACACGGTCAGTTCGTCCGGCGCATTGGCGACGATCTTCTCGTAGCCATCGAACAACGTCTTCGCGTCGGCGAACGGGTGGACGATCAAGCCCGCGAGCACCGTCGGCCCAACCTGGTGCAGGCGGAATTCGAACGAGGTCACGACCCCGAAATTCCCACCGCCGCCGCGGATCGCCCAGAACAGGTCCGGGTTCTCGCGTTCGCTCGCGACCAGCAGTCGGCCATCGGCGGTGACGACATCGGCGGAGAGGAGGTTGTCGGCGGTCAGGCCGAAGCGCCGGCTCAGCCAGCCGAAGCCGCCGCCGAGCGTCAGGCCGGCGATCCCGGTGGTCGAGTTGATGCCGAGCGGTGTCGCGAGGCCGAACGCCTGCGTCTCCTTGTCGAAATCCGAGAGCAGCGCGCCCGGTTCGGCGCGCGCGGTGCGGGCCGCGGCGTCGACGCGCACGGACCTCATGAGCGAGAGATCAAGCATCAGCCCGCCGTCGCAGCACGCGTTGCCGGCGATGTTGTGCCCGCCGCCCTTGATCGCGATCATGAGACCGCGCGCGCGGGCGAACTTGACCGCGGCCACGACATCGGCGGCGCCGAGCGCGCGCACAATGAGCGCGGGACGGCGGTCGATCATGGCATTCCAGAGGGTGCGCGCGGTGTCGAAGCCGGGCTCGCCGGGGAGGCAGAGGGCCCCGCGAATTTGCGCGCGCAGGGTTTCGAGATCTTCGGGAGCAAGCGTGGCCTGCCCGCCGTCGTTGGTCTTGACGAGAACCGTGGTCACAGTGACCTCCGGGAGGGGATGGATCGGTTGCAGCGCAGCAAGGGGAGGAGCAGGCGAATTGTAATCCCGGACACGGGGCCGTGTATATTCCCGGAATGAGCACACACCCCGCCGCCATGTCCGCCGGTCCCTGGCCGGCTTCCATCCGCATCGTCGAGGTCGGCCCGCGCGACGGGCTGCAGAACGAGGCCGTCCCCATCGCCCCCGCCGAACGGGCCCGGTTCGCGCTCGCGCTCGCCGCCGCCGGGCTGACTGACATCGAGGTCGGCGCGTTCGTCCGCCCCGACCGGGTGCCCCAAATGGCCGGGACCGAGGAGGTGCTCGCCCTCCTCGAGAAGGCGGTGGCCGAGCGTGCCCCGGGCGCCGCCGACGCGCGCTTCATCGTGCTCGTCCCGAACGCGAAGGGCCTCGAGCGGGCGCTCGCCGCGAACGCCCACCACGTCGCGGTGTTCACCGCGGTCTCCGAGACGTTCAACCAGAAGAATATCGGCATGGGCGTGGACGAGTCGTTCAAAGCGATCGAGCCGGTGGTCCAGGAGGCGCGCGCGAAGGGGCTTTGGGTGCGCGGCTACC
>JANMPI010000296.1:0-1504 GCA_031369785.1 Acidobacteriota bacterium
CGCCGTCCTCGCGTTACGCCTGATCGCGTGCGGGGGCAACCCCAACGGACCGGAGGCGAATGGGGTGACGCTCGAAGGGACCGTCGTCGGATCGAACTTCGGCGCGTCGTCGGTGCGCGCGTCGTCCGCGGCCGTCCTCACCGTCCGGGTGGCCGAGAACCCGGCGATGACCACGACGATCGGCGCCGACGGCCGCTTCACGCTGCGTGGACTGCCCGAGGGCGCGTTCACGCTCATCTTCCTGTCCGACGACGCCGAGATCGGGCGCCTGACCTTCGCCGCGGTGATGCCCAACCAGGCGCTCACCGTCACCATCGCCATCGCCGGCTCGTCGGTGACGCTCGTCGAGGAGCGCCGCAACGGCATCGGCCACGGCGACCTCGAGATGGAGGGACGCATCGACCAGGTCATCGCCCTGAACCCGACCGGGGACAGCCGGTTCCTGATCGACGGCCGCACCGTGATCGCGCGCCCGGGCCAGACGGCGATCCGCGAAGGCAACCGCGCCAAGGTGGTGGCCGAGCTCCTCGTGGGCCAGCGGGTGCACGTGAAGGGTGTCTGGCTCGACGCCACGCCGAGAGGCGCGCAGGAAGTGCTGGCCTGGGAGATCAAGATGCAGGGCGACAGCACGACGCCTTCGCCGGCGCCGGGCGCGGCGTGCATGATCAACGGCGGGCGCGTCGGTGACGGCATCGAGCTCGAGGGCCGGGTCGCGAGCGGCGGCTTGCCGTCATTCATGATGACCGTGAACGGCAACCGCGCGTCGGGGCCGGTGAGCATCCAGGCCGCGGCGGGCACCGTCCGTTGCAACGGCCCGAGCACGACGCCGGCGCAGTGCCAGGCGAGCGTGACCAGCGGCGCGCGCATTCACGTGCGCGGCACCCTCACCGCGTGCAGCACTTCGGCGGCCAGCGTGGCCGCGAGCGAAGTGAAGGTCCAGAACTAACCGCAACGGCCCCCGGTTCCGGTCGCCGGGGGCCGTTTCTGGCCTGTTTCTTGCTTTAGCTTGGCCTTGGGCCTGTCTCTTCAGCCCCAAGGAGAGTGCCGATGATGAAGCTTGCTGCCCTGCCCGCGTTCCTGCTGGCGGCGTCCTTCGCCGTCCCTGCGGCCGCGGATCATCCCGGGAGCGCCTCGACCCAGGACATCCAGCGCGTGCAGGCCGACTTGTACAACCTCGAGGAGGCCGTCCGCAACCTTTCTCCCGACAATCCCCGCTACGCCGAGTTCAAGGACCGCACCGAGGAGGTCCGCGAGAACGTCACATACCTCCGCGTGCAGATCCGCCGGCACGAGCGTTCCCCCAGTGCGGAGGGGCCCTCCGTCCAGGACGTGAGCTGGGTGCGCGACGACATCCGCAAGCTGAACGACGACGTGCTCGGAGCGACCAACCGCCGCTGGTCCACGGGCAGCGTGACGGTGCCGGCGGAGACCGAGATGCAGGTGCGCCTGGACACGCCACTTTCGTCGCGGACCGCGCGTCCCGAGGATCGCTTCGAGGGCACGG
>JANMPI010000246.1:0-4673 GCA_031369785.1 Acidobacteriota bacterium
TCGCTTCGAGTACGCGGCGCAGCCGAAGCCGGAGGGCCTGGCCCAGGCCTTCATCATCGGCCGCGACTTCGTCGGCGACGATGCGGTCGCCCTCGCCCTCGGCGACAACATCTTCTACGGCAACGACCTCGTCACCGCCACCCAGCGCGCCGCCGCGCAGAAAGACGGCGCTACAGTGTTCGCTTATCGCGTGCGCGATCCCGAGCGCTATGGCGTCGTGGAGTTCGACGGCGCCGGCCGCGCCATCAGCATCGAGGAGAAGCCGGCCCAGCCGCGCTCCTCGTACGCCGTCACCGGCCTCTACTTCTACGACAACCAGGTGCTCGACATCGCGGAGCGCCTGAAGCCGTCGCCCCGCGGCGAGCTCGAGATCACCGACGTCAACCGCACCTACCTCGACCGCGGCGTGCTACGCGTGCAGACCCTCGGCCGCGGGATGGCCTGGCTCGATACCGGGACCCAGGAGGCGCTGCTGCAGGCCTCCAACTTCATCCAGGCCATCGAGCAGCGGCAGGGGCTGAAGGTCGCGTGCCCGGAGGAGGTCGCCTACAAGATGGGCTTCATCGACGAGGCGCAGGTGAAGTCGGTCGCGGCGACCATGAAGGGCAACGAATACGGCCAGTACCTCGAGCGGATGCTCGAAGAGGAGCCGCGCTGAAGTTCACACCGGCCGGGATCCCGGACGTGATCGTCGTCGACCCGGACGTGCACCGCGACGCGCGCGGGTTCTTCCTCGAGACGTACCACCGCGCGAAGTACGCCGCGGGGGGGATCGCCGCCGCGTTCGTCCAGGACAACCACTCCCGCTCCGGCCGCGGCACGCTGCGCGGCCTCCACGCGCAGGTGAAGCGGCCCCAGGGAAAGCTCATCCGCGTCGTCGAAGGCGAGATCTTCGACGTCGCGGTGGACATCCGCCCCGGCTCACCGACCTTCGGCGCTTCGGTCGCGGTCACCATCTCCGGCGAGGACTTCCGGCAGATCTGGATCCCGCCCGGCTTCGCGCACGGGTTCTGCGTGCTGAGCGAGACCGCGCACGTCGAGTACAAGTGCACCGAGCCGTACGACGCCGCGGACGAAATCGCGATCCTGTGGAGCGATCCCGCGCTCGGCATCGCGTGGCCGATCGCGGAGCCGATCGTGTCCGCCAAGGACAGCCGCGCCGCGCGACTCGCGGAGCTGGCGGGCCGGCTCTAGGGCTTGTCTCCGGTCGCGATGGGGAGCGAAGGGTCGGAGCTCCATTCGCTCCACGATCCGGCGTACAGCCGCCCGCGCAGGCCGGCCGCGTGCAGGGCGAGGAGATCGTTGCTGGCGGTGACGCCGGAGCCGCAGTACACGATGGCCTCGCGGGTGTCCGCGCCGACGGCGGCGAAACGCGCACGCAGCTCGCCGGCGTCACGGAAGACGGGGACGGCGTCCGTGGTGAGGTTGCCCGCGAACGGCACGCTCAACGCGCCGGGGATGTGGCCGGCGCGCGGGTCGATGGGCTCGGTCTCGCCGCGATAGCGCTCGGCGGCCCGGGCGTCGAGGACGAGTGCATCCGGCGCGCGCGAGACCATCGCCGCCTTGTCGATGACCCAGCCCGGCCGCAGGCGCGCGGTCGCGGCGGCCCGGGCGACGGCCGGCGTGTCCGTCTCCAGCGGCCGGCCTTCCGCCTGCCACTTCGTGATCCCGCCGTCGAGGACGGCGACGGCGTCGTGGCCGTGGGCGCGCAGCACGTACCAGAGCCGCGCCGCCACCGCGCCGGACTGATCGTCGTAGGCGACGACGCGCGCTCGTGGCCCGATTCCCGCCACCGCCATCGATTCCGCGACCTGCGTTTCCGATGGCCAGGGATGACGGCCGGCCGGACGCCCGCGGCCGCCCCCCGGTGCGGCGAGGTCCGCATCGACGTCGAGAAAGGCCGCCCCCGGGATATGGCCCGCGCGGTACGCGTCGCGTCCGATGCGCCGCGGATCGAGGTACCACCGCACGTCGACGACGCGGAGGTCCCCTTCCCCGATCTCCCCCGCGAGCCAATCGGTGGAGACGATCGGGTTCACTTCTTGAACGGAGACGGCTTCAGCTTGTACCCGGCCGGGATCGCGAACGCCGATTCCGGGATCGCGCCCTTCTTCACCTCGGTCGCTTCGGAGGTGAGCTGCATCTTCACGGTCATCATGTTGACCGTCGAGTTCATGGCGACCGGGAAGCCCTTGACCTTCTTCATTTCGTCGAAGAGCTTCTCGAAGCGCTTTCCCATCGGCCCCATCATCGAATACGGCCCCTTGAGCGCGTCGTAGTAGTAGAGCTGGTCGGGGAGCTGGAGGGCCTGGGTCGTGCACACGTCGTACTTCATGTTCTCGCCGAGGGTGTAGGTGTAGTCGGTGCAGTCGTAGCCCGCGACCTTGCGCGCCGCGCCCTTGGCCACCGTCACGTCGCCGGCCCTGCCGCCCATCATCTTCTCGAGCATCCCGCCCATCGGGCCGGACATCTGCTGCTCGAGCTTCTGCATGGACGCGGCCATGTCCTCGCGTGTGAACTCGTAGTACTCCTTCTTCTTGTGGTCGATCACGGTGAAGCGGCCCGCGGCGAGGTCGACGATCGTGTCGTGCTCCCCGTCCGAGCTGCGGATCTTCTGCGTGCCGATGTACTGCGTCGAGGTGGTCGCCGCCTTGCCGTTCACGGTGACGCGGGAGACGACGGTCAGCTCGTCCGCGCCCGCGAGGGCGGGAAGCGCCACGGCCAGGGCGAGCACGGCGATGCGGCGGGGCATGTTTTTCATGCGTCCATTATCCCTCGGCATCGCGCGCGGCCGGCGGCGAGCCTACAATCGGCTCGTGCCCAGGCCCGAGCGCCACGTGCTGGTCTGCATCAACGAGCGGCCGGCGGACAGCCCGAAGGGCTCGTGCGCGGCCAAGGGATCTCCCGCCCTCTACGAGCAGCTGAAGGCGATGGCGAAGGACAAGGGGCTCGGCCGCCGCGTGATCGTGAGCAGGACGAGCTGCCTGAAGCACTGCAGCCGCGGCATCACGGTCGCGGTGTACCCGGACAACGTCTGGTACGCCGGCGTCACGCCCGCCGACCTGGCGGAGATCTGCGACGCGCACTTGCGGGATGGCGTTCCGGTCGCACGCCTGGCCATGCCCGACATCCCCTGGGAATAGGCTAGCGGCGGCGTAACGCTCGGCCCGGGCGCGCGGCGGTCGGCTTGCCGTCGCGCAGGACGAAGACCCCGTTCACCAGCACGTGCGTGATCCCCACCGGCGGCCGCTGCGGCTGCAGGGCGGTCGCGCGGTCGGCAATGGTCGCGGGATCGAACACCACGAGGTCGGCGTAGGCGCCGGGCTCGATCCGCCCGCGATCGACGAGGCCGAGCCGCGCCGCCGGCAGGCCCGTCATCTTGTGAATCGCCGCCTCCAGGCTGATCACGCCGCGCTCGCGGACGTAGCGCGCCAGCACGCGTGGAAAGGCCCCCGCGCCCCGCGGATGCTCGACGCGGATGCCGCCGTCGGAGCCGATCATCACCCGCGGGCTGCGCAGGAAGGCTTCGAGGTCGCTCTCCTCCATCGCCCGTCCGGCGAGGCCGGCGTGCCCGCGGCGCGCGAGGTCGCGCAGCACCTCGATCGCGGTCCGCCCGCGCGCGGCCGCCACCGCGGCGATGGTGCGACCCTCCAATGAGCGATCGGCCGCGAAGCGGGTGATGGTGAGCCGCTCGGCGCCTCCCACCTCGGCGAGCACCCGCGCCCACGCGCCGGGCCCGGCGCGTGGCCCGACCAGGGACGCCGTCGTCGACACCCAGAAGTCGTAGGGATACCAATCCGCGCTGACGTCGGCGTCGGCCCCGCGCAGCACCGCCAGCGCGTCCGCGGCGCGCCCGCGGCTGGCCGCGCCCGCGAGCTTCAGGTGCGAGACGTGGACCGCGATCCCCGTGCGGCGGCCGATGTCGACGGCTTCCGCGAGGGCGTCGAAGACTCCGTCGGCCTCGTTGCGGACGTGCGTCGCGTAGAACGTCGGCGCGGCGGCGCGGGCCAGGGCGGCGATCTCGTCCGGGGTGGCCTCGTACGCCGGCTCGTACGCGAGGCCGGACGAGAGCCCGAACGCGCCTTCGGCCAGCGCCCGCTCCACGAGGGCCGCCATTGCGGCGGACTCGTCCGCGGAGGCCTCGCGGCGCGCGTCGCCCATCACGGCGCGGCGGACCGCGGTGTGTCCGACCAGGGTGGCGACGTTCACCGACGCCGGCGCGGCGGCCAGCCGGTCGAGGAACGCGCCCACCGGATACGGGCCGGCGCCATCCACGCCCACCACGGCGGTCGTGATCCCCTGCGCCGTCTGCGAGGCCGCGGGCAGCGCGAAGATCTGCCGGTCGGCGTGGCTGTGGGCGTCGATGAACCCGGGTGCTAGGACGAGGCCGGTGACATCGACGATCCGCTCCCCGGACGACACGGAGAGGGCGGGGCCGACGTCGAGGATCCGATCGCCCTGGATCCGTACGTCCGCGATCCATCCCGCGGCGCCGCTGCCGTCCATCACCCGCCCCCCGCGCAGCACCAGCGAAGGCTCCGGCAGGGGGCCGGCGAGAACGACCGCTCCGAGCAGCGCGGCCCGGAGCCGCTCGCTCAACGGCGGCGCGTGCGCTTGGGTGCGGGACGGCGGGCTCGCGGAGAGCGCGGGGCCGACGTCGAGGATCCGATCGC
>JANMPI010000339.1:0-6388 GCA_031369785.1 Acidobacteriota bacterium
GCTGATCCGCGGTCAGCTTTTCTTCTTGAACGCCTGGGCCCGGATCCGGTCAAGGCTCGGCAAGCCAAGCCGGCGGACCAGGGTGACGGCGGCCGTACAGTCCTTGTGCTCGAATGCCTTCGCGTCGAGACAGACGGGACAGACATTGCCCGCGGCGCCGTGCGATGGCGCTTCGGCCGCGCGAGTCCGGGCGCGGTTGAACAGTTGATAGAGCGCCATCCATTCCCGGTGCTGTTGCGTTTCGCGGAGCCCGGCCGGGAAGACCGGAAAGCCGTCCGGATTCAGTTCTTTGACACCGTACCGGGATTGGTACGCGCTGATCCGCTCGCGAACCTGGTCGCCAGTCATCGGAGGGCGGCCGATCCGAGGCATTCCGCGAACCTATCGAATCTGCGGACTTATGTCAACCAGTTATACTTACTGTCCGAACACACCTTATCGGAACCTGTAAACAGGCGGGGTAGCCGGATAGGGGCCGCTCTCGCCACTCTTATCCCCGAGCACGCCCGCCCCTCTCCACCAGGCGTAAGGCGCCATCCGCATCGACAACCCGGAGGCCGTCGCGCTCCAACCCGACGAAGTCCCGGCGGTTCTCGGTCACGATCAGCCGGGCCCGCGAGGCTCGAGCGGTGGCGGCGATGTGCGAATCGTAGAGTCGGCCGCCCGCGACGCCGTGGCGTGCGCAGTCGCGTAAGAACTCTTGGCGCGCCGGCGCGGGAAGGTCCAGCACGTCGAATCGCCCCATGACCTCGGCTTCGATGAGGCTCACGATCTCCGACGGACGCAGTCGGAACTCTTCCGGGAGGCGGGTCGCCACCGAATAGGCCTCGAGGCAACAGTGCCACGACGTCTTCGGGCGGCGGTCCCGGGAAGCCACGATGGCGTCGAAGAGCGCGAGGGCCGCCGCGGACCGGGCGCCGAAATCGATCAAGGCACAGAGAATGACGCTCGTGTCGACGAAGGTCTCGCGCAGCGGGACCCGCTCGGCTACCACGGCCACCGCCCGCGCTCCTCTTCGATGAGGGACGCCACGTCCACCGTCGGCTGCGCGCCTTTCTTTACCGTGGGCCGGGCGATGAGACGGCGTCCGACCTTGTGGAGGCGCGGGCCGGGCACGTCCCGGACCAGGCGCACCGAGCCGTCGTCCTCGATGACGATCTCCAGCTCCGTCCCGTCCTTCCACCCGGCGCGCCGGCGGATCTCGGACGGGATCACGAGGCGTCCTGCCTTGTCGATGCCAGCCTTCATGCCATCAGACTACCATAGACCATGGCTCAGTCATGGGATTTGATGTCCATGGAGTTCATGGCTCGACCGAGGGCGTCGCGGTTGGCTACGTCGACGAGGTGCCCTCCACTGCGGAACGTCGGCAGCGGCGGAAGGTCCTGCGCCTTGTCGATTCGCGAGCGCGAAAGGAGCCTGAGCAGCCAGACGGTGGTGTCGAGTAGGGCGTTCCGCATGGGCATGTGGGAACCATACGGCTCGTCGTCAGGGTGTCAAGACCTGAGGCGGCACCTGGCTGCGTAACGATGCAAGCCATGAGGGCAACCCGAGCCGCGCCCATGCACGCCGACGCTGGGAACGCCATGGACACCATCGTCTTCACGCATCTGGAGACGCCCCTCGGCCCGATGGCCGCCGCCGCCATCGACGAAGGCATCTGCCTTCTCGAATACACCGACCCGACACGCCTCCAGGCGCAGTTGACCGGGCTCAAGCGCCGCATCGCGCCGACGATCGTCGAGGGCGACCACGAGCACCTCGAGACCCTGCGCCAGCAGCTGGCGGCGTACTTCGCGGGCGGGCTGAAGCGCTTCACCGTGCCGATCGTCGCGCCGGGAACACCCTTCGAGGAGCGCGTCTGGCAGGCCCTGCAGGCGATCCCGTACGGCGAGACGCGGTCCTACCTCGATCTCGCCCGGGGCCTCGGCTCACCGGAGGGCCAGCGCGCGGTGGGGCGCGCCAACGGCCTGAACCGCATCGCGATCGTAATTCCCTGCCACCGCGTCGTGAATCACGGCGGCGGGCTCGGCGGCTACGGGGGCGGCCTGTGGCGGAAGGAACGGCTTCTCGACCTCGAGCGCGGGCCCGGACAGCGCTCGTTATTCGGCCTCGCCGCCGATCACTGACTCGATCCGCCGGTCCGGCACCAGCCAGAGGAGCGCCACCCCGACGTAGAGGGCGTCCGAGATCCACTGGTTGACGAACGCCAACGGGATCGCCGATGCGTACATCGCGAGCGACACCCATTCGCGGCGATCCTTCCGCACCGCCCGGGCCAGCCGGGACGCCGAATGGTCCGCGACCAGCACCCGCTGCAGGATCGTGAAGGCGACCGCCGCCATCAGCAGCACGACACCGTAGGCGGCGGTGGGAATGGGCGCCCAGTGGTTCTCGCCCATCCAACCGGTGACGAACGGCACGAGCGACAGCCAGAAGAGGAGGTGCAGGTTCGGCCACAGGACCCGCCCCGTGATGCGGTCGGTGGCGTGCAGCATGTGGTGATGGTTGTTCCAGTAGATGCCGAGGAACACGAAGCTCAGCACGTAGGTGAGGAACGCCGGCAGCAGCGGGCGCACGGCCGACCAGTCGTCCCCGTGCGGCACCTTCAGCTCGAGGACCATGATGGTGATCAGGACCGCGAACACACCGTCGCTGAACGCTTCCAGGCGGGCCTTGCTCAAAGCACCTCGAACCCTACGTGCGCGGGTGCGCGCGCGTCAACGTCGCTTCGCGCCCCTCGACGACGCCCGCGACCAGGGACGCGAGGAGGGCCAGCCGGTAGTCGCCGCGCGACGGGTTGTGATAACCGGCCGCGCGCTCCTCGGGCGTGAGCGCCGCCGCATCCTGCATCGGCTCGAAGGCGTGCCCTTCGTGCCATTCGTTGAACGAGTTCACATAGGTGAGGAAGAAGCCGTGCTGCGCGTTCGACAGCGCGGGATCAGCTTGCAGCGCGACGGTGGTGCGGAAGGTCTCCACGATGCGCCGGCTGGACAGGTCCGCGGCGCGCTCGCGCCCGGCGGCCGTAGTCAGATCGAGATCGCCGAGCGGCGGGACGAAGGGCAGCACGCGGCCGGGCTGGCCGCAGGCGTCGAACGTCGGCACCCGCGCGCGCACGACGGCGAACCCGGGGTTGACGTTCAGCGAGAACAGCAGATCGCGCGAGGACGCGGCGCGGGCGGCGGCGGCGTAGCGCTCCGGTCCGACGAAGTTATCGTAGATCGCGAGCCCGTCGAAGCCGGACGCGGCCACGCGATCGACGTCGAGGCTGTCGGCGAGGACGATCACGCGTTCGAATTCGCCGCGGAGGACCGACCGCAGGCGGCCCAGCGCTCTCTGCCACTCATCGTTGGACGTGAAATCGGCGACCGGCTGCTCCACGCCGCGGCAGTCGCGCTCCGTGGCGGGCAGGATCGTCCGGAAGCCCTTGAAGACGGGGCTCACGCCGCCCTCGGGGTGAGTGAGGAGCAGAAGCGCGTCGAACCGCCGCCGCTCGCCGTACTCCTTGATCAGGTACAGCACATCTTCCGCGAACCGGCCCCCGCGGTCGTTGGCGTAGGGCTCGAGGTGGAACGTCACCTTGATGTCGTGGTCGCGCATGACGTCCATGACGCCGTGCGCGGCGCGGTCCTCGAAGCTGTCCGGCCCCCACCAGCTGAGGTTCACGGCGCCGATCCCGCTGTCCGCGATCCAGCGCGCGTGCTGCTCGAGGACGGCGCGGGAACGCGAATCGTAGGGGCCGAGGCGCGGCATGTACGGCGCCGCGATGTCGGCGGGCGGGCGGCGGTCCTCCGCGTCCCAGTGCCGCCAAGGGTCGCGCCCGTACCACGGGTAGTACTCGAAGATGAAGCGGCGGCGGAGGTCCGGAAACCGGTCGCGCAGCGCGCGGACGGCGGACGCGACCGAGGACGCGCTCGCGGCGTCCGATGGCCGCGGGAGAATCAGCCCCGCAGTGGCGGCGAGGCCGGCGCCCAGGAAAAGGCGGCGGCCGGAGGCGCTACTCCTCCTCCGCACGCAGCTTCGCCAGCACCGAGTAGTCCTCGAGCGTGCTCGTGTCCCCCACCGACTCCTTCCCCGCCGCGATGTCGCGCAGCAGGCGGCGCATGATCTTGCCGCTGCGGGTCTTGGGCAGGCCCTCGGTGAAGCGGATCTCTTCCGGCCGCGCGATCGCGCCGATCTCGCGCACCACGTGCTCCTTCAGCTGGGCGCGCAGCTTCTCGTCCGGCGTGGCGCCACCCTGCTGCACGGTGACGAAGGCGACCAGCGCCGATCCCTTGAGCTCGTCAGGCCGCCCGACGACCGCGGCTTCCGCGACGCGCGGATGCGACACCAGGGCACTCTCGATCTCCATCGTGCCCAGGCGGTGGCCGGCCACGTTGATGACGTCGTCGACGCGTCCCATGATCCAGAAATAGCCGTCGGCGTCGCGGCGCGCGCCGTCGCCCGTGAAGTAGATGCCGGGGAACTTCTTCCAGTACTGCTCGACGTAGCGCTCGGGGTCCTTGTACACCGTGCGCAGCATCGACGGCCACGGCTTCTTGATGATGAGGTAGCCGCCGGCGCCGGGGGGCACCGCCACCCCATCCTTGTCCACCACCTCGGGCTCGACGCCGAAGAAGGGCAGCGTCCCCGATCCCGGCTTGGTGGGCGTGACGCCCGGCAGAGGGCTGATCATGATCGCGCCCGTCTCCGTCTGCCACCAGGTGTCGACGATCGGGCAGCGGCTGCCGCCGATCACCGTGCGGTACCACATCCACGCCTCAGGGTTGATCGGCTCCCCCACCGTTCCCAGCAGGCGCAGGGACGTGAGGTCGTGCTTCAGCGGCCACTGCTCGCCCCAGCGCACGAACGAGCGGATCGCGGTGGGCGCGGTGTAGAAGATCGTCACCCGATGGCGGGCGATCATTCGCCAGAAGCGATCGGGCTCCGGGTGGTTGGGCGCTCCCTCGTACATCAGCGTCGTCGCGCCGTTGGCGAGCGGCCCGTAGACCACGTAGCTGTGGCCGGTCACCCAGCCGATGTCCGCCGTGCACCAGTACGTGTCCTCGTCCTTGAGGTCGAAGACGTACTTCATGGTGAGCGCGGTCTGCAGCAGGTAGCCGCCGGTCGTGTGCACGACGCCCTTCGGCTTCCCCGTCGTGCCGCTCGTGTAGAGGATGTACAGCGGGTGCTCGGAGTCGAGCGGCTCCGCGGGACAGACATCGGACGCGGCTTCCATCCGCTCGTGCCACCAATGGTCGCGGCCGGCCTTCATCGGGATCGGCTGGCCGGTCCGCCGCACGACCACCACCGATTTCACCGTCGCGCAGCCCGCGCCCTTCAAGGCGCCGTCCACGTTCGCCTTCAGCGGCACCACGGCGCCGCGGCGGTACCCGCCGTCGGCGGTGACGATGAGCTTCGCCTCCGCGTCGTTCATGCGGTCGCGCAGCGCCTCCGAGCTGAAGCCGCCGAAGACGACGCTGTGCACAGCACCGATGCGCGTGCAGGCCAGCATGGCGATGGCCGCCTCGGGGATCATCGGCATGTAGATGCCGACGAGGTCACCGTTCTCGATGCCGAGGCCGCGCAGGACGTTCGCGAAGCGGCAGACCTCGCGCAGCAGCTCCTGGTACGTGAGCGTCCGCGTATCTCCGGGCTCCCCTTCCCAGATGATCGCGGCCTTGTTCTTGCGCCAGGTGGTCACGTGGCGGTCGAGGCAATTCTCGGACACGTTCAGCTGCCCGCCGATGAACCACTTCGCGAAGGGCGCCTTCCACTCCAGCACCTGGTCCCACTGCCGTGACCAGCGGAGCGTCTGCGCCTGCTCGCCCCAGAATCCTTGCGGGTCCTTGAGGCTGCGGTCGTAGAGCGCCTTGTAGTCGTCCATGCTCTGGACGTGGGCGGTGCGCTGGAACGCCTCCGGAGGACCGAAGACGCGGGTCTCGCGAAGAATGGATTCGATGTCGTCGGCCACGTGCCCTCCTCCTCCTACCCACCTTATCGCAAGGGCCGCTAAGATTTCCCGGTGACGCTGTCGCGCTGGCTCCGGCCGACCATCCTCGACCGGTACGTCGCGCGGGAGATCTGGCCCCCCACCGCGCTCGGCCTGCTCCTCTTCACCTTCATCCTGCTCCTCGACCAGATCACCAACCTGATGAAGGTGCTGGTCTCCCGCGGGGCCGATCTCGCCACCGTGGCCCGGGCCTTCGCGTACCTCCTGCCGAGCATTTTCTCGGTCACCATCCCCATGGCCTTCCTCATGGGCGTCCTGCTGGCCTTTGGCCGGCTGGCCAGCGACAGCGAGATCGTGGCCCTGCGCGCCAGCGGCATCAGCCCCGCCCGGCTGCTGCGGCCGGTGGTCGCCCTTTCCGCCATCACGGGGATGCTGACCTTCTACATCGTGGCCGTG
>JANMPI010000350.1:0-9874 GCA_031369785.1 Acidobacteriota bacterium
GTGGCCGGCGTCGCCCGGGCGCAGCACGCGCGCCTGCTGGTCGCTAAGGCCGCCGTGCGGATCGTGAAACGCGCGGGAAATGGGATCGAACCGCTGTGCGTTTATCGTGATGTCGCGCCGGCGCGACGCGTCCTCGATCGAAAGAGACGGGTCTCCGACCGCGACGATGCCGCGATGGCCCGGCCCCGACTTCGAGTCGCGCCGCGGCAGTGAGACGTCCACCGCGGCGGGAAGGCCCTCGAGCCCGCTCAGCTTGAAGACGGTGAAGGCCTCGCCGACGGCGTTCACCGGCCCGAAGCCCGCGAGCACGTCGCGTACGGTTTCCGCGGGAAGGCCGAAGACCTCGACGTCGAGATCCGTGGCCGGGAGGCCGAGGAGCGCATCGCGCACCGCGCCCCCGACGAGGAACGGCCGCCCCCCGCGCGCGACGAGCGCGTCGAGGACGCGCCGGAGCGATGGCGGAACCGGGATCTCCACGCCGCGATGGTATGGCTTTTCTTTCGCCGAACCTCGGCGGCCCGCGGCAAACCGCGCGATATTCCAAGGAGACGATTCCGTGCCCCGAATCGGGGACCGAGGAGGCATCATGCCGCGCAAGCCGAAGGCGGACCGCACGAAGGCGAAGGGCTCGAGTGCCGCCGCCGAGATCGCCGCCGAAATTGCCCAGCCGTCTTCCGGCCCGTCCGCAACCGCCGTCGCCGGGGAGGCGATGCGTACCGGCGTCCTGCCCCTCACCGCGACCCCGGCCAGCCGCACGGATACGACCAACCGCGGGGACAGCCGCCTGAAGGCCGGCGACATCGAGTCGAATGCGATGGACAACGCGACGGTCGGCGATGAAGGCCCGGGCGGCAGCGTGATGACGCCCGACCAGGATCGCGTCGACGATTTGGGCCGCGCGCTGGGCGTCCAGGAGATCGACAGCGGCGAGCTCCGCACCACGAGCGAGCTCCTCGACAAGCGTGACCGGAAGCGGGCGCAGCAGGAAGGACCGGACCCGACCACGCGCGACTGACGCGTGGCGCGCCTCTTGCATTCTGGCCGGCCCGTACGACGGAGGTCAGAAATGCGCGACACCCGGGGCCTCATCACGGCGATCGCCGCCCTTGCCATCGCATCCGGCGGGTTCGCGACGGCCCAGCCGCGCGGCAAAAGGCCGCGGCTCGACCTGCGCGCAACGCCGCGAATGGCGTTTTCGCCCGTGAACATCCTGCTCACCGCGGAGCTTTCCGGCGGCGAGGACACGGCCGACTTCTACTGTCCCGAGGTCGAATGGGACTGGGACGACGGCGGGAAGAGCGTGCACCAGGAAGACTGCGCGCCGGCGGAGACGGGTGCGCCGCTCGAGCGGCGCTACACCGCCAACCACGCCTATCGCCAGGCCGGGAATTACACCGTGAAGATCACGATGCGCCACGCGAGACGCGCGCTCGCGGTGGCCACGGCGCTCATCTCGGTGCGCCCCGGCCTCGGCGACATGACCAACACCGTCGATTAGCCTGGGCGCTCGGCGGCACGGATCATCACGTCGAGCGCGCGCTCCGCGCCCTCCTCGAGGAGCGCGGCCAGCGGCTCGGTGTGGAGCTGGAACGCGGCCTGGAGCGCGTTCTCGAGGCGCGCGGCGTCCGCCGCGACGAGGATCGGCGGGCGCGCGCCGGCCCGCACCATGAGGTGAGAAGCGGCGAGACGCGAGACGCGGCCGTTGCCGTCGTCGAAGGGCTTGACCTCGACGATGCGGGCCAGAGCCAGCGCGCCCTGCTGCGATGCGGTGAGCTCGGCGGCGCTGGGCGCGTTCATCCACTGCTCGAAGATGGCCAGACGCGACGCGATGAACTCCGGCGGCGCGGGCGGTGTCGCCCCCGCACGGGCGGCCTCCGTCGACCGGAGGCGGCCAGGGCCGATGGCGGCGCGGTGCCACGAGAGGAGCGCATCGACGGTGAGCGGGGCCGCGGAATCCACGGCCGACGCCGCGCGCACGAGGCCGCGCACCTGCTCGCGGTCCGGCGTCATCCCGGCGAGCCCGAGGCTTCCCGTCGCCTGCGCTTCGCGGACGGCATCGGCCAGCGCGCCCGAGTCATCCCTGGCGCGGGCAGCCAGCAGCGACGCCAGGCGGCGCTCCTTCGACGCCGCCGAAGCGGCCAGTCGCAGACGGATCTCGTTGGGCAGGTTGGTCTCCAGCACGTAGGTTACAATGCCGATCGAGTCCTCCGGGGGGCCGGAGATAGGTGACGATGAAGCGCCTCGCTCTACTCGTGACGCTGGCCGCGATCGCGGCCGTGCCTGCTTTCGCCGACGGCGCCAAGGTCAAGAAGCCGCGGCTCGACCTCCGCGCGACGCCGCGCATGGCGTTCTCTCCCGTCCGCGTCCTCGTGACGGCCGAGCTCTCGGGCGGTGCGGACGTCGAGGAGTATCACTGCCCGGAGATCGAGTGGGACTGGGACGACGGCGGCAAGAGCGTCGCCGAGTCGGATTGCAAGCCTTTCGAGCCCGGGGTGACCAGGATCGAGCGGCGCTTCACCGGCAGCCACGCCTACGGCAAGGCGGGGATCTACAACATCCGGATCACCATGCGCCGCACCACCCGCGCGCTGGCGACCTCGTCGGTACGCGTGACGGTCCGCCCGGGCCTGGGCGACCAGACGACGATGGAGTAGCTCTCCTCGCAAAGCGCGCGCCAATCGCGTGGGCCCCGACCCGAGGGTGTAAGGTGAAACAGGCCCCAGGAGGACCCGACATGCCCACACGCGCCGTCGTCGCGAACGCCGATCACGAGGACGCAGCGCAGGCAGGGGCCGACCTGGGCCGTCAGGTCCGCGAGAAGTTCGGGGACGTGCGGCCGCACGCCGTCATCCTCTTCGCTTCCCCACGCTACGATTTCTCCGTGCTCCTGCGCGCCATCGACGAGGCCTGTCACCCGGAGATCCTCGTCGGCTCCTCGTCCGCGGGCGAATTCACGAGCGACAGCCAGGGCGTGGGACAGGCCTGCGCCATCGCGCTGCACGCCCCGGAAATGAGATTTGCGGCCGGCGTCGGGCGTCGGTTGATGGCAGACCGGGGGGCGGCGGCACGCGCGGTAGTTTCAAGCCTGGCCGGGATGGGGGATCACGGTTACGCGCACCGCACGCTCTTGGTCATGGCCGACGCGCTGGCCGGCCACGCGGACGAGCTCGTGGGCGAGATCAACACGCTCACCGGCGGTCTCTATACGTTGTTCGGAGGGGGCGCCGGCGGAGACGATCGGTTCGAGAACCGGTACGTGTTCCACGGGACGGAGGCGATCCCCGACGCCGCGGTCGCGCTCGAGATCCTCTCCAACAAGCCGATCGGCCTTGGCGTCCGCCATGGATGGAAGCCCACCGGGCAGCCCTTCCGCGTCACCGAGGCCGCCGGCACGCGCCTGGCCAGCCTCGACGCCATACCCGCCGCCGACATCTTCGAGGAGCACGCCGGCCAGACGGGACAGGTCTTCGAGCGCGCCGATCCACTGCCCTTCTTCCTGCACAACGTCATCGGAATTCACACCGGATCGGGCCACAAGCTGCGGGTCGCGCTCGGCGTGGAGGCGGACGGCGCAGTCACCACCGCGACCGAAGTGCCGACCGGCGCGACGGTCTCCGTGATGTCCGTGAACACCGCCGACGCCGCCAAGGCCGCCGCGGAGAGCGCATCGGCGGCCATCGCCCAGCTGAACGGGAACAAGCCCGCGGTCGCGTTCGTCTTCGACTGCGTCGCGACGCGGCTGCGCATGGGGAAGGACTTCGGCTTCGAGCTCGACGCCGTCCGCGAGGCGCTCGCCGGCGCGCCCTTCGCAGGATGCAACAGCCTCGGGCAGATTGCGCGCGCAGACGGCGAGACGGGCGGATTCCACAACTGCACCGCCGTCGTCTGCGTGATCCCGGAGTAGTCCACTGGTCGAGACGCTGCCGCTCATCGAAGGGCTGGCCGACCCCGCGCGCCGCTCGGACGCGGCGGCGCAGCTCGCCCGCTACCTGGGCGCGCAACACCTCGTCCTCTTCGTCAAGGACGCGGAGACGGGTCGCCTCCTCCCCGCTCCCGGCTTTCCCCAGACCCTGCCCGGCGGCCGGGCCTGGCGCGACCTCGTCGCATCGTGCGCGCCTGGCCAGACCGTGAGCGGCGCCCTGCTCTGGCCGGGAAGCGCCGAGCCGCTTTCCGCCGTGGCCATCGCCGGCGAGAGCGAAGCGGTGGCCGTGCTGCTCGGTGGGCGCCCGCGGATCGCCGCCTGCATGGAAGCCCTTCCGCTCCTCGGGCTGGTCGCCGCGGTGTACCGCGCGGAGCGGCGCGCGCTGGCGTCCGCGGGTCAGGCCGCGGTCGTCCGCGCGGCCAGCCTGCAGGCGGAGGCGCTGACCGTGGTCGTGGGCCGGGCCGAGGCCGAGCTCGGGGCCGCGCTGCGCGAGCTCCGCGACGTGGACCGGCGGAAGGACGAGTTCATCGCCATGCTCGCCCATGAGCTGCGCAACCCGCTCGCGGCCGCGACGCACGCCGTCCGCGTGATCCTCTCCCCGGCGTCCGGCCCCGACATGCGGGTGCACGCGGCGGAGATCGTCGAGCGGAACACGCGCACCCTGTCGCGCCTCGTGGACGACCTCCTCGACATGTCGCGGATCACCCTCGGAAAGCTGGAGCTGCGGACGGAGCCGATCGAGATGGCGGCCCTGGTGCGGCGTGCGGCGGAATCCGCCCGGCCGGCGCTGGACGCCGCCGGCCAGAAACTGGAGGTGCGCGTGACCTCCGAGGCGCGCGTGCTCGGGGACGCGGTCCGCCTCGAGCAGGTGGTCGGAAACCTGCTCGCGAATGCCGCGCGCCATGCCGGACGCGGCGCGCGCGTGTCGGTGGAGATGACCGCGCAGGCGGGCCGGGTGCGGCTGCGCGTGAGCGATACCGGCGTGGGGATCCCCAAAGACCTGCTGCCGCGCTTGTTCGATCGATTCACCCAGGGCCAACAAGGGCTCGCCCGCAACGCCGGAGGGCTCGGCATCGGGCTGGCCCTCGTCCGCTCCATCGTGGAGATGCACCAGGGCGCCGTCCAGGCCCGCAGCGACGGACCGGGCCGGGGCTCGGAATTCGTCATCGATCTCCCCATCACGGCGGCGGTGGCCACGGTCGCCGCCCCTGTCGCCCCCGGCCCCGTGCGGGCGCGGCGGGTTCTGGTCGTGGACGACAACGTCGACTCCGCGGAGATGCTCGCGGTCGCGCTCCGGCAGTGGGGCCACGACGCACAGATGGCCCACGACGGCGAAGCCGCGCTGCGGGACGTCGAGAGCTATCGGCCCGACCTCGTGCTGCTCGACATCGGCCTGCCGGGCTTGTCCGGGTACGCGGTCGCGGAGCGCCTCCGCCAGGGCGGCGGCGGTCGGCCGCAGCTCATAGCGCTCACCGGTTACGGCCAGGCGGAGGACGTCGCGCGCGCCCACGCCGCGGGGTTCGACCTGCACCTCCTGAAGCCGGTGGACTTCAAGCGGCTGCAGGCCGTCCTCGCCGCGCCGTGGCAAGCCCCCGCCTGACCCTCAGGCGAGGAGCAGGGCCACGCTCATGAACGCGCTGTAGAGCGCGAAGACGAGGATCTCGTAGCCGAGGATGTCGCGGAAATCGAGGCGGGCGACACTGAGCAGCGGAATGGCCCAGAAGGGCTGGATGATGTTGGTGGCCATGTCGCCGTAAGCGTAGGCCATCGCGACCGTCGCGACGGGGACGCCGAGCGCGTTCCCGGCCTTGATCACGTACAGCGCTTCGATCGCCCACTTCCCGCCTCCCGACGGCACGAAGTAATCGAGGAACGCCGAGTACCAGAAGACGATGAGGGGAAACGTCCGCGCGGTGGCGACGGACACGAAAGCGCCCGCCAGCAGGGCCGCGATCCCCGTGCCCTTCACGATCCCGTAGATGCCGGCGTAGAGCGGGAATTGCAGCACGACGCCGTGGAGCGCGCGCGCCGCTTCTTCCGATGCCTTCAGTACCGAAGCCGGGCTCGGATGGAGAAGGATGCCGAGGGACAGGAACAGCAGGTTGACCGTGTCGAGCGTGAGGTTCACGCCGCTCGCCCCGACGTGGCGGGCGATGTAGAGGATGCCGAGCGCACCCACGGCGCGGTTCGCGAACGCGCCGTGCATGAGGCGATCGGCGGGCGTCGGATCCTCCGGCCGCGCGGGCGGGACGAAGGCGGCCAGCGATCCGACGGCATCGGGGTCGGCGCGCACCACGCGATCGGGAGTGGGATGCACGAGGGCGGCGAACGCGGTGAGGCCCAGGATCACGGCGGCGGTGAGCCCGAGGTTGATCGGCGTGAACACCGTCTCCGCCAGCGGAATCGGCCCCGGGATGAGCCCGTCCTTGATCATGAACGTCCCTGGCGTCGCGAGCAGGAGCGGCACCGATCCGGAGGGGCCGGCGTGGAAGGTCGCCCCCATCCCGAAGTACGCGACCGCGACCAGCAGGCGGTAATCGGCGTCCGGGTGTCGTCGCGCCATGAACCGCACGAGGACGGCGGAAGCGATGAGGCCCATTCCCCAGTTGAGCCAGCAGATGAGCATGGAGAGGAGCGCGGTGGCGGCGACGGCCTGTCGCGGCGATCGGGGCAGCTGCGCCAGACCGTCGAGGATCGTCGTCATGACCGGCGAGACGGAGACGAGATAGCCGGCGAAGATCACGACCGCGATCTGCATCGAGAACGGAAGGAGCTCCCAGAATCCCCCGCCCCAGGCGTCGAGGACCTGCAGCGGGCCCGCGCGGCCGAGGGTCAGGCCCATCGCGAAGGTCGCGAGGGTCAGGAGGCAGGCGATGGAGAAGGAGTCGGGAACGTAGCGCGTCGTGACGCGGGCCAGGCCATCGGCAAGACGGGAGAGCACGAGGCGGCGAGTTTAGCGCGCCGACGACTGTCCTAGCCGCCCGACGACATGCTCTCCAGGAACTCCTTGTTGTTCTTGGACTTGCTCAACCGATCCAGCAGCAGCTCCATCGCCTCCACGGACGAGAGCGCGGAAAGCACCTTGCGCAGGATCCACGCGCGGTTCAGCTCCTCCTTCGGAATGAGGAGCTCCTCCTTGCGGGTGCCGCTGCGGAGGATGTCGATGGACGGAAAGATGCGCTTGTCGGTGAGCTTGCGGTCGAGGACGATCTCCGCGTTCCCCGTTCCCTTGAACTCTTCGAAGATCACGTCGTCCATGCGCGATCCCGTCTCCACCAGCGCGGAGGCGATGATGGTCAACGACCCGCCCTCCTCGACGTTGCGGGCGGCGCCGAAGAACCGCTTGGGGCGTTGCAGCGCGTTACTGTCGACGCCGCCGGAGAGCACCTTGCCCGAGGGCGGCACCACGGTGTTGTAGGCGCGGGCGAGGCGGGTGATGGAGTCGAGAAGGATCACGACGTCCTTCTTGTGCTCGACCCGGCGCTTCGCCTTCTCCATCACCATCTCCGCCACCTGCACGTGGCGGTCCGCGGGCTCGTCGAAGGTCGAGGAGATGACCTCGCCATGGACCGAGCGCTGCATGTCCGTCACTTCCTCCGGCCGCTCGTCGATGAGCAGGACGATGAGCACGACCTCCGGATGGTTGGCGGTGATGGCGTTGGCGATCGCCTGCAGCAGCATCGTCTTGCCGGTGCGGGGCGCGGCCACGATGAGCGCGCGCTGCCCCTTGCCGAGCGGAGCCATCAGGTCGATGACGCGCGTGGCGAGGACGTCGGGCAGGGTCTCGAGGCGGATGTGGTCCTGCGGGTAGAGCGGGGTCAGGTTGTCGAAGAAGACCTTCTCCTTCGACTTGTCCGGCGGCTCGAAGTTGACCGCGTCCACCTTGATGAGCGCGAAGTACCGCTCGTCTTCCTTGGGCGGGCGGATCTGGCCGCTGATCGTGTCCCCGGTGCGGAGGTCGAATTTCCGGATCTGCGAGGGTGACACGTAGATGTCGTCGGGCCCGGGCAGGTAGCAGTACTCCGGCGCGCGGAGGAACCCGAAGCCGTCGGGCAGGATCTCGAGCACGCCCTCGGAGAAGATCAGCCCTTCCTTTTCCGCCTGCGCGCGCAGGATCTGGAAGACGAGCTCCTGCTTCTTCATGGCCGCGGCGCCCGCGATCTCCAGCGAGCGCGCGACCTGGGCCAGCTTGGTAATGCCCATTTCCTTGAGCGTCGCGAGATCGAGGCGGCGCTGCTCCGCCGCCGGAGCGGTGGGCGCGGATGGCGCGGCCGGCGGGTCGGAGGCTTCCGCGACGACCGGCGGCGCCGCCACTTCCTTCACCGGCGCGTCCGTCTCGGCTTCCTCGTCCGGCGCCGCAGGCGCAGCGGCCGCCTCCGGCTCGTCGGCAAGGGCGACCGCCGGACGATCGACCTTGGGCGAACGGCCACGGTGCTTTGGCTTGGGAGTGGGCTCTTCGTTGGCCATGGTTGTATCGGTTGAGCTTTAGGTCGGGCGACCAGGGGGGGCGCGCTGACGAGGCAGTGGGGCCGAAGTTACCGGAAGGACGCTCCGCGTGTCAAGAGCGGGGACGCATCACCCCCGCTCGATCACCAGCGCCACGCCCTGCCCGCCGCCGATGCAAAGCGCAGCGACGCCGGTGCGCAAGTCGCGCGCCTCCAGCGCGTGCAGCAGCGTGACGAGGATCCGCGCCCCCGACGCGCCGATCGGGTGGCCGAGCGCGATCGCGCCGCCGTTGACGTTCACGCGCGCGGGGTCGACGCCGAGCTCGTGCACGACGGCGAGCGACTGCGACGCGAAGGCCTCGTTCAGCTCGAAGAGATCGACCCGATCGAGCGCGATCCCCGCCTTCTCGATGGCCTTGCGCACCGCGGGCACGGGACCGATGCCCATCACCTTCGGGTCGACCCCCGCCGAGGCGTAGGACACGATGCGCGCACGCGCGGAAACGCCGAGCGCTTTCGCGCGCTCCGCGGAGGCGACCACCAGCGCCGCCGCGCCGTCGTTCAGCCCGCTGGCGTTCCCCGCCGTCACCGTCCCGTCCTTCTTGAAGGCCGCCTTCAGCTTGCCGAGGGACTCCGCCGTCGTGCCCGCGCGCGGGTGCTCGTCGGTGTCGAACGGCTTCGGGTCGCCCTTCTTCTGCGGGATGGGGACGGGCACGATCTCCTTCCGGAAGCGGCCCTCGCGGATCGCCGCCTCGGCGCGCGCCTGGCTTTCCGCCGCGAACGCATCCTGCTCGCCGCGGCCGATCGCGTACTTCAGGGCGACGTTCTCCGCGGTGATGCCCATGTGGATGTCGTGGAAGGCGTCGGTCAGCCCCTCGTGGATCATGTGGTCGAGGATCTGGCCGTTGCCGAGGCGCTCGCCCCAGCGCGCGCCGGGAAGGAGGTACGGCGCGCGGCTCATGCTCTCCGTGCCGCCGGCCACGACGATCCCGGCATCGCCGCAGCGGATGGCCTGCGCCGCGAACACCACCGCCTTCAGCCCGGAGCCGCACACCTTGTTCACCGTCGTCGCCGGCACCGAATCCGGCAGCCCGGCCTTGATCGCGGCCTGGCGCGCGGGGTTCATGCCGAGCCCGGCCTGGAGGATGCAGCCGAGGATGACCTCGTCCACCTGGTCGGGGCGAATGCCGGCGCGGCGGACCGCCTCGCGCACGGCGATGGTGGCCAGCTCCACCGCGGTGACGTCCTTCAGCGCGCCGCCGAACGTGCCCACGGGCGTGCGGCAGGCGGAGAGAATGACGGGATCGGCGCTCGTCGTCATCGATCTCTTCACGACGGCATCGTCCGCACGTTGCCGTCGACGATGAGCGCGGTGCCGGTCGCCTTGCGCACCTCTTCCACCGTCGTATCCGGCGCCACCTCGCGCAGCGCAAGCCCCTGCGGCGTCACCTCGATCACCGCCATGTCGGTGACGATCAGGTGGACACACTTCCTTCCCGTGAGCGGC
>JANMPI010000415.1:0-1620 GCA_031369785.1 Acidobacteriota bacterium
ACGTGCAGCCGCCAGGGCATCTGCTGCCCCTGCGTGTCGGGCAGGATGCTCTCGACCGCGGAGGCGTCCCAGTGAACCGCGGGGCGCGTCGCCGGGTTGGACACCGAGACGCCATAGCAGTCCGAACACGGGGCGGTCGCGCCATCCGCGACCGTGCCATAGTCCCCGGCGCCGTCGGTGATCGCGTACGTGGCGCCCGCCGGCCCCGTGATGTTGGACAGCGTCCCGATGAAGGTCTGCGCGGCCCCGTTGGAGTTTCGCCACGAGGGCCGCACGTCCACTGTCTCGCCCGGCTCGAGCACCTGGTTCCCCGTGGTGTCGACGGTGAGCGTGGCGGGCCCCAGGCCGCCGAAGCGCTGGGCGAAGATTCCGGAGGCGCTCCCGTCCTGGGTGTCGCTCTGCCAGGTGACGGCGAAATTGCCCACCGCATCAGAGGTGACCGACGCCTCTGTCTGCCCGGCCGTGGTGTAGGTGTTGACCCGGAACCCGGCGCCGCGGCGGGCGCCCGCTGCACTGAATCGCTGGGCAAAGGCGCCCCTCGAGTCGCCATCTCCGCTGCCATTCCACGTGACGATGAAATTGCCGAGGGCGTCGTGGGCGACCTGCCCGAAGCCGCCGTACTGATAGCCCGTGGTGTAGGTGTTGACGACGAAGTCGTTCCCCACCCCGTTCCCGGCGGAGTCGAAGCGCCTGGAGACTTTTGCATACGCGCTTCCGTCCCCGAAGTCGCTCGTCCAGGCGACTACGAAACCACCCGCGGGGGACACGCTGACCGAAGGATCGCGCTGGCGGCCGGTGGTGTAGGTGTTCACCTGGAACTCGCTCCCCAGCCGGTTGCCCGAGGCGTCGTAGCGCTGGCCAAAGATGGCGTCGGAGGAGCCGTCACGAGCATTTCGGTCCTGCCAGACGGCGACGAAGTTGCCGTTGGCCTCGACGGCGAGGTCGCCGGAGATCTGGTACCCGGTAGTGTACGTGTTCACCACGAACTCGCTGCCCATGGCAGCGCCGTAAGCGTCGAACCGGCGGGCGGCGACCCCGGTGCCGCTGCCATCGTTCCGGCTCGCCCAGAGCACGACGAACCGGCCGTCGGACGCGCGACCGACGCGCGGTGCCGTCTGGTTCGTCGTCCCGAAGGTGTTGACCGGGAACTCGCCGCCGATGGCGGTGCCCGAGGCGTCATAGCGCCGGCCCACGATACGCGCGCCCGAGCCCGCGACGCTGTCGTCGCTGACCCACGCCACGACGAAGTCTCCGCTTCCCCCAACCGCGACGGCAGCTTCGCGCTGCCACCCCGTCGTGTAGGTGTTGATCTGGAACTCGCTGCCCCGCGGCGCCCCCGACGCCGAGAGGCGCTGGCCAAATAACCCGAGTCCGTCTCCGTCCTGGCCGTAGCTCGTCCAAACGACGACGAAGTCCCCGTTTCGTCCCATCGCCTGGCGCGCTTGGAACTGCTCGCTGGTGGTGTAGGTGTTGATCCGGAACTCTCCGCCCGCGGGAATCTGGGCCGAGGCCGTAGCGGCCATGGCCAGGACGATCGAGCCGGCACGAACGAACAGCTTCCGCATGGATCGCCCTCCCGTGGTGCGAAGCACGGTACGCGGCGGCGGAAGGGCCGTCAAT
>JANMPI010000416.1:0-32139 GCA_031369785.1 Acidobacteriota bacterium
CCAGCAACGTGGCCTCCGACGTCATCCAGGACATGGGGGGGCGCGACGACTCGAAGATGAAGGTCCGCCTGATGGAGGCGCTGCGGCGCACCTTCCGCCCGGAGTTCCTGAACCGCATCGACGAGATCGTGACCTTCAAGTCCCTCGGCCCGGACGAGATCCACCGCATCGTGGACATACAGATGCGCGACCTGCAGAAGCGGCTGGCCGAGCGCAAGATCACGATCGAGCTCACCGAGGAGGCGCGCAAGACCCTGGCCGAGCGCGGGTACGACCCCGTCTTCGGCGCGCGCCCCCTGAAGCGCGCGATCCAGCGCATGGTGGAGAACCCGCTGGCGGTGGCGATCCTGGGCGGCCGCTTCCGCGAGGGCGATCACATCGTGGTCGACACCACCGACCGGGAGTCGTTCACGTTCAGCAAACGGACTCCGGTGGAACAACCCGCCTGATGGCCCCGCTCAATACTTCTCCTGGGACGCGCGGTTGTGCGTGTCATACAGCCAGAGAAGCACGGGAACCTCGCGGACATAGTCGTGTCCGCCCTTCTCCATCTCCTGCCACACGCAGTTCGTCTCCGCCTTGCCGCCGACGCACTCGAAGCGGCGCAGGTCCCGCCCGTCGCGGTCCCACTGCAGCTTCTCGGTCGCGGGGTACGGGACCTTGCCCGTGCTCCCCTCGGGTGGGGGCGCGAGATCCGTCACGCGATAGCGCACGACTTCGTAGATCGCCGGCCGCGCGGGGTTGACGTAGAACTCGTACTGCACGGCGACGCGGGGCTTCTGGAACTCGAAATCGCCGGCGATGCGCTCCCACCCTTCGACCGACGGGACGACGGTCGGAACGTTCCTCGCGAAGTGCGCGACGGCGAGAGGCGTGGCCACGATCGAGAGGACGGCCACGGCGAGAGGCGAAAGCGCACGCACGCTCGATGATACGCCGTCCGGCGGGCCCGCCACTCCGGCAGTGACGGGGATCACTGCGAGGGCGGCGGCGCTCCCGAGAAGACGAGACTCCGCAGCCGCGCGCCCGGCTCGCCATCGCTTGCGGTGAGGGTGAGGACGTTGTCGCCGCGGAAGAGCGCGCTTTCCGAAATGGCCATCGTCTGCGGCGCGCTGTCGGGGCCGACCGTCCACGTCCTCACCGGCCGCCCGTTGATCGCGGCTTCGATGGCCATTATTCGCGGGGCCTGGACGTGGATGGTGGCGGCGACGGCGGAGGGCCGGAGGATCGGCAGCAGGACCGACGCGCGCTCCGCGTGCATCGTCACCTCGCCCGTCCCGTAGTGCGCGCGCTCCCCCCATCCCTCGCGCAGGAACCAGCGCATGCGGTCCATCTCCGAAGGGTGCGACCCGCCCCAGGCAAAGCGGCGCTCCGCGGGATCGAACGCGATCTCTTCCCCGCGCGCGAGGCGGCGCGCGGTGCGCAGCGTCTCCCGGCAGACGACCAGCACGTACGGTCCGTCCCGCGGCCCGGTGAGATCGGCGCGCCGGTAGCGGTCGACCACGAGCAGGGGCGCGATCGCGGCCACGAGGGCCAGACCCGCGGTGGCGATCCCGACGTCCCGCCTCTGGAGCCAGCCCGGGCGCGGCGCGCGGGAGGCGGGAGGCAAAAGCGCGGTGATGGCGAGGGGAATCGCCACCGGGAGCACATAGATGAGGAGGCGCGGGATGTCCGAGGCGAAGAAGGTGACCGGGTTCAGGAACGGCGGGATGACCGCGAGGGCCACGACGTAGAGCGCGGCCGAGCGCAAGGGCGCCGCCGCCGCGCGAAGCACACCGAGGATCGCGAGCGGCGCCACGCCGGCGAGAAGCGCCGCCCGCCACCACTCCGGGAACGAGTCGTGGAAGCGGTGGAGGGCGACGATCAAGGTCGCGGGCGTCGCCGTGGGCAGCGGCGCGGGCAGGTGCGGCGTCCAGAACCAGCGGAGGGCCGTCGCCGACCCGAGCGCTACCGCGAATAGGACGGCCGCCTTGCGTACCCGGGGAAGGATCGGACGCGGGCCGACGACCAGCGCCACCGGCGTCAGGAGGACGAAGAACTCCTTCGCCATCGTCCCCAGCACGGCGATGAGGACCAGCGGCCCGAGCCCGGCGCCGGACTGCAGGGCCAGGAGGAGTGCTACTTCCAGCAGCAGGGCCATGGGCTCGGCGAGGAACACGTAGCGCAGGCACTCCGCGACCGGGGGCATCAAGGCGAAGAGCCCGGCCCCGAGCACCGAGGCCGGGATCCCGTGCCCGAGCGCGCGGAGATAGAGGAAGAGCGCGCCGCCCGCGGCGAGGAGCGCCCCCGCGGTGACGATGCGGAAGGCGCGCGCGATGTTGCGCACCGGCAGCGCCGACGCCATCCAGGGAGTGAGGATGCGATGGCCCCAGGGAGCGAGGGTGAAGAAGCGCGGCTGCTCGGCCATCGCGACGTACACGTACGCGTCGAACGCCGGGAGCTGCGAGCGGTCGTAGACGACGTGCGGATCGGCGACGCGGGCGGCCTGGCCGATGAGACCGGCGCCGCAAAGCGCCAGGGCAAGGAGCGCGCCCCGGGCTTCGCGCCGGCGGTCAGGCCGCAGTGACCGCCCGGAACTGTTGGCCGGCGAGGGTCGCCACGCGGCGGCGCAGGCAGTCGTCGGCCTCCGCGCGCGCCGCGAAGAACCCGAGCGTCTTCACGACCTTGCTCGCGCCGCGCCACGTCTCGGTGACGAGGAAGCCGGCCTCGTCGGGAAGGCCCTCCACGGGGCTCGTGTCGGCGGCGCGCTCGAATACGGACAGCCGGACCTCGCTGGCCTGGGTCGGATGCCGGAAGGCGTGCTCCTCGAGGATCATCAGTGGACCGTCTTCACTTTCTTGTTGAGGTAGTCCATCAGCACGAACTGGCCGAGGGTGTAGGGCGAGGTGAAGTAGGCCTTGCCGTGGCACATCTCGGAGACCTTCTTCACGAAGGCGACGAGGTCGTGGTCGCGGGCGAGCATGAAGGTGTTGATGAGGATTCCCTTGCGGCGGCAGTCCGCGACTTCCTTGAGGGTGAGCGCGACCACGCGGGGATCGAGGCCGAAGGGATTGCGGTAGATCCGGCCGTCCGCCTCGGTGAGCGCGGACGGCTTGCCGTCCGTGATCATCACGATCTGCTTCATGTCCTTGCGCTGGCGGGCCAGGATCCGCTGCGCGACCTTCAACCCTTCGCGGGTGTTCGTGTAGTAAGGGCCGACCCTCACCTTCGCGAGCTGGGACAGTGGGACCTCTTCCGCCGAATCGTGGAAGACGACGAGGTTCAGGCTGTCGCCGGGATACTGCGAGCGGATGAGGTGCGAGAGCGCGAGCGCCACCTTCTTGGCCGGCGTGAAGCGGTCCTCGCCGTACAGGATCATGCTGTGCGAGCAGTCGAGCATCACGACCGTCGCGCACGACGACTGGTACTCGGTCTGGCGGACGAGGAGATCGTCGTAGTCGACGTCGAGGGGCACCTTCAGCCCCTCCCGCCCGATGGCGTTGAGCAGCGTGCCGCTCACGTCGAGGTTCATGGTGTCGCCGAACTCGTAGGTCTTCGACGGCCCCGACGCTTCGATGCCCGTCGCGAGATCGCGCGTGTCGTGGCGGCCGAAGGACGATCGCCCCAGCGAGCCGAGGAGATCGCGCAGCGTCTTGTAGCCGAGGAAGTCCGAGCCCTTCTCGGTGAGCTCGAACTTGACCGGCGGGCCCGCGGGCCCCACCGATCCGCCGCGCCCCTCGGTGGGATCGTTGAAGGGCCGCCCCTCCGTCATCTTCAGGTAGCCCTCGCGGACCATCCGGTCCACGACCTTGTCCAGGAACTGCTCGAGCGCGTCGCCGTCGTCGAGGAGGCGCTGGATGTCCTCGTCGGCCAGCATGCCGCGGCGCATCAGCGCGTCGAGGATCGCGTCGTGCAGCGCTTCCAGCTGGTCCTCGTCGAACTCGCCTTCCTCGGCGCCGAAGCCGCTCTGCAGCAGGAAGTCCGACATCTCCCCGACGAGATCGCCGAGGTCGAGGTCGTCCCACAGCTCGCCGACGTAGCGGTGATAGCGCGTCTCCGCCACTAGTTGACCTGCTTCTTGAGCTTGCGCAACCTTTCGAGGCGTTCGATGTCGGCGTCGGTTTCCACCCGGCGCTCGGGCGCGGCGTAGCCGCGATCGTCGGAGCGGCCAATCTTCTTCTGCGCGTAGAGGCCCTCGAGGACGAACTCCGCCGCGGAAACGAGGAGGGGCGCGGGATCGTTCGGCGCCACGCCGAGGAACTGAAGGTGATCGAAGAGGCCGGGAACGGCGCGCAGCTGCTTCACCACGTCCCCCGCCGGCGCATCGTCCCGCACCTTCAGGGTGCCGCCGCCCTCGAAGAACCCGACCACCGGCTTCAGGTCCGCGGAGCCGAGGTAGACCGAGAAGGCGTCGCCGACGGAGGCGCGGATCAGCTCGCGGGCGACGTTGTCGGCGCCCATCAGCTCCCCCTCGTACTCGAGCTCGAACTTGCCGGTGAGGGACGGGAGGGCGGCGTACAGGTCCGAGACGCGGGGAACGACCAGCGGCTCGTTGCGGACGAGCGCCCGGCGCTCCGCGTTGGAGATCGCGTTCTCGAGCGCGCTGATGGGCAGGCGCTGGCTGACCCCGCTGCGCTTGTCGATCTTCTTGTCGCGGCGGGCGGCGAACGCGACCCCCTCCGCCACCTCGCGGATGAAGCGCGGCACGCGCAGCTCGATGGAGCGATCGGTCCACGCCTCCTGCTGCGTGATCGCCACGCCCTGCTCGATCGTGGCCGGGTAGTGCGTGCGGATCTCGCTGCCGATGCGGTCCTTGAGCGGGGTGATGATCTTGCCGCGCGCGGTGTAGTCCTCGGGGTTGGCGGTGAACACGATGCACACGTCGAGGGGCAGGCGCACCGGATACCCCTTGATCTGCACGTCACCCTCCTGAAGGATGTTGAAGAGGCCCACCTGGATGCGCCCCGCGAGGTCGGGGAGCTCGTTCAAGGCGAAGATGCCGCGGTGCGCGCGGGGCAGCAGCCCGTAGTGCATGGTGAGCTCGCTGCCGAGGTCGTGGCCGCCGCGGGCGGCGCGGATCGGGTCCACGTCGCCGATGATGTCCGCGATGGTGACGTCGGGGGTGGCCAGCTTCTCGACGTACCGGTCGTCCGGCGTCAGGAACGTGATCGGGGTCTCGTCGCCGCGCTCCTTCAGGAGGGTGCGGCAGCGCTGGCAGAGGGGCTTCAGCGGGTCGTCGTGGATCTCGCAGCCGGCCACCATGGCGATCTTCGGATCGAGGAGCGTGGTCAGGCTGCGCAGCAGCCGGCTCTTGGCCTGCCCGCGCAGGCCGAGCAGGATCATGTTGTGACGCGACAGGATCGCGTTCACGACCTGGGGGATGACGGAAGCGTCGTAGCCCAGCACCCCCGGGAACAGCGTCTCCCCCGCCGCAAGCTTGCGGAGGAGGTTCTGGCGCATTTCGAGCTTCACCGGCCGCGGCGCCGCGCCGCCCTGCTGCCGCTTCCAGCCTCCGAGAGTCCCCACGTCGGTCATCGATGCCTCCGACAAACATTATAAGGGTCCCGAAAAAATGAAGAGGCGGGGCATAGCGCCCCGCCTCCGGTTCCAACATTGTTTTGCGTCCCGACTACGTGCGCGGCTTGTTGCCGGCGCTTCCCGGCAGGGTGGAATCCACGTCGCGGCTCTCCGTCGAGGCCGCGATTCCCAAATCACGGAGGCGCTTTGATTTCCCGAGCGTCGCGCCCGTGGCCGCGCGATTGTCGGACGGAGGGAGCTACTTCGGCTGCGTCTTCAACATGTCGAGGAAGCCCTGGAGCGTCGTGAGCTTGCGTTCCGACGTCGAATAGAGCTTTGCGGAGAACACGGCGGTCGCGGCATGGCCGGCGAGGAGCGTGAACAGCTCGTAGTCCATCGTCGTGAAGGCCGTCTTCTGGACCAGCAGCTTGTTGATCGTGAGCACACCGATCACCGTGTCCTTGATCTTCAGCGGGATGACCGCGATGGGCTGATCGAACGGCGTCGGCTCGGAATGCGCGACCTGATCCGAGAAGTAGTTCTCCCCCGACTTGGCCGCGACCCCGATCGTGCCCTCTCCCATCGCGATGGTAATGATCGGCGCCTCTTGCCCCTCGGAGATTTCGAGGTCGAGGCGCCCCGTCTTCTCGCTCACCATGAACAGGTGGAAGGCCTCCGCGCCGATCAGGTTGATGACGATCTCCTGGACGATGCGGATCACTTCCCGGTAGTCGAGCGTCGAGTGCAGCTGGTACGACGCGACGTAGAGGTTCGCGAGGTTGTTGTTCTGCTCCTCGATCTCGATGTAGCGGTCGGCGAACTCCTTGTTCTCCTCCTCGACCTTCCGGTACCGCTCCTCGGTGTGGGACAGGCGCTCCTCCAGCTCGTGGATCCGCTGGACGAGGCCGTCCTCCGCCTCGAGGTTCGCGATCTTGAAGCGCAGCCGCTCGTTCTCCTTCAGCAGCTCCTCGGTGAATTCCTTGGCCTTCACGAACATGCCGAAGAATTCCTGGCTCTTGCGCGAGGGGTCGTCGGGGTTCATGGGGCCGATCCTACTCCTGTCCCGTGAGAGCGTGGACCTTGCGATGAAGGATGGCGTTTTCGAGCGCGATGCCCGCCTGATTGATGAAGACGCGGAGGCTGTCGAGGCGGCCCGGCGGCTTGCCGCTCTCCGGGTTGTCGCCGTAGAGGATCGCGATCGTCTCCCGCTGGGTGACGAGCGGCAGGAGCGCGACGTCGCTGCCCTCGAGGCGCCCGATGCTGTCGAGCAGATCGGTGGTGAGGGCGCTCACCGGCAGTGGCCCCGTGAAGCCCCGGCGCGCATTGGCCACGTCACTGAAGATCGAGCGGTCGGCGAGGGGGATCACGAGCTCGCGGGACAGGAGCTCCAGCGAGTCGCCGCGGGCGGTGGGACCGAAGCCGTTGACGCCGCGAAGCTCCTCGCCCTTCACCAGGAACAGGACGGAGCGCTCGAAGAACTCGCGCGCCACGCCCATCACGAGGGCCGCGATCTGCGTCGGATCCTGGGGGCGGCGCAGGTCGTCCAGGCGCTGCCCGAGCATGGCGAGCTCGCGCGAGAGCTCGTCCACCGTGGCCGCCGGCGCGCGCGGGGGGGAGGGTGGTCTGGGCAAAACGGGACGGTCGGGGACGGGCACGGTGACGGGCACGGGAGAGGGAGCGTCCACCGCCACGATCAGCTTTGGAAGGACGTCGGCCACGATCTTCGCGGCGAAGGCCTTGAGGTCCGCGTCGAACTGCTCCGGGTCGAGCTTCGACAATCCGGGCTTGAACACGAAGCTCTTGATGCCGAGCTCGCGGGCGCGGGTCGAAAGCGGCGGCGTGAGGGTCTCGATCATGAGCAGCACGGGCGGCTTGACGTCGGCTCGGGCGAGCTTGCGCACCGCCTCGAACCCGCCGTGGAAGGAAGTACCGCCACTCGTCGGCATCCCGAGATCGACCACGAGCAGGAACGCCGTGCCCGCCTTCGCGAGGGCCGCACCCTTGCGGACGGCGCTCTCCGGATCCTCGGCCTCCACCACGATGTAACCGGCGCCCGCGAAGTGCGCGCCGAGCACCCGGCGGACGTCCTCTTCGTCGTCCACGAGCAGGACGGTGCGGCCGGGCGTGGCCGCCCTCAGCGGAACCGTGCTCGTCGGATCCGGGGGGAGGGCGGAAACGGGGGCCGTGGCCGCAGGGGCGGTAGCAGCGGGCGGGGCGACAACCGGAGTTGGAGGGATGGTCGCGCTCGCGCGCGGGGGCAGAGGCGGAGGGTCGAGGTGCGGGGGCACCGCAGACGCGGCACGCGGCGGGAGCGGAGGCGGCTCCAGGAGCGCGTCGAGATCGGAGTCCATCTCCTCGTCGGAGCGGACGGGCGCGATGAAGGACGCCTCGACGGCCGCGGTCGAGTCGCGGCGGTCCTCGTCCATCCCTCGCGCGAGGTCCAGCATCAGCTCCTGCGCGTTGATGCCCTCGCTCAAGAGCTCGAACTCGATGTCGCGGCCGGCCACCTCGAGCGGCGTCACCTCGGTCAGGCTGAAGTTGAAGAGCCCCTCGCGCATCCGGATCAGCTGCTCGAGCGCCATCTCGATGCGCCCGCGCAAGAGCGCTGCCCGCGTCTCCTTGGGGAGCGTGCGCGCGCGGGGGTCGAGGGGCGGCGTCTGCCAGGTGAACGCGGCGACCACGTAGCCGCCGTCGAACACGATCGCGCCGTGGCCGACCTCGGCGTTGATGGACAGGAAACCCGTCTTCTTGCTGAACGAGACGATCTGGAGGATGTCGAGGAGGGGGAGGTCCTCGAGGTTCCCGGTGAGGCTCATAGTGTCGCCGCAAGTATCTCATCGGCCATCCGGTCGAGCGGCACGATCTCGTCGACCACCCCCGCTTCCGCGGCGGCCTTGGGCATGCCGTAGATCACGCAGGTCTCCTCGCTCTCCGCCAGCGCGCGCCCGCCGGCGTCGCGGATCGACCGCAGGCCCTCCACCCCATCCGACCCCATCCCGGTGAGGAGGACGCCGAGCGCGCGCGCTCCGTAGAGGCCCGCGACGGAGGTCATCAAGACATCGATGGAGGGCCGGTGGAGGGCCGATCGTGGCTCGTCGTCGAGCCAGACGAAGACCCCCCGCGGCCGGCGCCGGAGCTTCATGTGGCGCCCGGCGGGAGCCACGAGGACGGACCCGACGGCCACCTCCTCGCCGTCCGTCGCCTCGCGCACGTTCAGCACGCTGCGCGAATCGAGGCGCTCGGCCAGCGAACGCGTGAACCCGACGGGCATGTGCTGGACGACCAGGACCGCGGACCGGAAGTCGCCCGGCAGGCGCGGGATGATGGCCTGCAGCGCGGGCGGGCCGCCGGTGGAAGTGCCGATGACGACGACCTCCGCGCCGTTCGGCCCGCGGGGCGGCGTGGGGCGGGGCGTTCGCTCCGGCCAGGGGCGCGGCAGGGCCGCCACCAGCTTCGAGCGCTTCACCGAGGCGAGCGCGCGCACCTTCGCGATCAGCTCGTCGGTGAGCTCGAGGAGGTTCATCGGCCCCTGCACGCTCGACTTGTCCACGAAGTCCATGGCCCCGATCTCGAGGCCGCGGAGCGTGATCGCCGCGCCTTCCGCCGCGTGCGCGCTCAGGAGCAGCACCGGCGCCGGGCAGTCGGCCATGATGCGCCGCAGCGCCTCCAGGCCGTCCATCCTCGGCATGCGCAGGTCGAGGGTGATCACGTCCGGGCGCAGCGCGCAGGCCTTGGCGTGCCCGTCCTTGCCGTCGGCGGCGACGCCCACGACCTCGATGCCGGGATCCGAGGTCAGCATGCGGGTGAGCGCCTGCCGCACGAACGTCGAGTCATCGATGATGAGCACGCGGATCATGTCAAAGGCGTCTTCTGGTACACCATCGCGCCCTGGAAGCGGATGGGCGTGAAGAGGTCGGTGATCCGCGACAGCGACTCCGCGTGGCCCAGGAAGAGATAGCCGCCGGGGGCGAGCGCGCCGTGGAACAGCTTCATCACCTTCAGGATCATGGCATCGGAGAAGTAGATGAGGACGTTCCGGCAGAAGACGACGTCCAGGGGTGCGAGCCCGTCGTAGCTCGCGGGGTCGACGAGGTTGCCGTGCCGGAAGCTCACGATCTTGCGGATCGAGTCCTTGACCCGGGCTCCGCCGGGCTCGCGGACGAAATGCTTCTCGGTGAGGGCGGGACGGATGGTGCGGAACGAGTGCGGATGGTAGAGGCCGCGCTCCGCCTTCTCGAGGGCGGCGCGGTCGACGTCCATCCCGGTCACCTGCGCGGCCCAGCTCCAGAAGAACAGGCCGGAGTCGAAGAGGATCATGGCCAGCGTGTAGGCCTCCTCTCCGGACGAGCACCCGGCGGAGAGGATGGCCAGCCGCCGCTCGCCGCGCGCGGACTTCCGGTCCTTGAGCGCCTTCAGCACGGAGCCGGCGAACACCTCGAGCTGCCCCGTCTCGCGGTAGAAGTACGTCTCGTTGTTGGTGAGATGGCTGGCCATGCGCAGGCGCTCCTCGGCGTGCTGGGGCCCGAAGCGCAGGTAGTGGTAGTAGTCCTCGAACGTCGCGAGCCCCAGCGACGCGAGCCGCCCGGCGAGACGCGAGCGTAGCGACCCGCGCTGGGTGTCGTCGAAGAAAAGGCCGAACTGCTCGTGGATGAAATCGCGGAGCAGGCGGAACTCCTCCTCCTTCAGCTCCACGTTGTGGTCCGACGGGTGGAACATTACCGGGGCGTGAGCTTCTTCAGGGCCGCGGCGGCGGCCTGGCGCACCGGCGGCGACGGGTCGGAAGCCTTCAGGTCCATCAGGGGCCGGACCGCTTCGAGGAACGAGCCGTCGCCGAGGGCGAGGGCCGCTTCCGCCCGCACCTGCGACGTGTCGTCGGCGAGGGCGGCGAGGAGGAGCTTGCGGCCCAGGCGGTCCTCGAGCTTGCCGACGAGGGCGACGAGGAGGCGGCGCACACCCGGCGTCGCGGTCTGGAACGCGCGCTCCATCTCGGGCAGCGCGGAGACGCCGATCGCGCGCAGGGCTTCGAGGGCGGCCGTCTCCAGCGCCGGGTCGTGAAGCGCCTGGACCAACCGCCCCGCCGACCGCGCGTCGCCGATCTCGCCCAGGGCGGCCGCGGCCGCCCGCCGCACCGTCGGGTCCTCGTCGCCGAGGCGGGCCAGGAGCAGCGGGGTCGCCTTGACGCTGCCGATGCGGCCCAGCGCGGTGGCCACCGAGCACCGCACGCTCCAGTGCTCGTCCTCGAGGGCAAGGAGGAGGGGCGGCACGGCGGAAAGGTCGCCGATCGTCCCCAGGCTCTCGGCGGCGATCCGCCGCAGGTTCCGGTCCGGCTCGCCGAGCACCTTCACCAGCGGGCGCACCGCGGACACCGCGCGCATCGCGCCCAGCGCCTCGGCGGCGGCGAAGCGCAGCTCGGTGCGCTCGTCGGAAAGGAACGGCACCACGCGGTCGACCACTTCGGCATTGCGGATCTGCCCCAGCGCGCGCAGGGTGACGAACCGCATCCGCGGATCGGGATCGTCGAGGAGCGGGGCCAGGTGGCGCGCGGTCTCCGGCTCCTGCAGCTTGCCGAGGGACTGCACCGCCTGCTGGCGCACGAGGGTCGACTCGTCGAGGAGCGCCGCGCGCAGGAAATCGGGGACGCCGGGGGCGTCGATCTCGCCCAGCGCCTTGATGGCGGCGCGGCGCACCGTCTCCCGCGGGTCACGCGACAAGGCGATGAGCGCGGGCGCGGTGTCGCCCTGGCGGAGCCGGCCGAGGGTCTCCGCGGCGCGGATGCGGACCGCGACCTCGGAACTGGCCAGCGCGTGGAGCAGGAGGGGCGTCACCCGCTCCGGCCTCATCCGCGCGAGGGCGCCCATCGCGCTGTCCTGGATCATCTCGCTGTCGTCGCCGAGCAGCTCGAAGAGAACCATCGCCGCGTCCTCGTCTCCGAGGCGGCCGATGGCGGCCACCGCCTCCGCGCGCACCTCCTGTGACGGGTCGTGGATGAGCGGCGCCACGAGGTCGATCCCGCCCGCCGGCGCGATCCAGGAAAGGCAGCGTATGGTCCCCTGCCGCACCGCGTCCTCCGGGTGGTCGAGGCCGAACGCGTACGCGTCGCGATCGCGGCACCCGATGGAGACGAGGGCGTGCGTCGCGTGCTCCTGCAGCGCGGCGTCGCCGAGGAGCGCGATCAGCGGCCGCTCCGCGCGCGCTTCCTTCAGCCAGCCGAGGGTGATGGCGGCGGTGCGGCGTCCTTGCGGGTCGTCGTCCTCCAGCATCGCCAACAGGTGATCGACGAGGTCGTCGCGGCGCAGGGCCCTCTGCACGTCGGGATCGAGGCTCTCGCCGGCCGCGGTCGCGCGCTGCTCGATGGACACGACGGCGTGGATGGCGGCGTTGCGGTGCGCGGGATCCTCGTCATCGAGATGCGGCAGGAGGTGCTTCAAGGCCTCGCGCCCGGCCAGCCGTCCCAGCGCGTCCATCACCGGGCCGCGCAGCAGGTCGTCGCCGAGGAGCTCGAGGAGCGCCTCCGCCGCGCGCGGATCGGCGATCTCGCCCAGCGCGTGAATGGCCGGGAACTGCAGCCAGGGCTCGGCGCGCAGGATCCCGACCAGCGCCGGCACCGCGTCCGGCGACCCGACCTGCCCCAGGCTGGCCGCGGCGGCGTGGCGGACGTTCACGTCGGCGTCGCCGAGGGCCTCGATGAGCGCCGGCACCGCGCTCGCGTCGCGCCGCGCGCCCAGCATGACGGCGGCGAAGTTGCGCACCTCCTCGTCCGCGTCGCGCAGCAGGGCCAGGAGCGCGGGCACGGCGCCGGGGCCGGCCTTCACATAGATCTCCATCGCCGCGTTGCGCATTGCCGCGTCGTCGTCATTGCGGAGCGCCGCCTCGAGATGCGGAAGGAGGTCGGCTTCGGCAAAGGCGGCCAGGCGCTCGGCCGCGGCCTGCCGCACGGGCCAGCTCTCGTCGGCCACCGCCATCAGCAGCGGGGGGATCGCCTCCGGCCGTCCGGAGCGCCCGAGCTCATCGACCACCCGCCGCCGGGTGGCCTCCTCGCCGGTCCGCAACGAGGTCGTCGCGGTCTCGATGTCGATCATCCCGATCTACTGCACCCTGAAGACCGAGATCAGCTTGGCGAGGTTCTCGGCCTGCAGCGCGAGGTTGCCCGACGCCTTGGACATCTCCTCCACCGTCTGTAGGTTGTCGCGGGCGATCTCGGAGATGTTCTCCATCGCCTTCACCACGAGCTCGCCGCCCCGCTTCTGCTCCGCCGTCGCGTACGAGACCTGCTGCGTCATCCGGTTCATGTTGTCGACGGCGGTGATGATTTGGCGGCTGCCCTCCGCCTGCTCCATGGTCGCGATGTTCACTTGCGACGCGATGCGGTTCATGTTGTCCACGGCCAGGCGCACCTGCCGTCCCCCGATGGCCTGCTCCTTGGTGGAATGCGCGGCCTCGGTCATGACCTTGTTGATGTTCTCCATCGCCTGGCGGATCTGCCGGCTGCCCTCTGCCTGCTCGCGCACCATCGTGGTCACGTTGCTGGTGGCGGCGTTCATGTTGGTGACGGTCTGCAGCACCTCGGCGGAGGCCGAGGACTGCTTGGCGGTGGCGGAGGCGATCTGGGCCATGAGCTCGCTCGACCGCCCGACGGATTCGATGATGGAGCGGAGCGCGATGCCGGCGCGGTCGGCGAGCGTGATCCCTTCCTTGGTCTCCGCGGCCCCCGCCTTGGCGGTGTCCACCGCGGCCGACGTCTCCTCCTGCACCTGGCGAATCACCTCCCCGATTTCCTTGGTCGCCTCCACCGACCGCTCGGCGAGCTTGCGGACCTCGTCGGCCACGACCGCGAACCCGCGTCCCGCTTCGCCGGCGCGCGCGGCCTCGATGGCCGCGTTCAGGGCGAGGAGGTTCGTCTGGTCCGCGATCTCCTCGATCACCTCGAGGATCTTGCCGATCTCCTGGCTGCGCTTGCCGAGGCCGGTGATGACGCGGGCGGTGTTCTCCATGGTCTCGGAGATCGTCTTCATCCCCGAGATCGTCCGCGCCACCGCCTCCCCGCCGGTGCGCGCGTCGTCGGACGCCTTGCGGCTGATGCGGTCCGCCTCCTCCGCGATCTTGGCCACGTCGTTCACCGCGCCCGCCATTTCGGTGACGGTCTGACTCGTGCGCTGCGCCGCCGACCCCAGCGTCTCCGCGTTCCGCGCCACGCCTTCGATGGAGGTCGTCATCTGCTCGACGGTGGCCGAGGTCTCGGTGACCGTGCCCGCGAGGTTCTCGAGGTTGCGGGCCATCTGGTCGATGGAGACCGTCATCTCCTCGATGGTGGCCGACGCCTCCGTCACCGTGGAGGCGAGGGTCGAGCTCGACTTCGCGACCTCCTCGATGGAGGCGCCCATCTCGGTGATCGAGCTCGAGGTCTCCTCGACGTAGGAGGCCAGGCTCTGCGTGTTGCCGGCGACGGTCTGGATGGAGGCGGCCATCTCTTCCATCGAGGTGGACGTCTCCTCCGCGGCCTGGGCCTGGCTCTGCGCGCCGCGGGTGATGAGCTTCGCGTTGGAGGAGATCTGCCCCGCGGACGAGGCGACCTGGACGGACGTCTCCTGGATGTTGTCGACGATCCGCCGCAGGTTCGCCACCATGTCGTTGAAGCTCTGGGCCAGCGCGCCGAGCTCGTCGTTGGAATCGACGGTCAGGCTCACGGTGAGATCGCCCCGGCGCACCGCGGCCGAGATGTCGACCATCTTCCGCACCGGCGCGATCCACCGCCCGGTGAGCAGCCAGCCGATGGCGGCGCCGGCGGTGAACAGGAGCAAGGTGAGCAGGCTCGTCTGCAGGATGATCTCGCGCTGCTGCGCGGCCATGAAGGACTTGCTGATCGCGACCTCGACCCCGCCCTTCTGCTCGCCGGCGGGGCTCGCCTTGCCCGCGGTGGCGACCCCGAGCTCGGCCGCCATGTCGTCTCCGGCCTCCGAGGTGACCGGGGCGCGGAAGAGGATGATGGGATCGGCGCCGTCGCTCTCGGCGTCGATCTCGGTGGCCACGGTGGCCGCGGTCGCGGGCAGCCCCTTCACCGCGATCCCCCGATGCGCGAGGATCGATCCTTTCGCGTCGCGGATCATTGCCCCCACCACGTCCGCGGTCTGCGTCGAGTCCATCGTCCCCGCCGACAGGGCGCCGGTCAGGAGCTGGTTCAGCACCGTCTTGTCCTCGGTGAGGACGCCGTACTTCGCGTTGTAGGCGAGGTTCTGCGCGATATAGCGCCCGCGCTTCACGAGCTGCTCGCGCAGGAGCTGGCGGTTCATCATCAGCTGGAACGCGGCGGAGATCAGGCCGACGAGGAGCGCCACCCCCGCGACGAGCAGGAGCAGCTTCACCCGCACCGAGCGCACCGAAGTACCGTCCATCAAATCACCTTGCTCGCGGCCTTCAGGACATCCGCGGGAACGACGATCTTCAGCTTGCCGGCGATGCGGTTGTTGATCACGAGCTCCGCGCGCGGGACCTGCACGTCGATGCGCGACTTGTCCCCCGCGGCGAGACGGTTCACGAGGTCGCCGGCCTGCCCGCCCACCGAGACGAGGTCGGGGCCGTTGCTCACCAGGGCGCCTTCGGCCACCAGCGCGGCCGAGAACGCGTACACCGGCTTCCCCGCCTTCAGCGACTCGGTGAGGATGTAGCGGCGCGTCTCGTCCGTGACCAGCATCGCGTCGGCGGGAATCCAGAGCGCGTCGACGGTGTCGCCGGACAGGAGCGCCCGCACGGCCTGCGGGATCTCGCCCACGGTGGTCACCGGCCGCGGCACGAGGGCGACGCGCAGCAGGCCGGCCGCCTTTTCCGCCTCCGCGATCTGCGCGCCGCTGTTCTCCGGATTGAAGACGACGCCGATGCGCGACCCGCGCGGGTTCACGGTGCGGAAGGCGGCGATCTGGTTCTTCACCGGGAGGGTGAAGGCGACGCCGGTCAAGCCCGGCCCGGGAACGATCCCGAGCTTGGCCGGGTCCTGCACCATGCAGAAGACCATCGGCGCCTCGGGGAGGAACGCCCGCGCCGCCTGCGCCGCGAGGTTCCCCATGGCGACGAGGATCACCGGCTTGCCCTTCAGCGATCGGAGCACCTGCTCGGCGACCGCGCGGTCGCCGCGGAAATCGAACTCGGTGACGGTGTGGGTGGCGGCCGCGGTGCGCAGGGCGTCGATGGCCGGCCGCCACGCGGGGACGTCCGAGCTCTTCAGCACCGCCACGTCGGCCGCCCGGACGCCGGGCACGGCCAGCAGCATCAGGGCAAGGACCCCCGCCGGCCGCCGCAGTCTGCTCATGGTTCCCCCACGCGCCGGAAGGCGGTCATGCGGCGCCGCCCTCGCGCAACTCGATCGACAGGATCTTCTGCAGGTCCATCAGGATGATGAGCCGGTCGGGCAGCTTGGCCACGCCGCGGATGAAGTCGGCGTCGATCTCCACCACGGCGTCCGGCGCGGGGTCGATGGCCGAGACCGGGACCTTCAGCACCTGCGAGGCGGCGTCGACGAGCAGCCCCACCAGGCGATCGCGCAGCTTCACGACCACGATGCGGGCGCGGCGATCGGGAGCGACGTCGCCGAGGCCCAGCTTCCGCTTCAGGTCGACCACGGGGATGATCCGCCCCCGCAGGTTGATGACGCCCTTCATGGACAGGGGCGCGCGCGGAACCGGCGTGATCTCGGAGACGCGGATGATCTCCTGCACCAGGCGCACGTCGACGCCGTACTCCTCGCGGGAGAGGAAGAAGGTGGCGAGATGCTCGGTCGCCTCCGCCGCCTTGCGCTCCTCGCGCACGGGCGCGGCGAAGAATGAGATGTTGTGGGCGCGGGCGGCGCCGTGCGCGACCTCGGGGACGGAGAGGGACGCGTCGGATCCCGAGATGTCCGGCGACACCGCGGCCGCGTCGGCCATGGCGAGGATGTCCTCGGCAAGCCCGGACGCGGGGAGGGCGATCCGCGCGTCCTTCTTGCGCATGGGCACGGCGGGGACCGCGGGGGCCGCGACGCGCGGCGCGGGCGCCGGCGGCGCCGGGTCTGCGTCCTTCGACTTCGCGCGCTTCCGCGCGTCGGTCATCCGCCCCATCGACCCGCCTTGTGGAGATCGGGTCCTCGTCCCGCCATGTGGAGACCGGGGCCACCCTGGACGGCCACCAGCGCCGGCGTCTCGGCCGCCGCGAACGACTGGGTGCTCGCCACCGCCGCCGCCGACGCGTCGTCCACCGACCGCAGGCCGCGCGCCATCGCTTCCAGCAGCGCCTGGGTCGCGAGATGGTTGAGGACGCGCGGGATCCCCGCCGACGCCTGGTGGAGGCGATCGATCGCGCCGTCGCTGAAGAGGCCGGTGGCGCCGCCGGCCACCGTCACGCGGTGGCGCACGTACTGGCGCGCCTCGCCTGCGTCGAGGGGCCGCAGGTGGAAGTCCGCGCCGATGCGCTGGGTGAGCGGCCGGTACGCCTTGTGCGCGAGCCGCGCGCGGAGCTCGGGCTGTCCGACCAGCACCACCGCGATCAGGTTGCGGTCGTCGAGCTGGAAGTTCGTGAGCAGGCGGATCTCCTCGAGCGTCGCGCGGCCGGGGATGAGGTGCGCCTCGTCGACGATGAGGAGCGCGGGACGCCCCGCCTCGTCGAGGGCGAGCAGCCGCTCGTGGAGCTGGTCGAGCAATTCGTTGGACCGGAACTTCGGCTCCGCCACTCCGAACTCGGCCGCCACCGCGGACAGGAACTGGCGGGGTGGAAGCCGCGGGTTCAGGATCATCCCGACCTCGTGCCGGTCGCCGACGCGGTCGACGAGGGCGCGGGTGAGGAGCGTCTTGCCCGAGCCCACCTCGCCGGTGAGAAGGGCCAGCTCCATCTCCTCCACCGCGAAGAGGAGCTGCTCGAGCGCTTCCTCGTGCGCCTCGCTCGGGAAGAGGTAACGCGGGTCCGGGGTCTTGCGGAAGGGCTTCTCGCGGAGCCCGAAGTACGCCGTGTACATCTAGCGGCCCGCCATGGCGGCGAGCCGGCCCTGCAGCACGGCGTGCCGACGCGACTCGAAGAGCATGGCCACGTCGAGGATGAGGACCACGCGGCCGTCGCCCATGATCGTGGCCCCGGCGAGGCCGGTGGCCGGGCCGGAGATGGATGCGTCCAGCCCCTTGATCACCACCTCCTGCTGCCCGCGCAGGCGATCGACGACCATGGCCACCCGCTTGTCGCCGCGCCCGATGACCACGGCGTAGCGCGGATCCTCGCCGGGGAGCGGGTCGAGGCCGAAGAGCGCGGTCAGCCGCAGGAGGGGCACGATCCGGTCGCGGATGCGCAGCGCCTCGCGGCCGTTGATGGTGCGGATCTCGGCGGGCGCGAACTTGATGCTCTCCACCACCGACGAAAGCGGCACCGCGTAACGCCGCCCCCCCGCTTCCACCAGCAGCGCGGAGATGATGGCCAGGGTCAACGGGAGCTGGATGATGAACTTGGTGCCGACCCCCTGCACCGTCTCCACCTCGACGAGGCCGGAAAGCCGCTCGATCGACTTCAGGACGACGTCGAGCCCGACGCCGCGGCCCGAGACCTCCGTGATCGCCTCGCGGGTCGAGAACCCCTGCGAGAAGATGAGCTGCACCACGTCGCGCTCCGAGAGCACCTCGTCGCCCTTCAGCAGCCCGCGCGACACGGCCTTTTCCCGGACGCGCACGGCGTCGATGCCGGAGCCGTCGTCCATGATCGTGATCACGACGTGGTTCGACTCCTGCGCCGCGGAGAGGAGGATCGTCCCCGTGGGCGTCTTGCCCCGCGCCACCCGCTCCTCCGGCGTCTCGATGCCGTGGTCGACGCTGTTGCGGATCAGGTGGACGAGCGGCTCGCCGATCTCGTCGATGATCGCCTTGTCGATGCGGGTGTCCTCGCCCTCGAGGATGAGCTCGATGTCCTTGCCGGTCTGCCGCGCGAGGTCGCGCACGAGGCGCGGGAAGCGCTCGAACACATGGCCGATGGGGAGCATCCGCACGTCCATGACCGTCTCCTGCAGCGACGCGGAGACGGTGGTGATCTGCTGCACCGCGGCCAGGAGCTCGCGACCCTCGGCGCCGCCGCCGAGACGCTGCGCCATGTCCTTCCCCACCTGCTGGAGCTTGGTGCGATGGATGATGAGCTCGCCCACGAGGTTCAGCAGGTGGTCGAGCTGCGCGAAGTCGACCCGCACCATGTTCGAGCGCGCGGCGGGAGCGGCCACGGCGCTCGCGCGGCGCTCGCCGGTCGGCCGCGCCTCGGGCCGCTCGTCGGCGATGGCGGGTGCGGCGGGGAGCGCGCTTTCGCGCGGATCGAGGACGCGGTCGAGGGCGGAGGTTTCGAGGGAAAGATCGCGGAGCTCGCCCGTCCCCAGCCCCGCCTGCTCCACCGCGTCGCGCAGCGCCGAAGCACCCGCGAAGAGCATGTCGTAGACGTCGGGCGGGGGCACGAACGCGCCGTCGCTGATGCGCGCGAAGACGTCCTCCAGCCGGTGGATGTAGTCCTTGATGGCGGCAAAGCCCATCATCCCGCTGTTGCCTTTGAGCGTATGGAGCGGGCCCAGGACCTGTGCTACGACTTCGCCGTCGGGGCCGTCCCGCTCGAGGGCGAGCAGGCAGTGGTCGAGAGCGTCCAGGTGCTGGCGCCCATCCTCGAGGTAGATGGCCAGGAGCTCCGGAGAGACGTGAAAGTCCGACGACACGCTCTCCCTCCCGAGCCTATGCGGTGGCTGCCGTGATCTTCTCGATGAGGCCGTGCAGCTCCGAGGCCTGGAAGGGCTTCTTCACGTATCCCTTCGCGCCCATCTTCAGGCCGCGGATCGTGTCCTCTTCCTTGCCCTCGGTGGAAATGATGATGACCGGGATGGGCTGGTAGGCGGGCTCCTTCTGGATGCGCTGAAGGAACTCCAGCCCGTTCATGACCGGCATGTTGATGTCGAGCAGGATGAGGTCGATGCCCTCTTCCTGGGCAAGCTTGTCGAGTGCATCCAAACCGTTCATCGCGGAGACGAGCTTGCAGTTCTTGTAGCGGGACAGGAAGAGCTTGTACATCTGGTGGATCAGCGCGGAGTCGTCGACGGCTAGGATCTTCCGCAGCATCAGCGGTTTGTACCACTGAAGCCGGTGGGGTTCAATCCCGGCGGGAGAGGAGCGGGGCGAGGCGCAAGCGGACCCCGCCGCGGACCCCGCGGGGCGGGCCAAGGGTGAGGACGGGCGTCCGGCCCACCTCGTAGCGGCCCCCGGTCAGGTTCTCGCCGGCGGCAAAGACGTCGACGACGTCCCCGAGGGGCACGGACAGGAACGCGTCCACGCTCCGCATGGTCCCGAGGGGAAAGGCGTTGCGGTCGTCGTCGAACTGGCGGCCCGCCCACCGTCCCTGGAGCGCGATCGTCGCTCCGCCCGCGGCCACGTAGCGGAAGGTCGCCGAGGCCTGGTGGGCCGGGATCTGCGGCACGCGCAGGCCGACGAGGGAGGGATCAGCGGAAAAGGAACGGACCCGCGCGTCCGAGCGCAGGTAGCCGAGGGAGAAGACCACCCGGCCGAGCCGCGCCTCGGCATCGACTTCCGCGCCTTGCGAGCGGATGGAGCCGAGGTTCCGCCGCTGCCGGGTGATGAGGCCCGGCGAGGACAAGACCGTGACGTTGGCGACCGTCTCGCCAAGGTGCATCCGGAACGCGGTCGCGCGCAGCGAGAGGCGCCCGCCGCCGGCCAGGAAGCCCGCTTCGATCCCTTCGACGTCCTCGGCGTCGAGGCGCTCGTTGGCGAGGGTCACCACATCGCCGACCCGGAAGGTCCGGTAGAGCTCGTTGAGCGTGGGCGCGCGGAACGCGCGATAGGCGGAGGAGGTCAGCGAAAACGAAGGCGCGACCCGGAACAGGAAGGATGCGCGGGGGCTGAACGAGCGGGCCCGCTTGTCGTTGAAGCTCGTGGCGCCGTCGGCGGTGGTCCGGCTGGCGTCGCTGTTCCGCCACTGGTCGAAGCGCGCGCCCAGGGTGAGCGCGCCGCGTCCGCCGAGGCCCCAGGAGTGATCGCCGAAGATTCCGATCACCTTCTGCGTGCCGCCGGCCACGCTGGCCTGGGCGTCGTTGGCCACGAACACCGTCTCCTCCGTCCGGCCGGTGACGCGGCCCCGGTCGACTCCCAGCAGCACCGTGCGTCCGCCGAAGGCGTGGCTCCACGTGGCCATGAACCCGCTCGCGTCGGAGGGGACGCGCTGGTCGCGGCTGCGCGTCTCCGTGCGGCGGTCGGCGGCGACGGCGGAGAACGTCTGGTCGTAGAGCCCGTCGGTCAGGTAGGCGCGCACCGCGAAGGCGCCCGCGCCGCGGGGCAGGTCGAAGCCGAAGGCGCCCGTCTTGATCTCGTTCTTGTTCGTCTGCAGGGGCGTGCCGTTGCCGCGCTCGTCGGAGTAGACGTTGCCGCGGGCGAACAGGCGCGTGCCGCCCGTCCACCCGTACTCGACGGTCACCTCCTCGGCCAGGTAGCGCGCGGTCGAGCGCTTGTCGATGGGGCCGCGCACCCTGGGATCGACGAGCACGTATCCGCCGCTCGACAGCCCTTCGGCGTCCACGCGGATCGTCCAGCGGTCCTGTCCGGCCTGGGCGTTGATCGCGCCGTCGAACGTCCGCTGCGAGCCGAACGAGCCCTCGAGATCCAGCCGCTGCTCCTGGCCGGTGCGCCGCACGAGCTGCACGACGCCGGCGAGCGCGCCGCTGCCGTAGCGGTGCGATCCGCCGCCACGCAGCACCTCTACGCGGTCGAGCTCGCCGCGGGGCACGCGGCCCCAGTACACCCAGCCCCCGAAGGGATCGTTGATGGGCACGCCGTCGTCGAGGACGAGGGCGCGGCTGGCCCCGCTGCCACCGAGGCCGCGCAGCGTGACGCCCTGCGCGGTGGGATTCGCGACGCGGCTGCCCGAGCGGCGGAAGAGCGTGAAGCCGGGCACGTAGCGGAGCGCGTCGTCGAGCGCCGGGGCGGCGGTCGACGCGAGATCGGCCGCGGACACGACGGTGACGCTGGCCGGCGTTTCGCCCAGGCCCTGCTGCCGGCCGCCCGTCACCGTCACCTCCTCACCAAAGGCGAGGCGGGTGAGGACGAGGGTGAGCGCTCGTCCGGATTCCCCGAGGCGGACCGTCTGCCGCCGCTCCGCGAAGCCCCTGGCGTCGACGGAGATCGCGACTTCGTCGGGACCGTCCCAGGTGAAGGTGAAGCGGCCCTCGATGTCCGACGGCGCCTTCACTGTCTTCCCATCGCCGCGCACGGTGACGATGGCGACCGCGATCGGCTTGCCCGACGAGTCCTGCACGATGCCGGTGACGCGCTCGGCGGCTCGCGCGATCGCGGGTGAAAGGAGGAACGCCGCCACCGTCAGGAGCGCGAAGGATCGCATCAAGCTATCTCGACTGCCCGCGTGCGACCTGTCAAGGGGCGGATGGGACATAATTTCGCCAAATGCTCGCGGACGGCGGCTACATCGGCCTCGACGTCGGAGGCACGTTCCTGAAGGGCGCGCGGATCGACCCCACCGGCAAAGTGCTTTCGCGCCTGCACCAGCCGATCCGGAAGACCACGACGGCCGACCTGCTCGGCCAGCTGTCGGGCGCCGTGGAGACGCTGGAATCCGGCGTCGGGCCCGCGGTCGCGGTCGGGGTCGGCCTTCCCGGCATCGTCGAGATGACGCGGGGCCGCGTCCGGAGCGCGCCGAACGTTCCCGCGCTCGATGGATTGAAAGTCGGCGAAGAGCTGGAGGCCCGCACCGGCCGCGCGTCGTTCGCGGAAAACGATGCCAACGCGGCCGCCCTCGCCGAGGCGTGGCTGGGCGCGGGGCGCGGGGCGAGCCACGTGCTGTACGTCACGCTCGGCACGGGCGTCGGTGGTGGGCTCGTGTTCGAAGGCCGCATCTGGATGGGCCGGAACGGCTACGCGGGCGAGATCGGCCACATCCAGGTCGAGCCCGAGGGCGTTCCCTGCGGCTGCGGATCGTGGGGCTGCCTGGAGACGATCGCGGGAGTCCCCGGGTGGACGCGCCGCGCGGAAGCGCTGCTCGCGTCCGGGCGTGCGTCGACCCTTACCGGCGTGTCGCCCCTCGATCCGCAGGCGATCGTGGAGGCGGCCCGCGGCGAGGACGCGGTCGCGCTCGAAGTCGTCGACGGCGCCGCGCGTGCCGTCGGCGTCGGCGTGGCGGCCGTGCTCGATCTGCTGAACGTGGACCGCGTGGTGGTCGGCGGCGGCGTGTCGAATGCCGGCTTCTTCCTCCTCGAGCGCATCGCCGAGGAGACGCGCAAGCGCACCTTCCCGCACGTGTTCGCCGACGTCACGTTCCGGCTCCCCGAGCTGGGCGCCGACGCGGGCGTGGTCGGCGCCGCGCGGGTCGGGATGATCGGCGTGGGGAACGGCTAGGCTTCCGCGCGCCGGGCGATGGCGCGGAGCATCCCCCGGAAGATCAGCGCGTGTACGGGATAGAGCGCGTACCAGTAAGCGAGCCCGCTCAGGCCGGCGGGATCGAAGATCGCGGTCTGGCGGATCTCGGTGCGGACGTCGTCGAGCGGCGTCACCTCGAACTGCAGCCAGGCGCGGCCGGGAAGCCGCATCTCCGCGACCAGCCTCAGCATCTTGTCCGGCTCGTACCCTTCGACGCGCCAGAAATCGACGGCCTCGCCAATCCGCAGTAGATAAGGATGCCGCCGGCCGCGCCGCATCCCCGCACCCCCCGCCGCGAGGTCCAGGGTCCCCCGCAGCTTCCAGAGCGCGTTCCCCCAGTACCAGCCGTTGTCTCCCCCCAGGCGCATCACCGGCGCGAAGGCGCGCGCGGGATCGACGCTGACCACGACTGAACGGCTGTCCACGAGCCGCGTGCCGTAGCGCTCGCCGCCCCAGTGCGGCGGGAGAGCGGCCGACGACAGCGCGTCCGACCACCGCGTGGCCGCGAGCTCCGCGTCCTCGCGGGAGGTGGCGCGGGCGATGGCCTCCCGCATCGGCCGGGGGCGAATCGTGAACGCCGTGCGGGCGCGGTCGGAGGTCACGACGGTCGCGTTCCGCATGCTCTCGACGAGCTTTCGTCCGACCCGAGCGTAGAGCGGCGTGACGAGGCCGAGCCACAGGCTCGACAGCTTCGGGGTGAGCAGGGGGACGGCGATGAGCCACCTTCGCAGGCCGCGCTGGCGCGCGTACTCCAGCATGATGTCGCGATACGAGACGACGTCCGGCCCGCCGATCTCGTACACGCCGGCGGCGTCCTTCGGCAGGTTTCGCGCGGCGAGAACGTAGGCGACGAGGTCGTCGACGGCGATCGGCTGCGTGCGCACCTGCACCCACCGCGGGCAGATCATCACCGGCAGCCGCTCGACCAGCGCGCGCACCATCTCGTAGGACAGGCTGCCGGAGCCGATGACGATGGACGCGCGGAGCTCGACCACCGGCACGCCGCTCGCGCGGAGCACATCGCCCGTCTGCTGGCGGCTCCGGAGGTGCTCGGAGAGCTTGGCGTCGCCCGACGCGCCGAGGCCGCCGAGGTAGACGATCCGCTGCACCCCGGCGGTGCGTGCGGCCTCGCCGAAGTTGCGGGCCGCCGCCTCGTCGAGGGCGGCGAAGTCGCGGCCCGAGCCCATGGAGTGGACGAGGTAGTACGCCGTCTGTACGCCGGCCAGGGCGGGCGGCAGCGTCGCGGCATCGAGGCAGTCGGCGGCCACGACTTCCGTCTCGGGCTTCACCTGTCCCGCAAGCGCGTACGGACGGCGGGCCAGGCAGCGCACCGACGCGCCCTCGTGCTCGAGGGCCGCGACGACCCGCCCACCCACGTATCCCGTCGCCCCGGTGACGAGCACCAGGCCGTCGTTCACCGGGAGTGCGCCCTGCCCCAGGCATCGAGGGCGCGAAGGTCCGGGAAGACGTGGACACCCGGGGCGCCCCCCGGCGCCCCGGCACCGCCCACCAGGAGAGCCGTCCGTCGTGGAAGCATCCCGCGCAGCTTCCGCACGCGCGTGGCGGTCCCCGCCCGTGGGCTCGACGCCGACACGCTCAGGGCGAGGGCACGCGCGCCGAGGTCGCGCGTCAGCGTCACCATCTCCGGGAGCGGGGTCTCCGCGCCCAGGTAGAGGACGCGGCAGCCCGAGGAGGCGAGGACGACGGCCGCCATCTGCAACCCGAGCGCGTGACTCTCGCCGGGCAGGGTCGAGAGGACGACCAGCGGGCCGGTCGAGCTCTCCTCGAGGGGCAGACGGAGCGAGCGGAGGACGTCCCCCAGCCGCTCGGAGACGAAATGCTCGTGGCGCACCTCCAGCTTTCCCGCGGCCCATGCCTCCCCCACCGCGCGCAGCAGCGGGGCGGCGATGGTCTCGACGAAGGCCAGCGGGCTCAGGCGCGCGGACGCACCGAGAAGGGCAAGGGTGAGCCGATCGGCGGCGAAGGCCTCGACGAGGGTCATCAGCTGCGCGACATCCGACGCGCGGGCGGGCAGAGCCGCGGGCCCCGGTCGGGGCGCGCCCATCAATTGGCGCAGGTCGGCGTCCGAGGCGGGGACGACCTGGCGCGCACGATGGCCGCCGGCCAGCGCCTCCGCGATCCGCCGCAGCCGCGGCACGACCGACACCGGGTAGAGGCGATGACCGGACGGACGGCGCTCGGGGACCGGAAAGCCGTACCGGCTCTCCCAGGTCCGCAGCGTCTCCACGGGGATTCCCGCCGCGCGGGACAGCGCGCCGATGGAGAGACGCGCGTTCGACTCGTCCCGTTCGCGGTCAGGCATGGTTTCGCAGCATGAGCTCCTTGGGATTGGGCTCGAGATACAGCTGGCCGAGGAGATACCCGACGCCCAGCCGCCGCACGTGGTGACGCACCAACGTGAGCGGCGCGAGCAGCGGCACCAGCTGATGGCGGTAGTCGACGATCAGCTCCTCGATCTCGGCGCGCTGGTCGGCGTCCAGCGACGGGCTCACGTAGCCGAGCATGTGCTGCAGCACGTTGGCGTGGCGGCCGGGGGTGGCGAGGACGGAAAGGGCGGCCATGAACTCCGATTCGTACCGGGCGCGGAGAGCCTCGCGCGGTTGCCCCTTGGCGCCCGCGACCAGCCGGCCCAGCGCCGCGTAGGCGGCCGGGGAATGCGCCATCAGCAGGAGCTTGTGCGCGGAGTGGAACGCCACCAGGCCGGCCAGCGTCCATCGCGCGGCGAACAGGGTCTTGAGCCGCCGGTAGGCGAAGAGCCGCTCGACGAAGTTCTCGCGCAGCCGCGCGTCGGACAGCCGCCCTTCCTCTTCGATCGGGAGGTCGGGCATGCGCGCCATCAGCGCCGCCGCGAACAGCCCGCGCCCGTCACGCGCGGGACTGCCGCCGTTCTCCGGATAGACCTTGACGCGGGCCATGCCGCAGGTCGGCGAATCCTTCTTCACCACGAAGCCGCAGAGGTCGCGGGCCGCGAGCTCATCGGCGGTGCGCGCGGCGTACGACTTCATGGCGTCGGTGTGATCGGTGCCCGCGCGGGGCATGACCATGCGGACTTCCGCGCCGCGGCGCACCAGGCGCAGGGTGTCCCGCGGGACGGGCAGCCCCACCTCCACTTCCGGGCAGATGGGAACCCACTCCACGTAGCGCCCGAGCATCCCGAGGAGGAACGCGTCGGACTTGTGCCCGCCGTCCCAGCGCACGCGCTGGCCGAGCAGGCACGCCGAGACGCCGACACGGAGCGGCGAGTCCATGACCACGACTGAGTATCTTTTGAATAGGATCGGGACGCAACCGGCGGCGACGCAGGATCGCGCAGGCGCCCGGAAGCCGGGCACCCGCGCGCTGGATCACGGCACCGTCTTGGGACCGGCTAGTTGGATGCCGAGGGGCGGGCGCAAACCGCGGGCCCCGTCAAGGTCACTGCGTCCGCCAAGGCCTGCCCGTCCAGGGTCCCGCGAGTCACGGTGATGGCCGTGCCGGCGAGGATGCTTCCGATGAAGGTCGAGTCCGTCAACGTCGCGGCGTTGGCGGTCCACCAGATCACGTTGTTGTTGCACTTCTCCGCCCCGGGCATGACCACCGAGAAGCTGGTGCCGGTGAGGGCGCCCGTGCCGCTGGTGCCGATCTTGAAGATCCACGTATCGGCGGAGGTTCCGGCCAGCGTCAACACGCCGCCCGTCTCGGTGGCCGCGACGTCGACGCAGTAGACACCGGGCAGGAGCGTCTGGCCCGAGAGCCCGGTCAGGAACGTCCCGCACGGCTCGGCGGCCAGTGCGACGTACGCGGCGCGGAGGTCATCGTAGGCCTGCTGGGCGATCGTGTCGCCCTCGTGGATCGTCCCCGCGATATTGCCCCTGGTCTGGGTGATCGCGCCGCCGAGGTTGACGCCCACGTCTCCGACGATGGAGCAGTCGGTACAGGTCACCGCCGCCCCGCCGAGGACGGCGAAGTTCTCCGCCCCGCCCAGTGACACCTGGGCCGATGCGGCGGAGGTGCTGAGCAAGAGTGCTGCCAACGGGACCATGACCGCGAGTCCCCTGACCGTTGCTGCCGACGATGAAAACCGTCTCATGAAGTGATCTCCTTGAATAAGTGCGTGCCTAGGGTTGTTGAATGAATGTCTGCTCTGGTATGCACGCAGCCTAAGGGCCAGGGCCAAAACCTCCTATGGCCCGTGGGTGGGGGTGCGATGGCACGTCGGGGGGGGCCCGATCGAGGCTAGGCGGACTCGACGAGCCGATGGTTCACGGCGAACAGCGCCAGCTCCAGGCGGGAGGAAACTCCCGTCTTGTTGAAGATGTTCGAGAGGTGGTGCTTCACGGTGTCCTCGCTGATCGCGAACTTCTTGGCGATTTCCTTGTTGGAGTAGCCGGCGGCGATGGTCGTCGTGATCTCCAGCTCCCGGGGGGTCAGCCCGAACGTCTTCTTCCGTATCTCGGGGGCGGCCGGCGGCACCTTGGCGCGAAGCGTCTTCACCAGGTCCGCCACCCGCTCACGGCCGACCCAGTATTCGCCAGCGCTCACGCCGCGGATGCTCCGGAAGAGCAGGTCGATGGCCGACTCCTTCATGACCACGCCCCAGGCCCCGAGTTGGAGGGCCTGGACGAGCTCCTCCTTCTCGATGGCCGCGGTGAGCAGGATCGTGCGCACCGCCGACGACGACTCGTCCAGCTGGCGGAGGGCCTCGAGCCCTGTCACGCCGGGCATCGCGAGGTCGAGGAGCAGGATGTCCGGTTTCAGCTCCCGGACGCGGCGCACCGTCTCCTCCCCTTCCGTGGCCTCTCCCACGACCAGGAAGCCGGGCTCCGTTTCCAGGAGCCGCCGCAACCCGGCGCGGAAGATCAGGTGGTCGTCGGCGATGAGGATCCGGATCGGAGCCGTCGGCTCAGCCATGGCTCGACCGCGGAAGCGCGATCTCCAGGCGCGCTCCTTCAGGGGAGGACTCGATCGTGAGCACCCCGCCCATCGAGCGCACGCGCTCCTTGATGACCAGGGGGCCCACGCGCGCGGCATCCAGCTCGGCCTGACCGAGACGGCCGGTGAAGGGAAAGCCGCGGCCGTCGTCGTCGATCAGGACCTTCCAGTCGCCGTCGAGCGCGGTCACCCGCACGAGCACGTTGCGCGCGCCGCTGTGCTTGCGCACGTTGGCCAGCGCTTCCTGGACGATCCGGCCCAGCTCCATGCACGCCCGCGGGCGCAAGGGGATTTCGTCGAACTCGGAGACGAAATGCGCGGCGATGCCCGTCTCCTGGCGGAACCGCTCCACGAGGTCGACGATGAATTCCTGGAGCCGGCGCGGGTCCAGCTCGAGCGGCTTCATCTGCAGCATGAGGTCGCGCAGGTTCAGGATCTCTCCACGGAGCAGGCGCTGGATGTGCGCCAGCTCTTCGGCCAGGGGCGCCGGCCGGTCCGCGGCCTGATGTCGAAGGACCTCGAGGTGCATCTCCAGGCCGATCAGCGACTGGATGACGCCGTCGTGGAGGTCACGCGCCGCCCGCGCGCGCTCGATGGTTCCCACTCGCGCCCGCAGCAGCCCATGCAGGTAGACATTGTAGATCGCCGGGCCCACCTGGCCCGCAACGGTGCGCAGCAGCCGGAGGTCGCGCGCGGTGCGCGCCTGCGAGTCAAAGAGAAAGATGCGGTCCTCCCACTCGCCCCGGAAGTCGAGGGCGACCCCGAGGAGCGATCGGAAGGGATGCGACTCGACAAAGGCGGCGGGGATGGCGGTCGCGGACCGGCGCAACCGCCGGCCGTCCGCGTCGAGCGCCTGCACCTCGCCCGGATCGCCCTGGCCGCGGGAGGGCCGCGCGTGCCAGACGTCGGCGGTGGACGGGAAGAGGTACGTGCTCGCCTGCTTGCGGTCGAGCTCCCGCAGACCGACGGCGAGGCGTCGCTCCGGCGCCTGCTGGCTCGCTTCCCAGAGGAAGAGCTGCTCGGTGCCCGTCCGCTGCATGACGATCATGAGCCGGGGCGCGTCGAAGAGTCGGAGCATCTCGTCGGACACCGCCTCCAGCGTGGCCATGAAGCCCTTTTCGGCCTGGACCCTGCCCATCAAACGGGCGACCGCGCGCGCCTCCGCCCGGAGCTCCTTCTCCGCGTCCGCCATGTACCCGAGGACAACGCCCCCGATGATCACGTACGCCAGGCGGGTGATGAAGAGATCCGTCCCCACGCCTCCCAGCACGAACAGGATGGCGATCACGACCCCCGCGGTGGCCAGGGTCTCGCGAAGGCCCGACCGGTACGCCGCGGCCAGGATCGCGAACACGAACAGGCCGAAGAAGGGGCTGTTCGCACCCGTGGTGACGAACACGATCACCGCCGCCCACCCCAGATCGAGGCCGTGCACGATCCACTGCGGCGGTATCCGGCCGGGCGCGCGCAGCGCGAACATCATGGCCACGCTGTAGAGGAAATAGGTGACGATCACGGCGGGGGCGATGTGCGGATACGGGTCCGCATGGCGGTTGAAGACCACGATGAGCGAGCACAGTGCGATCCCGGCCCGCGCGGTGGCGAGGAGGGGCTCGACACGGCGCGGCTCGCCCCACTCGCCCGCGCGGGCGGGAACCGTCAGCCTCATGGCCCGGAACTGGCGCAGGCTCTCATCGGCAGCCGAGTATACGTTCGGCGACAATGGGCTCGTGTTCCAACCCCGCGCGCGTCTCGAGGAGAACCTCCTCGACGTGATGGCCGCGATCCTCGACCTCGGTCAGGGCCGCTACGCGTGCCTGGTCGAGAAGACGGGCATCGTCCTCGAGATCCCGGAGCCGGAAGACGGGCCGACCAAGGCCATCCGCCGCGTCATCGACGCGCAGGGGGCGGCGATCCTCGGCCTCGGCACGGCGCTGGGCGCGGGCGCCGAGATGGAGGATGCGTTCTCGGGATGGGCGGAGGACGAGTTCCTGGTCGCGGTGCTGAACGAGCGCGTCGCCCTCGTCGTCGCCTGTCCGGACGCGGAGGCGCTGAAAGCGGTCGTCGATCCGCCGCTGCGCGCGCTGGCCGACGGGCTCATGCGCTGGAAGGCGAGCTATCGTCTCGACGCGCAGGGCCGCGGATTGTTCGTCGCGCGCCCGCGCCTCGACGTGATCGTGGTCGGGCGCCCGACGGAGTGACGGCTAGCGCGGGGTGCCGGAGAGCACCTTGGCGAGCTCCATGGCCAGGAACGGATTGCGGAGCACCACGCCGCGCCGCGCGCTGCCCTCCACCACCAGCAGCTCGACGTCCTCGATCACGCGCACCGTGCGCGTGCGGGGCTGGCCGGTGAGCGCGGTGCGCTCGCCGAAGTAGCTGGGCGGCCGCAGCACTTCCGGCGCCCCGCCCCGCGTCTCCGTTTCCACCGCGCCCGACGCGATCACGTACAGCTTGTCGCCGGGCTGCCCTTCCGCGTAGAGCGTCCCGCCCTTGCCGTGACGCTCGAACCGCGAGCCGGCGAGGAGATCGGTGAGGTCGTCGTGCGCGAGGCCGGACAGGAACGGGACGTCGGACAGCGCCTGGATGGCCCGCGCGCGGTCGGGATCGCTGGCGGCGGCGCCGACGTCGGTGAGCACGCGCAGCACGCGCGCCAGATCCGGCCGGCGCGCGGCCATGAGCACGGTGGCCCCGCCCTGGACGACGGTGTTGCCGTCGGCGACGTCGAGGCCGGTCGCGGTCTCCACGCCGATGAACAGGCACGGCCGCGGAAAGTCCTCCTGCTTGACGATCTCCGCGATCGTCTTGCCGGCGACGGGCGCGGTGACGGGGAGCCGCAGCTCGAAGACCACGAGCTCGGCCTTGCCCACCGGCATCAACGACCCGATCTCGGGATACTCGATCGAAGTGAGGAACGATCCCACGAGGATGTCGGCCTCGCTGTGGATCTTGGTCGCGCCCACCAGCCGATAGGGCACCTCGTACTGCGGGTTCAGCATGCGCGCGAGCACGCGCGGGACGCCGTAGTAGCGGGCGAGCAGGCAGAACGCGAGGTTCGCCTCGTCCTTGCCCGTCATCGCCACCGCGACGTCGGCGCGCTTCAGGTTCGCCTGCTCGAGCACGGTGAGGTCGGTCGCGCTGCCGGTGAACACGACGACGCCGTGCTCCGCGAAGATGCGGTCCGTCACCGCACGGTCCATGTCGATGACGGCGGTGTCGTGCCCCTCGGCCACCAGCCGCGTGACGAGGTGCGTTCCCATGTGACCGCCGCCGGCGACGAGCACGTACATCCGCTCAGCTCCTCTCGAGGGCGCGATCGGCCAGCGCCTTGTCCACCTCTTCCACCAGCTCCTCGGCCACGTCCTCCGCGATCATGCCCGAGCCCGCCGCATCCTGGAGCGCCGCCTTCTCGATCTCCAGCAAGCGCCGCCGCACCGCCCCGATGTGCTCCGAGTCCTCGGCCGGAGTCCGGGCCACGAGGTCGCGCAGCTCGCGCTCGGAGCGGGCGATCGCACCCTGGTAGGACGCGCGCATCCTCTGAAAGGTGCCGAGGGGCACGACGCCGAGCTGCTGCAGGCGGTCGAGCTCGCGTTGCGCGGCGCGCGCGGCGAGCAGGCGGCCCTGGTTCTCGTCGATCGAGCGCTCGCCCGCGGCGCCACGGCCGATGCCCAGGCGGCGGGCCAGGGGCGCGAGGCTCAGCCCCTGGAAGACGAGGGTGATGAACGCGCAACCGAAGACCACCGCGGCAATGAGGTCGCGGTGCGGAAGGTCCGCGGGCAGGCTGAGCGCGAGGGCCATGGAGAGGCTGCCCTTCAGGTTCCCCCACACCAGCAGGTGCTGCCAGGCCCGCGGCACCGCAAAGCGCCGCGGCAGCAGGGACAGGATCGAGTAGACGGCGGCCGCGCGTCCCACGGTCAGGGCGAGAAGGCCCCACACGATGGCGAGGCCGGCGGCGCCGAAGGCCGCGAAGTCGAACTGCAACCCGATGATCAGGAAAAGCACGCTGTTGATGCCGAAGGCGGCCACCGCCCAGAACGAGCGGATCGCCACCTTGCCCGCGGGCGTGATCGCGCGCCAGCCGATGCTGCCCACCGTCATCCCCGCCGCCACTACCGCCAGCACCGGCGAGGCGTGCACCGTCTCCGCGGCCACCCACGCGCCGTAGGTCACAACCACGGTGAGCAGAATCTCCATCAGGTGGTCGTCGGTGAGGGCCACGATCTGCGTGGCGCCCCAGCCCGCGGCGGCGCCGATTCCGATCCCGCCCACGATGACCCAGGCGAGCTGCGCGAGCCCCGAGCCCACCTCGAAA
>JANMPI010000461.1:0-7589 GCA_031369785.1 Acidobacteriota bacterium
GTCACCTTCGCGCGCCAGCTCGATACGATCCTCGCCTACGCGGAGTCGATCCAGTCCCTCGACACCGCGGGCATCGAGCCGATGAGCCACGTCTCGGCGGCCGGCGTCCTGCGCGAGGTCACGCCGGAAACCGTCGAGCACGTCGCGCGCCTGGCGCACCTGTCGCTGACCGCGGAGGAGCGCGTCACCTTCGCGCGCCAGCTCGATACGATCCTCGCCTACGCGGAGTCGATCCAGTCCCTCGACACCGCGGGCATCGAGCCGATGAGCCACGTCTCGGCGGCCGGCGTCCTGCGCGAGGACACGCCGCAGCCGAGCCTCGACCGCGAGACGGTGATGGCGGAAGCGCCGGATGCCGACGCCGGCCTCTTCCGCGTGCCGCGCGTCCTCGGCGGATGAGCGTGGAGATGGCGACGGCCGCGGACATCGCGCGGCGCGTGCGGGCGCGCGAGCTCTCCGCGGTCGACGTGACGCGCGAGCACCTCGACCGGATCGCCCGCGTGGAGCCGAAGGTGGACGCCTTCCTCCACCTGACTCCGGAGCGCGCCCTGGCCTGCGCGCGCGCGGTCGACGCCGCCATCGCCGCCGGACGGCCCGGCGGACCGCTGGCCGGCGTCCCGGTCGCGATCAAGGACCTGCTCGACATCGAGGGCATCCCCACCACCTGCGGCTCGCGCGTGCTGGAAGGCTACGAGCCGCCCTTCACCGCGACCGTCGTGGAGCGGCTGGAAGCCGCGGGCGCCATCGTCGTCGGGAAGACGAACATGGACGAGTTCGCGATGGGCTCGTCCAACGAGAACAGCGCGTACAAGAAGACGCGCAACCCCTGGGACCCGTCGCGGGTTCCCGGCGGGTCGTCCGGAGGATCGGCGGCGGCGGTGGCGGCGGGCATGGCGCCGCTGTCCCTCGGCTCCGACACCGGCGGGTCGATCCGCCAGCCCGCGGCGCTTTGCGGCGTCGTCGGGTTGAAGCCCACCTACGGCCGCGTCAGCCGGTACGGCCTGGTGGCGTTCGCCTCGTCGCTCGACCAGGTGGGGCCCTTCACGCGCACCGTCGAAGACGCGGCGCTGGCGGCGTCCGTGCTCTTCGGCCTCGACCCGCGGGATGCGACGAGCGCCGCCGTGAGCGTTCCCGACTTCCGGACCGCTCTCGCCGCCGGCGCCCGCGGGCTTCGCATCGGCGTCCCGTGGGGCTTTTTGGAGAAGGGCGTGGACGCCCCGGTGCTGAAGGCTTTCCGCGAAGCGCTGGCCGCCCTCGAGTCCGCCGGCGCCCGCGTGGTCGACGTCGCCCTCCCCCACGCCGGCCACGCCATCGCCACCTATTACATCGTGGCCACCGCGGAAGCCTCCAGCAACCTCGCCCGCTACGACGGCGTCCGCTACGGCCTGCGCGTCGATGCCGGGCGCGACCTGCGCGAGACCTACGGCCGCACCCGCGACCGCGGATTCGGCGCGGAGGTGAAGCGCCGGATCATCCTCGGCACGTTCGTCCTCTCCTCCGGCTACTACGACGCGTACTATCTCCGCGCCCAGATGGTGCGGACGCTCATCCGCCGCGACTTCGAGCAGGCCTTCGAAACCTGCGACGTGGTGGCAACGCCGACCACGCCCTCCACCGCATTCCGCTTCGGCGAGAAGACCGACGACCCGCTCGCGATGTACCTGGCCGACATCTTCACCGTCCCCGCCAACCTGGCCGGCATCCCCGGGATCTCGATCCCCTGCGGCCTGGCGTCGGGCCTTCCCGTCGGGTTTCAGCTCCTCGCGCGCGCGTTCGACGAGGCGGCGCTCTTCCGGGCCGGCCATGCGTACCAGGGCCTGACCGCCCACCACCTCGCACGACCCGTCATCGGCTGATCGCTGCCGCGCGGCGCGCCCTCCGCTCCAGGACCCAGCGCATGGCCAGGTACGCGAACGATCCGCAGACGACGCCGAGGATCGTGTTTCCCAGCACGTAGGGCCAGAGGTAGGGCTTCAGGCTGAGGAGCAGGATCCGATAAAAGCCGCGCTCGTCCCAGTCGTCCCACGCGATGTCGTTCAGGCCTTCGAGAGGCACGCCGAGGATCCAGCATCCGAGTGTCGTCCCCGCGATGTACATGGGGGCCATCGTCCAGGGGTTGTTGACGTAGATTCCGACCAGCACCGCCGCCCGGCTCAGCCGGAACGCGAAAGCGATGGCGAGGGCCATCAGCGTGTGCAGCCCGAAGAGCGGGTGGAACGCGATGTAGACCCCGACCCCGAACGCGGCCGCGATCCGCTTCGGCGTGTCCTCGAGGTGCAGGAAGGCCTCGACGAGGGTGGCGATGCGCCGCCTCATGCCGTCGCCTTGCGCCCGAAGTGATCGTGGGATGCCGGGCGCACCCGCCGCAGCGTTTCTCCGAACCGCAGCCCCACCCCGGGAGGCCCGGCCGCGAACGCCCCGATCGGCGTGAGCACGACTTCCCACACCACCGCGACGTCGCGGACCGCGTCGAGCGCATCCGGCGGGACCGCCATCAGCAGCTGGTAGTCCTCCCCGCCGTGGAGGGCGAGCGAGAACGCGTCGTCGCCTACTTCCGCCTCCAGGGCCGACGCGCAGGGCTCGAGCGGCAACGCGGAGGGATCGAGCCAGGCCGAGACGCCGCTCGCCTCGCACAGCGACGCGAGGTCGCCGGAGAGTCCGTCCGACAGGTCCATCGCCGCGTGCACGAAATCCTGCGCGCCGAGCGCGCGGGCAAAGGCGAGCGGCGGCGCGGGGTCCAGATGGGCGCGCAGGCACCGGTGGAGCGCGTCGCCGGCGCCCGTCCACGATCCCGCCGCGATCACCGCGCCCTCCCCGTCGAGGCGCGCCCCCGTGCCGAGGAAGCGCAATCCCGCGGCCGCGCTCCCCAGCGTCCCCGTCACCACCACGAGGTCGCCCGCGACCGCGCCGGCGCGGGTGAGGATTCGCGCCCCGGCGTCGCCGAGGAGCGTGATGTCGACCACGATGGGCCCGCTCGTGGCGGCGACGTTTCCGCCCACGACGTGCACGCCCGTTTCCGCGGCGCGGGACAGGAGGCCGTCGTAGAGCCCGTCGATGAAGCCGATGGTGACGTCGCCGGGCAGGGCGAGGGAGACGGTGGCGAAGCGCGGCGTGCCCGCCATGGCGGCGATGTCGGAGAGGTTGACGGTGAGCGCCTTGCGGCCGAGGAGCTCCGGGGGCGACCAGTCACGCCGGAAGTGGACGCCCTCGATGAGGGAGTCCGTGGTGACGAGGGTGCGCGGTGAAGTCTCGAGGACCGCGGCGTCGTCCCCGATCCCGACGATGACGCCGGGCCCGACGGGCACCCGCGAGCGCAGGTGCGCGAGGAGCGCGCGCTCTCCGATCTCACCGACCGCGCGATCCGGCGGGAGCGGCCCCGCCGCGCGCGTCAAAAACCCCCCGCGATGCCGTGTGGCAGATGACCATGAACCTGGTCACAAGGTGGGGAACCTGCGCGCCGCATTAGGCTTCCTCGACTCGGAGGCATGCACACCGCGGAGCGACTCCGGAACCCCGAATTAAGGACGTTGGTTCAAGGCTTCGCGTCCATCACGAGCAACGCAGGGGGCCGGACGAATGATAGCGGCCCGGGCGGGGGCTGTAAACCGCCCGGAACGTCAGTCGCGGAGGACCAGATCGAGCTGGCGCGAGAGCGCTTCCGCGCGCTGCTGCATTTCCCCCGCCCCGCCCTCGCGCGTGCGCAGTCGGAAGCATTCGTCGGCGATGTTCAACGCCGCGAGCACGGCCACGCGCAAGGAGTCGACGGCGCCCGCGGCCTTCCCCACCTCGCGCATCTGCGCGTCGACGTGGGCGGCGAGCTGCTGCACGTAGGCGGGATCCGCCCCCGCGTTCAGGGCGTAGGTCTGCCCGAAGATCTCGACGTGCACGAGGTTGGGCTTCTCCGCCGCCATGGGAGCGGATCCTACTCCGCGGGATCGAGTGCGTCGAGGACCTGCACCAGCTTGGCGATGCGGCGGCGGATTTCTTCACGCTCCCCGCGGAGGTCCTTCACTTCCTGGCCGAGCGCGTCCATGCGCCGCGTCTCTTCCGGGGACGAGCCCTTGTTCTTGTCGAGCGCCGCCTGCAGGGCCTGGTTCTCCTGGCGCAGGCGCTTGACGACGTCGGCGGCCTTCTTGACCCGTTCCTCGAGCTGATCGAACGCGTTCTCCATCATCACTCTCCACGGATCTCGCTTGTGGCCTCCGCCTGCCGTTGGCTATAGCCGCGTGCGCGGAGCGCCCGCGCCACCGCATCCATCGCCGCCTGGACTTCGTCGCCGGTCAGTGTACGGGAGGGGTCCTGGAACACGAGGCGGAACGTGAGGCTCACCCGGCCCGGAGGCACGGGGGGCCGATCGAACCGCGCGGTCACGCGGACCTCGGCGAGGCGCGGCCCCGCGGACGCGCGCACGACGGCCTCGACGTCGGCGCCCGCCGCGTCCACATCGCAAAGCACCGAGAGATCGCGCTCGACGGCGGGAAAGCGCGGGAGCGGGGTCGCGCGCACCACGGGGGCTTCCGCGAGCCCATCGAGGTCGACCTCGGCCACGAACACCGGCCCGCGCGCTTCCCACTCCCCCGCGCGGTCGGGATGCAGCGCGCCCGCGTACCCGATCGTCCGGCCGGAGGTGCCAAGCGCCGCCGACTGCCCGGGGTGCAGAAAGTCGGGAGCTCCCCCGCGCACCATCTCGAGGGGTGCTACGCCCAGCCGCCCGGCGAGGAGCTCGAGCACGCCTTTCAGATCGAAGAAGTCCGCCGGCCGCTCGCGCGCGGAGTGATGGAGCGGCGCCACGGCACCCGCGAGCAGGATGCCGATCCGCGCCGTCTCGCCGCCGTCGCCGCCCGCGAACACGCGCCCGACCTCGAAGAGGCGGATGTCCGCGCGCGACTGCCGGATGTTGGTGCGCATCACGTCGAGCAGGCCCGGCCACACCAGTGACGACCGCAGCACCCGATGGTCTTCGCTCAGCGGGTTGGCCACCCTCGTCCCCGCCGGGACCGGCCCGCCGGCGGGCACGAACGCGTACGTGATCACCTCGTCGAGCCCGGCGCCGGCGAGGATGTCGCGCAGGCGGCGGTCGCGGACCTGCGGCGGCCGAAGTCCCTCCGCACCGCCGGCGGGAGGGATCGTCGAGGGAAGGCGGTGGAGCCCCTGGTGGCGGCCGACTTCTTCGATCAGGTCGACCTCGCGGGCGACGTCGTTGCGCCAGGTGGGGATCTCGACCTGCACCGCGTCGCTCTCCGGCTTGCCCACGGCGAACCCGAGGCCGGTCAGGATGCGGCGCGCGTCGGCGACCGCGACCGGCGCGCCGAGGAGCGCGGTGGCGCGGGCGATGCGGAAGGAAACCGTCCGCCGCGGGATCTTGCGCACGTAGTGATCGATCAGGCCGGGGCGCACGGTGCCCGCGCCGATCTTCTCCGCGAGGTGCGCGATCCGCGCCAGGGCGACGGGCGGCGCCTCCGGGTCCGCGCCGCGCTCGAAGCGGTGGCTGGCCTCGGTGTGCATCCCCAGGGCCCTGGCGGCGCGACGGATCGAGAGCGGGTCCCAGTGCGCGGCCTCGACCGCGATCGCGCGCGTCTGGTCGGAGACCTCCGTCGAGGCGCCGCCCATGATGCCGGCGAGGGTCAGGACGCCGGCCGGCCCCGCGATGACGCCCGTTCCCGCCTTCAGGTCGCGCGTCTGGCCATCGAGCGTGACCACGCGCTCCCCTGCCCGCGCCCAGCGCACGTCGACGCGCGCGCCGGGGATCTTTGCGAGATCGAAGGCGTGCGTCGGCTGGCCCATCTCGATCATCACGTAGTTGGTCAGGTCCACGACGTTGCTGATCGACCGCACGCCGACGGCTTCGAGGCGCGCGCGCATCCAGTCCGGCGACGGCGCCATGCGGACGTCGAGCACGCGGCCGCAGAAACGCGGGCAGAGGTCGTTGGCCTGGACGTCGATCGCCCACGCCTCCGCCGCCGGCGCGCCGGTCTCCGTGAACGTCACCTCGAGCGGCTTCAGCGGCACGCGGAAGAGGACGGAGACCTCGCGCGCCACGCCATAGACGTTCATGGCGTCGACCCGGTTGGTGGTGACGTCGAGGTCGAGGACGGCGTCCTCGCCGCGCGCCTCGATCCCGTCCACGGCCAGGCCGGCGGCGGTCAACGCGTCGCCGATCGCCCGCGCGTCCTTGGGAACGTCCACGAAGTCGCGCAGCCAGGAGACGAGGATCTTCATCGCCGCGCCCTCACGGGAACTGCCCCAGGAAGCGCAGGTCGTTCTCGTAGAAGAGGCGGATGTCGTCGATGCCGTGACGGACCATGGCCACGCGGTCGATGCCGAGGCCGAAGGCGAAGCCGGTGACGCTCTCGGGGTCGTAGACGACCTTGCCGAGGCGTGTGTTCACGGCCTCGAACACCGCCGGGTGCACCATCCCCGAGCCCATGATCTCGAGCCAGCCCGTCATCTTGCAGACGCGGCACCCCGTCCCCCCGCAGACCACGCAGCCGAGGTCGACCTCGACCGACGGCTCGGTGTACGGGAAGAAGGACGGCCGGAAGCGCACCGGGAACTGCGCGCCGAAGAGCGCGTGCAGGAAGGCCTCGATCGTGCCCTTCAGATCGGCGAGGGTGATTCCCGGGCCGACGACCAGCGCTTCCACCTGATGGAACATCGGCGAGTGCGTGATGTCGCTGTCACGGCGATAGACCTTGCCCGGGCAGATGATGCGCACCCGCGGCGGATGCGGGTTGCCGAGCATGTAGCGAATCTGCGCGGACGAGGTGTGGGTGCGGAGCAGGAGGCCCCCGGGCCCCTCCAGGTAGAAGGTGTCCTGCATGTCGCGCGCGGGGTGGTCGGGCGGCATGTTGAGCGCTTCGAAGTTGTGGTAGTCGTCCTCCACCTCGGGGCCGTCGTAGACCTCGTAGCCCATGGACAGGAAGATGTCCTCGAGGTCCTGCCGCGTGCGGGTGAGCGGATGCAGGCGGCCCACGGGGCCGGTGCGGCCGGGGAGGGTGACGTCGACCCGCTCGCGGGCCAGCCGCTCGTCGCGGGCCAGCGCTTCGAGGCGCGCGCGGGCCTCCTCGAGGCGGGCCTCGACGTGCTCCTTGAGCGCGTTCAGCTCCTGGCCCGCTTCCTTGCGCGCATCGGCGGCCAGGCCCGCCAGCGACTTCATGAGCGCGGTCACCGCCCCCGACTTGCGCCCGACGAAGCGGTCGCGCAGGCCCTGCATGGCCGGCGCGTCGGCGACGTCGCGCAGCGCGGCCTCGAACTCCTCGCGGAGCTTCTGGACCTGCGCTTTCAGGTCGGACAAGCTACGCCGACGCGGCGGGGCCGGCGGGGGCGCGCTTGGCGGCCGCCTTCGGCGGCTTGCTGCTGCTGCCGCCGGACGGCTTCGGCGCGGACTTCGCGGCGTCGTCCGATGCCTTGCGCGCGGTCTCGACCAGCGCCCCGAACGCCTTGGAATCGCGCGCCGCGATCTCGGCCAGCGACTTGCGGTCGAGGGTCACGCCGGCGTGATTCAGCCCCGCGATGAACTGGCTGTAGGACATGTCGAGCGCCCGCGTGGCGGCGCTGATGCGGACGATCCACAGCCGGCGGAAGTCGCG
>JANMPI010000486.1:0-4459 GCA_031369785.1 Acidobacteriota bacterium
AGGGATCGAGCACAGCGTGTCCATCGCCGGGCTCCGCGACCTCCGCGGGCGCGAGATGGCCGCTCACGCCAGCCGATTCATTCCCTGCCGATTCAGCTCGCGAGACGTCATGAACTGACCTCGTCACCACCTTCGTGCCGAAAGCCCGCGCGGCGTCCCTCCCCACGATCCCCGAAGACCCCCGCTGCAAAACTCCGCCGTCGCGTCCTCGCGGACGCCCATCCCAGACCCCACCCCAGGTGCCGCCGCGCGGGCGGCCGTTTGCCGGTTGTGGCCGTGGCGGGCCGGTGCTACCGTGCACCGGTTTGCCTTTTCCCCCATGACGTCGCACGTCTACCTCATCCTCACCTCGATCCTCTACGCCGTGGGAGCGCTCCACGTCCTCCTGCAGGCGCTCACGCGCCGCCGGCTCCTCACTTCGTGGACAGTCAGCGCCACCCTCGCCGGATTCGCGCTCCACACCGCCGGCTTGTCGCAGCGGTGGACCGAGGACGGCCGCTTCCCGGCCATCGGGCTCTCCGACGGGGCGTCCTTCCTGGCCTGGACCATCGTCCTCGTCTTTCTGATGACGTACATGAGGACGCGGGTCGACGTGCTGGGACTCGCCGTCTATCCCGCCGCCTTCGGTCTCCTCCTGATCGCGAACCTGACGCCCGCCACGCGTGCCGCCGACCCCGTCCTGCACAGCGTCTTCCTGCCCGTGCACGCGACGCTCGCCTTCTTCGGCTACGCCGCGCTGTTCGTGGCCTTCACCGCCGGCGTGCTGTACCTGATCCAGGAGCGCGAGCTCAAGAGCCGCGCGCCGCGGACTTTCTACTACCTCGTCCCGAGCCTCGAGCGCTGCGACACGCTGGGGGGCAAGAGCGTGCTGTGGGGCTTCGGCTTCCTCACCCTCGCCATCGTCACCGGCCTCCTGTGGAATCACGCCGCGCGCGGGCGGTACTGGACGTGGGACGCCAAGGAGTGGAGCGCGCTCGTGGCCTGGGCGATCTACATCGGCCTCCTCGTCACGCGCCATCGCAACGGGTGGGGCGGGCGGCGCGCCGCCTTTCTCGCCATCGCGGGGTTCGCGGCCGTGGTGTTCACCTTCGTCTGGATGAACGTCCTCGCCCCGGGGCCGGCGCAGTGATCGTGCTCGTCGGAGTCAGCCATCGCACGGCGCCCCTGGAAGTGCGCGAGGGTCTGGCCTTCCCGAAGGACCGCATGGCGGAAGCGCTCCTCCGGCTGCGCGAGGAGGCCGAGCTCGACGAGGCGATGATCCTCTCCACCTGCAATCGCGTCGAGATCTATGCCCGCGGGCGCGCGACCGTGAATGGCCCCGCCCCCGATGCCGCCGCGCGCATCGAGTCCTTCCTCGCGCGCTTCCACGGCCGGCCGCCGGACAGCCTCGGGGACGCCGTCTACCGGATGGCGGGAGAAGACGCCATACGTCACGCGTTCCGCGTCGCGGCCAGCCTCGAGTCGATGGTGGTGGGGGAGCCGCAGATCCTGGGGCAGGTGAAGGAGGCGTACCACGCGGCGGAATCCGCGGGCACGCTGGGCGCGACGCTGAACGCGCTCCGGAACCGGTCGCTGGCCGCCGCCAAGCGCGCGCGCACGGAGACGGGGATCGGCCACAACGCGGTCTCCATCGCGCACGTCGCGGTGGAGCTCGCGAAGAAGATCTTCGGCGACCTCGGCGACAAGAACGTGCTCCTCGTCGGGGCGGGGAAGATGAGCGAGCTCGCCGCGCGAACCCTCGTCCGCACCGGGGCGCGGGCCACCGTCCTCGGCGGCCGCACCTTCGAGAGGGCCACGGAGCTCGCGGCGGCCCTCGGCGGACGAGCGGCGCCGCTCGAATCGCTGCGCGCGGAGCTCGCCGCGGCCGACATCGTGATCAGCGGCACCGGCGCCGCGGGCCTCGTCATCCATCGCGACGACGTGGTCGCCGCGCGCAAGGACCGCCGCGGCCGACACCGCCGCCCGCTCTTCCTCATCGACATCGCGGTGCCGCGGGACATCGAGTCCTCGGTCGGCAAGCTGGGCGGCGTCTTCCTCTACGATCTCGACGACCTGCGCGCGGTCGCGGAGTCCAACCTGCGCGAGCGGATGAAGGAGGCGTCGGCGGCGGAGGCGCTGGTCGACCGCGAGGTGCATCAATTCCTCGACTGGCTGAAGGCGCGTGACGCGGTGCCGCTCGTGGTCGCGCTCCGCCAGCGCGCGGAGGACATCCGCCGCGGCGAGCTCGACAAAGCGCGCCGTCGGATGGGACCGCTCACGCCGCAACAGGAAGAAGCCCTCGACGCCGCGACGACGGCGATCGTGAACAAGCTCCTGCATTCTCCCATGGTCCACTTGAAGGAAGCGGCGCAGAACGGCCATGGCCCGGAGCACGTGAGCCTCATCCGGAAGCTGCTCGGCCTGTGAGCGCCATCCGCATCGGGACGCGTGCGAGCCCGCTCGCCCTCTGGCAGGCGGAGCACGTCGCCGGATTGCTACGCGCCGCCGGCCATCGCGTCGACATCAAGCGCATCACCACGACCGGCGACCGCATCCTCGACCGGCGGCTGGACACCGTCGGAGGCAAGGCCGCCTTCCTGAAGGAGATCGAGGAGGCGCTGGCCGCGCGCGAGGTCGACCTCGCCGTCCACAGCCTGAAGGACGTGCCGACGTCGCTGCCCGACGGGCTCGCCCTCTGCGCTTTCCTTCCTCGCGAAGACCCCCGCGATGCGGTGCTGTCCCTCGACGGGCGCACCCTCGCGGGGTTGAAGCCCGGCGCGCGCGTGGGCACGACGAGCCTGCGCCGCGGCGCGCTGATCAAGGAGCTCCGGAAGGATCTGCTGATCGAGGACCTGCGCGGCAACGTCGACAGTCGCATCCGCCGGTTGCGCGACGGCAAGTTCGACGCCATCCTGCTCGCCATGGCCGGGCTCATCCGGCTGGGGCGGGCGGCCGAGGTGGCGGAGGCGCTCAACCCCGTGCAGTTCATTCCCGCGCCGGGCCAGGGCGTGGTCGCGCTCGAGTGCCGGGCCGGGGACACCGCGATCCTGGAGGCGACGGCGTCCCTTCACGACGCCTACACCGCGCGTCGCGTCGACGCCGAGCGCGCGGTGCTCGCCGCCCTCGGCGGAGGCTGCAACGTGCCGATGGGCGCGTACGCCGACGTGGACGCGAGCGGACGCACGCTGCGGCTCTGGGGCTTCCTCGCCCGCCCCGACGGATCGCGCATGGTCCGCGCGCACGTGGAAGGCGAGGACCCGCAGGAGATCGGCCGCGAGCTCGCGGAGCGCCTCCTCGAGTGGGGCGGCGCGCCGCTCCCCCGGTGACAGGCGGCGGCGAGGACGCGCCTCTCGCCGGCCGGCGCGTGCTGGTGACACGAAGCGCGAGCCAATCCGCCGACCTGGTCGAGCGTCTGCGGGCGCTCGGGGCGGAGGTGCTCGCGGTGCCGCTGCTCGCGATCGAGCCGGCCGCGGATCCACAGCCGTTCCGCGATGCCATGCGCGCCATCGACGGCTACGACTGGCTCGTGCTGACGAGCGCGAACGCCGCGCGCGCCGTCGCGAACACCGCTGGCGCCACTCTTCCAAAAACGTTGCGCGTCGCGTCTTCGGGCCCGGCGACCACGGCCGTCATCCGCGCGCTCTTTCCCGACGTCCCCGTCACCGCTCAGGCCACGAGCCGCTTCGGGTCCGTGGGGCTGGCGCAGGCGTTGGCGCTCGTGGACCTGTCCCGGGCGCGGATGCTGCTTCCCGTCTCCGACCGCTCCCCGGCCGCGATCGGGGAAACCCTCCGCAAGCGGGGGGCGGCCGTGGACGTCGTGGTCGCCTATCAGACGACCATCGCCGCGGACGCCGGCCCTGATCTACGCGCGGCCCTCGACCGGGGCATCGACGCCGTCACCTTCGCATCTCCTTCGGCCATAGCGGCTTTCGTCCGCTTGCGGGGGCGGCCGCGGGACATTCCTGCGGTGGTCATCGGTCCCACGACCGCCGCCGCCGCACGGTCCGCCGGGCTGCAGGTGGCCGAGACGGCCGAGCCGGAGACGACCGTGGGCCTCGTCGCCGCGATCTCCAGATGCCTCCGCCACCCTGCGTGAAAGCCCGTGATTTCCTTGACACCGCCGACGTAAACCAAGTAGCATCTGCCTCTTAGTCTCCGCGCCGCGAGCGTCCGTAGCCGGCGTGCCGTCGCGGAGAACATCCCAAAAAACTCGGAGGACTTGCTACGCACATGCCGGAGATCGAAAACAAGGAACGGACCGCCGCCCCCATCGGACGCAAGGCCGTCGCGGAGGCTCCCGCCCCCGCCCCTGGTGAAGATGCGCGCGAGGACGGCGAATCCATGGCCGCCGAGGAGTACGAGCGTCTCCTCGACATGTACGACGTCAGCTTCAAGAACTTCGCCGAAGGCGAGGTGGTGAAGGGCGTCGTCCTCCAGGTATCCGAGTCGGAAGTGATCGTCGACGTCGGCTACAAGTCCG
>JANMPI010000507.1:0-2652 GCA_031369785.1 Acidobacteriota bacterium
GCGAAGAGCAGAGGCTCATCAAGAAGGTCGAGGGCAATCGGCGGCGAGCCGGGGCCCGGACGCGCCGTTGAGCCGCCTCGGTGCGGCCCTGGCGTTCCTCGCCGTGCCTGCCCTCGGGGCCGCGCAGGGGGCGCCTTTGACCCTGGCCGATGCGCTGGAAATGGCCGGGCGTCAGAACCCCGAAGTACTGGCGGCGCGGGAGCGCGCGGCCGCCCAGCACCGGCGTGCCGAGGCGGTGGCTCGTTCCGTCTGGCCACGGCTCTCCGTGTCGACGTCCTGGTCGCACAGCGACACTCCGTCCACGGTCTTCGCCCAGAGGCTGAACTCCGGAGATTTCACCCAGGAGGACTTCGCGATCTCTCGACTGAACGCTCCCGGCGCGTTGTCGCATCAGACGACGGTGGCCTCCCTCGAGCTTGCCGTGGACGCGTTCGGCAAGGTCCGCGTGCAGGGTCGGGGCCAGTCCGCCGCCGGACGCGTGGCGGACGCGCAGGCCGGTGAGGCGGTTCAGGAGCTGCGACTGCGCGTGGTCGAAGCCTACCGCCGGGCGGTCCTGGCCCGCCGCGCTGTTTCCGTCACCGACCGGGCGCTCCTGGGGGCCCGGTCGCGCGAGGCGGATGTGGAGGCGCGCGTCGCGGAGGGGGCGGCTCTTGTCGCGGACCTCCTGCGCGTGCGAACCCGGCGTCGGCAGAGGGAGGCGGATCTGGCCGAGCAGCGCGGAGACGTGAACATCGCGGTGGCGGTCCTGGCGCGGCTCGTTGGCGCGGATCCCGGCACGGTCTATGACCCGACCGAGGAGCCGCTCCCGCCGGCGCCCGTGGACGAGGACGCGAACACCTGGGCGACGCGCGCGCTCGAGCACCGCCCGGCCCTCGAGGTGACACGCCAGCGCCTCGACGCGGCCCGGTGGGCGATGCGCGGGGAGCAACGGTCGCGGCTCCCCGACGTCGCCCTGTACGGTCAGCTTCAGGACGACCGCAGCGCTTTCTCCGGTGGGGGCCAGTCCGGGACGGTGGGCGCGACCTTGCGCTGGAGCGCCTTCGACCCCGCGCGCGGCAAGCGCCTGGCGGCCGCCACCGCGGATCTCGCGGCCGCGGAGCTGGACGCTCGAGCGGCCGCGGACCAGGTGCGGCTCGAGGTCGAGACGGCCTGGCACCGCGCCCGGGCCGCCGGCGAGCGATACCTCGCCGCCAAGGGTGGAGCGGAGGAAGGGCGTGAGGCCCTGCGCGTCGTCCAGGAGAGACGAAGCGCCGGCAAGGCGACGCTCACCGACGAGCTGGAGACGGAAGCGGCCGCCCTCGCCGCCGAGCTGGGGGAGATCCAGGCGGTCGCCGATGCCGTCCTCGCCGACAGCGCCCTGCGGCGCGCCGCCGGAGAGATGTGAGGTACGGCCAGCGAGGAGAAGCGGAATGAGCGCGACGACGCGAGTGACCCTGGTCGCGGCGGCCTTCGCCGTCGCCGCGTGCGGCCACGAGAAGGCGACCGTGGGCGTGGCCCCCGCCGGCGCGCCGCGAAGAGTGGCCACCGCGGAAGTGGGCCGCGCGGGAGCGCCGGGTGAGATCACGGTGCCGGCCGTCGTGCGCGCGCGTCAGCGGGCCATCCTCTCCGCGCGGCTCGGGGCGTCGGTCCTCGCCCTGCCCTTCCGCGAAGGCGATCGGGGGGCGGCGGGATCCGTCCTGGTACGCCTCGACGACGCCGGGCTCCGCGCGGCGGCCTCCGCCGCCCAGGCGTCCTTCATGACCGCCGCGACCGACCACACGCGCACCGAAGCGCTGCTCGCGAAGGGAGCCGCCACCCCTCGGGAGCGGGAGGAGGCCGACTCCCGGGCCGCCGCCGCGCGGGCCGCACTTGCGGGCGCTCGGGAGATCCTGGGCTACGCCGTTGTCCGCGCCCCATTTGCGGGTGTGGTGGTGGCACGGTCGGTCCACGTCGGAGACGTGGTGTCGCCGGGCGCGGCCCTCATCGAGGTCGAAGGCGACGGCGGGCTCGAGCTGGAAGCGACGCTCGACGAGGCGATGGCCGCCGCCGTGCGTCCCGGCCTCGAGGTCGAAGCACAGGTGGACGGACAGCCCGGGCGCGTGAAGGCGACCATCCGCTCGCTGTCTCCCGGCGCGGATCCGTCCACGCATCGGTTCCTCGTCAAAGCGGACCTGCCGCGATCGCTTGGCCTGCGCTCCGGCCTCTTCGCCCGCCTCGTGCTGCCGGCCGCGGAGGCTCGCGATGCGCCGCCGCTCGCGGTGCCGGCGAGCGCCGTCTTTGCCCGCGGAGGGCTGACGGGCGTCTTCGTGGTGAAGGACGGCACGGCGCGCCTGCGCTGGGTGGCGGCCGGCCGGACGTCGGCCGGGCTCACCGAGATCCGGGCCGGGCTCGACGCCGGCGAACGCATCGCCACCGACCCGGCCGGCCTGCACGACGGCGCGACGGTTGCGGAGTGACGCCGATGCACACCGGTCCCGCGGGCCGGATCGCCCACGCCTTTCTCGACAGCAAGCTCACCCCGCTCCTCATCGCGGCTTCCCTGGGCCTGGGGGCATTCGCGCTCCTGGCCACCCCGCGCGAAGAGGAGCCGCAGATCCGCGTGCCCATGGTGGACGTCACGATCGCCTGGCCCGGTGCGGAGCCGGGCGAGGTGGAATCGCGCGTGGTGAACCC
>JANMPI010000547.1:0-14258 GCA_031369785.1 Acidobacteriota bacterium
TACGCCGCCTACGATCGCTTCTACAAGGGCGACGTCGCGCAGGAATTCGTCCGCGGCGCGCGCGAGCAGGGCGCGCTGATGACCACCGAGGACCTCGCGGCCTGGAAGGTGCACATCGAGGAGCCGGTGAAGACCCGCTACAAGGATATCGACGTCTACAAGCTGAACACGTGGGTGCAGGGTCCCGTCATGCTGCAGGCCCTGAACATCCTGGAGACGATGGACCTGAAGGCGATGGGCTACAACTCCGCGCGCTACATCCACGCGCTGTACCAGACGATGAACCTTGCCTTCGCCGACCGCGACTTCTACTACGGCGATCCCTACTTCCCGCCCGCGGAGCCCATCGCGGGACTGCTGTCGAAGGACTACGCGCGCGAGCGGGCGAAGCTCATCAAGTGGGACGCCAACGATCCGGACGTCAAGCCCGGCGATCCGTATCCATTCCAGGGCGGGACCAACCCGTTCCTGTCGCTGCTCGAGAAGTGGAAGGCGCCCGTCCTCGACCCGGGCGGGCGCACGACGCCCGGACCGAACGTCGCGGACCTCGATGAGCGCTTCTACGCGGGCACCACTTCGGTCGAGGCCGCGGACGAGCAGGGCTGGGTCGTCTCCGTGACACCGAGCGGGGGATGGATTCCCGCGGTCATCGCGGGACGCACCGGGATCGGGATGAGCCAACGGATGCAGAGCTTCGTGCTCGACGAGTCGGAAGGCCCGTACAACGTCGTCACGCCGGGCAAGCGGCCGCGCGCGACGCTCACGCCGGGCATGGCGCTGAAGAACGGCAAGCCCTTCCTGTCGTTCGCGGTGCAGGGCGGCGACGGCCAGGACCAGAACCTGCTGCAGTTCTTCCTGAACGTGGTCGAATTCGGGATGAACGTGCAGGAGGCGGTCGAGGCGCCGAACATCAACACGTTCCAGCTCCGCGCTTCGTTGGGTGAGCCGCACGTGTCGCGGCCGGGCCGGTTGCTGCTGAGCGAATCGATTCCGACCTGGGTGCGGTCGGACCTGCAGAAGATGGGGTACGAGCTCACGTACGAGCGCCTGACGTCCGGGCCGATCAACGCCATCGAGTTCGACCGCGCGCACGGGACGATGTGGGGCGGGTCGAGCAACCACGGCGAGGACTACGGCATCGGCTGGTAGCGAGCGCCGGGACGTCGGGCCGGTCCACCTGCTGGCCCTCGGCGTCAACGGGATCGTCGGCGTCGGCATCTTCTTCGCGCCCGCCGACATTGCCGCGCGGGCGCCCGGCGCGGGCACCGCCATCCTCGCGCTCACCGCGCTCGCCCTCGTCCCGGTCGCGCTCGCGTTCGCCACCCTCGGCCGGCGCTTCGACGAAGACGGAGGCCCCGTCGTATATGCGCGCGCGGCGTTCGGCCCGCTTCCCGCCTTTGTCGTGGGCTGGATCGCGTACGTGAGTGCTATCTCGAGCTCCGCCGCGGTGATCGTAGGACTCACGGCCGCCGTCGGCCCCGCCCTCGACATGGGGCCGACCCCGCAACGCATCGCCGCCACGGCGCTCGCGGCAATGCTCGCCCTTCTCTGCGCGCGCGGCCTCCGTCTGTCCGCGTGGACGTGGACCGCGCTCACCGCCCTGAAGCTCGTGCCGCTGTGCGCGCTCGCGATCGTGTTCCTCGTTGCGCCGGGGCCGAAGGTGGTGCCGTCACTGAGCGCGAGCGGTGGTTCGTGGGCCTCTGCGGCCCTGATCGCCGTGTTCACCTATCAAGGATTCGAGATCGTTCCCGTGCTCGCCGGTCGCGCGCGGCGTCCAACGTTCTCCGTCCCCTTGGCGACGCTCGGCTCGCTCGCCCTCGCGAGCGTCCTGTACGCGATCCTCCAGGCCGCGTGTACATGGACCGTTCCGCGGCTGGCCGAGTCGCACGCGCCGCTCGTCGACGCCGCGACCGCGCTCGGAGGACCGCCGCTGGCGGCGCTGGTCGGCGCGGGGACCAGCTTGTCCGCGCTCGGCATCGCGTTCGGGATGATGGCGGCGACGCCCTTCTACCTGTCGGCGCTCGGCGGGGTCGACGCGCTGGGCTTCGGTCTTGCCACCGTCAGCGATCGGGGCGTGCCGCGGCGCGCGCTTCTCGTGACGTGGGCGCTGGTCACGGTCCTCATCCAGATCGGCGGGCGCAGCGAGCTCTTCGCGCTCTCCAGCATCGCCGTCCTCACGCAGTACCTCGCGGCGGCGGCAGCGCTCGGCACGCTGGCCGTGCGCCGCCAGCGCGGCCTTGTCGCGAGCCACGCCGCGATCGCGATTCCGGCGGGCATCCTGTCGCTGGCCCTCGTTGCCGGCGCGACGGCCGCCGAAGCGCGCGTCGCCGCCATAGCGCTGATCGCAGGACTAGCCGGCCGCGCGATCCTCAAGCGGCGCCGGATCAGCGCGGCGCCGGAGACGCCCGCTCTTCGTTGAGACGGCGCTCGAGGCCGGCAAGCCCCCCGGCCGCGTACGCCTTGCACGCCCCGGGATCGATGAACGGATTCTCCGCCGCGCCCTGCTTGCGCTTCTCCAGCTTGTCGTCGACCCCCACGAACCCCGGGTGCGGCGCCAGGAGGATGTCGCAAGGCAGCGCCGCGATGGTGGCCAGGCTCTGCCGGAATGCGTCGGCGGGCGCGGGGCCGTCGCCGCGGCCGAGGTAGCGGAACCCGGGCGCGGAGATGGCGGACACGCTGTCGGCGTAGACGAGGTCGACGCAGCGCTCGCCCTCGCACGACCGCCACGTCCACGTCGTGCTGCCCGGCGTGTGGCCGGGCGTGTAGTGCGCGGTGATGGCGAGGCTTCCCACGCGCATCGTCTCCGCGTCGCCGACCCGCTTCGCGTCGGCCACGGGCGGAAAGCTCATGAACGCCGGTCCGAGGTCGTATTGCGGGTCGTCGAGGCTCGCCATCCCGGACGCGATCGCGCGCGCGCCCTTTTCACTGGCCGCGACTGTCGCGCCGGAGGCGCGCTTCAAGGCCGCGATGCCGCCCGCATGATCGAAATGCGCGTGCGAGTTCACGATCAGCTTGACGTCCTCGATGCGGAACCCGAGCTTGCGGATGTTCGCGTCGATGAGGGGCGCGGATTGCGGCAGCGCGCCGTCGACGAGGATGTGTCCGGCGTCTCCGGTGATGAGAATCGAGCTCAGGTCCCGGACGCCCACGTAGTACGTGTTGCCATAGACGCGGAACGGGTTGCGCGGCGTGTTCCATTCCGCGCAGTCGTCGCACTTCTTCGGCGGGTCGGCGATGAACGGCCGCGGGGACGCGGCCGCGAGTGCCATCGAAAAGGCCAGGGCCAGCGTCATCGTGAGGCGCTCCGGCCGCCGCGGATGACTTTCTCGTCACCGGCCCGCCGGCGGCGCTGCTCGGCCACCGTCTTCGTCCAGAAGGCGTCGAAGTCCTGCCCCTTGGCCAGCCGGGCCGCCTACTTCCAGCCCACCGGCCGGCCCTTGTTCTCCTTCTCCAGCCAGTCCATGAGCGGCTTGAAGTAGTCGAGGATCGCGGTGGCGTCGATCCGGCGCTCGCCGGTCATCGCGTAGAGCGCCTCCGGCCACGGCTTGCTGATCCCCATCTCGAGCATCGCGTTGAGCTTCGCGCCCGCCGCCTTGTTGCCGTAGATGGAGCAGCGGTGGAGGGGGCCGGTGTATCCGGCCTCGCGGCAGAGCGCGCGATGGAACTGGAACTGGAGGATGTCGGCCAGGAAGTAGCGCGAGTAGGGAACGTTGGCGGGGACGTGATACTTGGCGCCGGGATCGAACCACTCCTCGCCGCGCGGCGCCGCCGGCGCTATGCCCTGATACTTGCGGCGCAGGTTCCACCACGCCTTGTTGTAATTCGCCGGCGTCACCTCGCCGGAGAAGACCTTCCACCGCCACTGGTCGACGAGAAGGCTGAAGGGCAGGAAGGCCACCTTGTCGAGGGCCTTGCGCAGCAGGAACTCGAGGTCGCCCTCCGGGCCGGGCGTTTTGTCGAGGAGGCCCACCTTCACCAGGTAGTCCGGGGTGACGGAGAGCGCGATCGTGTCCCCGATCGCCTCGTGGAAGCCGTCGTTGGCGCTGTTGCGGAACAGCACCGGCTGCTTCCTCCGGTACGCGCGCTGGTAGAAGTTGTGCCCGAGCTCGTGATGGATGGTCGTGAAGTCCTTGCCCGTGACCTCGATGCACATCTTGATGCGGTAGTCGTCGTCGTCGACGTCCCATGCGCTCGCGTGGCAGACGACGTCGCGGTCCTTCGGCTGGAGAAAGAGCGACCGCTCCCAGAACGTCTTCGGCAGCGGGTCGAAGCCGAGCGACGTGAAGAACCGCTCCCCGTAGCGGACCATCTCCTTCTCGTCGACGTTCTTCGCCTTCAGCAGCGCGGTCACGTCGACTCCACCTCCGCTCGCGGCCGGAGCGACGAGCGGATAGATGTTTCCCCACTCCTGGCCCCAGATGTTTCCGAGAAGGTGGGCGGGGATGGGGCCGGTGGCGGGGACCTTGTCCGCGCCGTACTGCTTCACGAGCCGCGCGCGCACGTGGGCGTGGAGCGCGTCGTAGAGCGGCCGCACCTGGCCCCACAGGCGATCGAGCTCCGCGGCGAATTCATCGGGCGGCATGTCGTACGCGGAGCGCCACATCGCGCCGAGATCGGTGAAGCGCAGGTCGCGCGCGCCCTCGTTGGCCAGGGTCACGAAGCGCTCGAAGCGCGGGCGCATGGGCGGCGCGATGGTGTGCCAGCCCTGCCAGGCGTCGAGCAGCTCGTCGTAGCTGCGGCTCTCCGCCATGATCTTGCTGACCTGGCCGATGTCGAGGCAGTGGTCGGCGTCCTTGCAGTACTTGCCCTTCCCGTAGGTCGCTTCGAGGGAGGCCGCGGTCTGCGCGAGCTCGGTCTGCAGCTTCGGATCCTGCGGCGCGGGCAACGGAATCGGCGCCAGCTTCAGGAGCTTCATCTTGCGTTCGAGCTCCGGCGGCAACGTCATCCCGTCGAAGCGCGTGGCGCCCTTGGCGAGCTCCATGGAGGCCGCGATCAGGTCCTTGTTGAGATCGGACGCGATGCGCTCGGTGTCCTCGGTGATGAAGTTGGCCTGCACCCATGCCGCGCGCCCCGCCTTGGTGCCGAGGTCGAAGAGGCGCAGCTCGGCGGCCTCGACGAACGCGCGCGCGTCCGCAACCGTCGGCGCGCCGCTTGCCGCCTGGGCGAAGCTGCGGCCGGGAAGCACGAGGACGAACGCGAGGGCGAGGGCCGCGGTGCCGGGGATTCGAAGCATGCTAGCCTCCTGGTTGGATGCGCGCTTCCATCTTAGAACAGGGAGTTGCGCGTGCGGCGCCGCGGATCGCGCTCCGCGTGCCGTCGTTCGTGGTCATCGGCGGCGGTGAGGTCGGCGCGAGAACGGTGCGTCAGCTGCTGCGTTCGCGCGCGGCCGGGGCCCTCGTCACCGACGCGATCGTCGTCGTGGACCGCGAGCCCGCGAGCCCGGCGTTCGCGGGCGGCGCGCCCGTCGTTCCCGTGATCGCGGATTGGAGCGCGTGGCTCGGCGCCCATCTCGCGACGTGGGACCCGGACGGCCATCTCGTCCCGTATCACTGGGCGCCGCATCTCATCGAGCGGTGGCTGGCCGCCGAAGTGGACCGGGCGGGCGGCCGGGCGGAGCGGGGGCGCACGCTCGTCGCGCGGGACCTGCCGTTCGAGCGGACGACCGCCGCCGGTGATCGCGCGCTGTCCTATGCCTCTTGGCCCTGCCCGCCTCTGTGCATCGAGCCCGCGCTCTGCCCGCACACGCGGGGCGCGCGGGACTGGAGCCTGGCCACCGACCTGCAGCGGCTGTCTCCCGGGGATCCCGCGGACGAGTCCGTGGTGCTCCGATGCGTCCATCTCACCTACGGGGTCGGGACGATCCCGATCCGCGACATCCATGCCGCGCGAGAGCGTGTGGTCGCCGCCGCCGCGGGCGCCAGGCCACGAACGTTCGCGGTGTCCACGGCCAGCCATTGCCACGGGCTGGCCGCGACGCTGCAGGTGACGCCGCTCACGGTGTGACCGCGGTCACGCGACCACCTTCGGGCGCGGGATACGCTGCTCTTTCGCTTTGGCGCCGCGGGGAGTCGCGGAGGGCCGGTAGAAAGACAATGATGCGCACCGCTGGCGTACTCGTCCTGCTCGCTTCCGCCGCCGTCGTCCGCGCGGAGGGCGTCGCTATCGAGCATGAGGCGGTCGGCTGCGTGGTCGCGGGAAAGCATCCCCAGATCGTGGCCTGCTTCGCGCCCCCGTCCGAGCTCGCGCGCGCCCGCGTGTACTTCCGCGCCGACGGATCGCCGTACTGGTACTTCGTTCCGATGTCGAGCGGCGCGCCCTGCTTCGTGGGCACCCTTCCGAAGCCGCGGTCGGAGACCAAGCGGATCGTCTACTACGTGCAGGCCCTCGATCGCCACTTCGCCGAGACGCGCACCGCCGACGCCGCTCCGGATGTCGTGGGCAGCGCCGCCGAATGCCGGAACGTCCCGGTGGCGGCGTTCGCGAGCAAGGCCGCGGTCTCCGTGAGCGCGGCCGCGGGATCGCCGCTGGTCCCGATCGGTTTCGTGGCGGGGGCCGGGATCGGCGTGGGGACGATCGCCGTGATCGGCGGCGGCGCCGCCGTCGCGGGCGGGGTGCTCACGGCGGGAGGCGGACCGACTTCGACTGCGCCTCCCGTTGCGGTCGCACCGCCGACGGTGTCGAGCACAGCGCCACCCGCGCCCACGCCGGGCCCGGTCGCTCCGACGCCCCCGGCGGCGAATCCGAGCCCGACGGTCACGCTGCCGCCGGCGTCCCCCGATCCGGGTCCGACTCCGACGCCGGGTCCGACTCCCACACCAACCCCGACACCGACGCCGTCCCCCGCGCCCACGCCGACGCCGACCCCGACCCCTGGGCCCTTCACGCTGACCTTGACCAAGACGAGCGGCCTCAACCTCCTGCATAACGTGACGGACAACTTCGGGCAGATCTCGTGCGGGACGGGCTGCAACTCCGCCACCGGAACGTATCCGGGGGGCACGGTGGTCGTCCTCACCGAGCAGCCGGGCCTCCTCGTCTTCCGCGGCTGGTCGGGCGCCTGCTCGGGTGCAGGAACCACCTGCACGGTGGTGATGACGGGGGAAAAGGCGGTGCACGCGACCTTCGCTCTCCTGCTCACCGAGCCGCTGCCGCCGCCCTCGCAATGGACGAGCGTCCTCGAGGCGCCCGGCGCGGTAGGCAACGTGAGCGTCAACGGCGCGCCTCCGGCGGGAGTCGCGCGCGCGGCGGCGACGATCGTGATGCGCGAGGGTCCGGGTGAGGTGCGCGTGCAGGGAGTGCTCGCCACCGGCGCCGGCCCGGGAACGTGGCGCTTCGAGCGTCAGTCGGCGGGCGGTCCCGCCATGCGCCTCAAGGTCCTCGAGGGCCAGGTGAGCCTCGTGACGCCGGATGCCATCGTCTTCCGGCTCCGCGGCCAGCCGGGTGAGCGCATCGCGTTCATCATCGCCCCCGTGCCGTGAGGCGGCGGCCGCCGCGGCTCGGCTAGACTGGTCACGGAGGAGTCGCGATGCCAGGTTTCGTGCGCGCGCTGGCGGTGACGGAGCTCGCTCCGGGCCAGTGCGTCGAGGTCAGCGTGGCCGGAAAGCCGGTCGCGCTCTACAACGTCGCGGGAACGTTCTACGCGACCAGCAACACCTGCATCCATCGCGGCGGGCCGCTGGGGCAGGGAGCGCTCGACGGCCCGGTCGTCCTCTGCCCGTGGCACGCATGGAGCTGGGACGTCACGACGGGCGAGAACACCGCCAACCCCGAGCTGAAGATCCCGACCTATCCGGTGAAGGTCGAGGACGGCCAGGTCCTGGTCGAGATCGGCTGAAGCCGGTATCCGGCGTACAATCAGGATTGCTCCGGGGGCGGCGCAGAAGCGGCGCGGCGCCTTTCGGACGCCTTCGCCGCACGTCCTCGCAACAATGAAGAAGACCATGCCAAAGCCTGCCCTCGCCTTCGTCCTCGCCGTCCTCGTTCCCGCCGGCCTGGCCGCCCAGGCGCCGTCGCCCGCGCCGACGCCGGAACCAGACCCCTCCTCCGCCCGGTTCCCGGCCGAGGTCGAGCAGGTGACCGTCGACGTCGTGGTCACCGACAAGAAGGGCGTTCCCGCGACGGGGCTCACCCCCGCCGACTTCCAGATCCTCGAGGACGACAAGCCGCAGCGGATCGTGAGCTTCGACGCCGTCGAGGTGCCGGCCACGGCCTCGGCAGTGACGCCCACCCGCCCGCGCGTCTCCACCAACACCTCGACCGAGGTGCGTACCGGGCGCTCGTTCGTCGTCGTCTTCGACGACATCCACCTGACGCCGTTCCAGGCCCTGAACGCCAAGCGCGCGGTGGGCGAGTTCCTCCGCACCGGCGTGCGCGAGGGCGATCGGGTGAGCCTCGTCGCCACCGGCGGCGGCGCGTGGTGGACGACCCGCATGGAAGCCGGGCGGGACGAGCTCATCGCGATGCTGAAGCGCCTCGACGGGCGCCACATCCCGGACACCGCGCCCGACCGCATGTCCGATTACGAGGCGATGCGGATCCACGTCTACCACGACCAGCAGGCGGAGATGGTGGTCGCGCGGCGGTTCGAGACCTTCGGGGCCACGCACCGGAGCAGCGCCAACGCGGAGTCGGCGCGCTTCGGCGACGGCGACCCGATGGTCCGCGGCCGCGCTTCCGAGATCTACTTCCAGTCGGTGTCGCGCAACCGGATCACCCTGCAGGTCCTGCAGCGCGTGCTCGCGTCGCTCGCCTCCAACAAGGGCCGGAAGTCGGTGATCCTCGTCTCCGAGGGCTTCATCTACGACCCCAACCTCGACGAGTTCAAGACCGTGATCATGGCTTCGCGGCGCTCCAACGCCGCCATCTACTTCCTCGACACCAAGGGCCTTCAGTCGTCGACGCCGTACATGAGCGCGGAGTTCGGGCCGAACATCGACAACCAGGATCTGGGCGCGGCGTTCCTCGATCAGATGCAGGAGGCGGAGGGCGCGGAGTCGCTGGCCGCGGACAGCGGCGGCTTCATCGTCCACAACACGAACGACCTGGCGCGCGGGATCGCGCGGATCGCCGACGAATCGCGGAGCTACTACCTCGTTGGCTACAACCCGTCGGACGCGCGGCGCGACGGGCGCTTCCGCAAGATCCAGGTGAAGCTGGCCGGCCGCAAGGGCCTTCAGGTGCGCGCCCGCAAGGGCTACTACGCGCCCCTCGACGAGAGCGCGAAAACGGCGGCGGCCAAGACGGCGACGCCTGGCGATCCCGCGGTGCAGGCGGCGCTCGACTCGCCGTACGACGAGAAGGAGATCCCGCTCCGCATGACGTCGTACGTCTTCAACGAAACGCTCCTCGGCAAGGCGAGCACGCTCGTGGCCACCGAGGTGGACCTGCGTCCGTTCGCGTTCCAGGAGCAGGAGGGCCGCTTCGTCGACACCGTCGAATTCCTCCTCGTCGTCGCCCACCGGGAGACGGGCGAGTTCTTCCGCTACGACCAGAAGGTCGACATGCGGCTGCAGGGCGAGACGCGGGCCAGGCTCGCGCGGTCCTGGTATCCGATCGTCCGCGACTTCGAGCTGGCCCCCGGCGGCTACCAGGCCAAGATCGTGGTGCGCGACAAGAACAGCGGCCGCATCGGCACCGTCGTCCACGAGTTCGAGGTGCCGGACTTGAGCGCGTTCCGTGTCTCCACCCCAGTGGTGAGCGACACGCTGGAGGCGGCGGGCGAGAACAAGAAGGCGCCTCCGCGGCCGATGGTCACGGCGCGGCGCTCCTTCGCTCCCGGCGCGACGCTCTACGCGAGCTTCGAGGTGTACGGCGCCGGCAAGGAGAAGCCGACCGGCATGCCGCGGGTGAAGAACGGCTACATCATCCGGCGCGCCGACGGCGCGGTGATCACCTCGGTGGACGCGTCGCGGATCATGCCCACGTCGCTCGGCAAGCTGTCGCGCATCATCGGAGCGCCGCTCGGGAACATCGCTCCCGGCGACTACGAGCTCGTGCTCGCATTCCAGGACGAGGTTTCCGGCAAGAGCCTCGAGGTACGCGAACCCTTCACCGTCGAGCCAAAGGCGGTGGCCGGCGGAGCGCCTTCCGACTAGGGCCGGGGAGATGCGGCCGGCGCGGGAACGCTGGCCGGTGCGGTGGGCGCGAACGTGGACGGGGGCGCCCCCGGGGACGCCGCGGCCGCGGAGGGCTTCGGCGACGGGGCCGCCACCAGGTCGAGGAACGAGCTGTCGTGCGGGCGCAGGAGCGACAGCGCCAGGCTCGTCACCATGAAGAGCGCGGCCAGGATGGTCGTACCACGCGAGAGCACGTTGGCGGAGCCGCGGGGGCCAAAGGCGGTCTGCGTGCCGCCGCCGCCGAAGGCGCTGGCCAGGTCCTGGCTCTTCCCCTGCTGCAGCAGCACGATGCCGATCAGGAACAGGCAGGCGATGACGTGGAGGACGACGAAGACGTAGTACGCGATGGTCATGGGCGGGCTCGGTGCTCCTCGTGACTTCGGCCGGGGTCCGTCCCCGGCAAAACGGAGAGTATAGCAGGCCGCCGCGCGGGGTTTCTAACCGCGGCCGCGGACGATCTTCAGGAACGAGCCGGCCTCGAGCGACGCCCCGCCGACCAGCACGCCGTCCACGTCTTCGAGGGCCATGAGCCCGGCGATGTTGTCGGGCTTCACGCTGCCCCCGTACAGGATCCGCACCGCCCCCCCGACGGGATCGCCGTGGGATCCCGCGACGTGGCGCCGGATGAAGGCGTGGACTTCCTGGGCCTGCTCCGGGGTCGCGACCTGCCCGGTGCCGATCGCCCACACCGGCTCGTAGGCTATGGCCAGGCGGCCGACCTCGTCCGCGCTCAGCGGGCGGAGCGCGCGCTCCACCTGCCGCTCGACGACCTCGAGCGTTCGACGCCCTTCGCGCTCGGGCAGCGTCTCGCCCACGCACACGACGGGGACGAGCCCGCCGTCGACGGCAGCACGCGTCTTCCGGGCAATCAGCTCGTCGTCCTCACCGAAGACGTGGCGGCGTTCGGAGTGGCCGAGGAGGACGTGCGTGCAGCCCGCGTCCTTCAGCATCAGCGGCGAGACCTCCCCCGTGAATGCGCCCTCGCGGGCGAAGTGCACGTTCTGCCCGCCGACCGCAACCGGCGTTCCCTTCACCGCCTGGCTCACCGCCGCGAGCGCCGTGGCGGGCGGGAAGACGACCACCTCGGGCCCTCCCGGCTTCGTGCCGTCGGCAATCTCGCGGGCCAACGCCACGCCGGCCGAGATCGTCTTGTACATTTTCCAGTTGCCCGCGATCAGCGCGCGCCTCATCGGTCCTCCAGGCAGGCCACGCCGGGCAGGGGATCGCCGGCCAGGAACTCGAGCGACGCGCCGCCGCCCGTCGACACATGGTCGATGCGATCGGCGAGCCCCATCTGATTGATGGCGGCGACGCTGTCCCCGCCCCCGACGATCGTGGTGCCAGAGCTCTCCGCGAGAGCGCGCGCGACGGCCAGCGTGCCCTCCGCGAACGGCTTCATCTCGAAGACGCCCATCGGCCCGTTCCACAGGATGATGCGGGCCTTCTTGATCTCGGCCGCGAACGCGCGCGCCGTCTGGGGGCCGATGTCGAGCCCCATCCAGCCCTCGGGCACCTCGGTCGCGGGCAGCGTCCGATGCTCCGCGTCCTCCTTGAAGGCGGATGCGACGACGTGGTCCGTGGGAAGGCGGATCTTGCCCTGCGCGCGGGAGAGAAGGCCGCGGGCGAGATCGAGCTTGTCCTCCTCGACGAGGCTCTTGCCGGTCGGCGAGCCCGAGGCGCGGAGGAACGTGTACGCCATCCCGCCGCCCACGAGGAGCGCGTCCACGCGCGGGAGGAGGCTCTCGATGACCTGGATCTTGTCCGACACCTTGGCCCCGCCGAGGATCGCGACGAACGGGCGCTCTTTGGCCTCCAGCGCCATCCCGAGATAGCGCAGCTCCTTTTCCATCAGCAGCCCCGCCACGGACGTCTGCACGTGATGGGCGACGCCCTCGGTGGAGGCGTGGGCGCGATGCGCGGTGCCGAAGGCGTCGTTGACGAAGATCGTCGCCCCGGCGTCCCGGACGAGGCGCTTTGCGAACGCAGCGTCGTTGGCCTCCTCCTCCTTGTGGAAGCGGACGTTCTCCAGCATGAGCACGCCGCCGGGTTGGAGCGCGGCCGCCATCTTCGCGACCTCGGGGCCGACGCAATCGGCCGCCATCGCCACCGGCTGGCCGAGCAGCTCCGACAGGCGCGCCGCCGCCGGCTTCAGGCCGAGCGCGGGGTCCGGCCCCTTCCGGGGGCGGCCGAGGTGCGACGCGAGCACGATCCGCGCGCCGCCCTTGACGAGCAGGCGCAAGGTCGGGACCGCGGCCGTGATCCTGGTGTCGTCGGTGATGCGGCCGTCCGCGAGCGGGACGTTGAAGTCGACCCGGGCCAGCACGCGCGCGCCGGACAGGTCCTGGAGGTCGTCGACCGTCTTCTTGGCCACGAGGTCGCGGACGCTAGAGGGCGAAGGCGCGGTCGCGGTCCGACATCAGGTGCACGAGGTCCTTCATGCGGTTCGAGAACCCCCACTCGTTGTCGTACCAGGAGAAGACCTTCAGCAGGTTCCCGCCCACGACCTTGGTGAGCGGAGCGTCGACGATGGACGACGCGGGGTTGCCCCGGTAGTCGATGGACACGAGCTCCTCGTCCGTCACCACCAGCACGCCCTTCATCCGGCCCGCCGCCGCCTTGCGGAACGCGGCGTTGGCGTCCTCGGCGCTCGTCGCCTTCTGCAGCTCGACCGTGAAGTCGACGATGGAGACGTTCGGGGTAGGGACCCGGATGGCCACGCCGTCGAGCTTGCCCTTCAGCTCCGGGATCGCGAGGTAGATCGCCTTGGCCGCGCCGGTGGAGGTCGGGATCATCGAGAGCGCGGCGGCGCGCGCGCGGCGCAGGTCCTTGTGCGGCAGGTCGAGGATCTTCTGGTCGTTCGTGTACGAGTGCACCGTCGTCATCTGCCCCTTCACGATGCCGAAGGTGTCGTGCAGCACCTTGGCCACCGGGCCGAGGCAGTTCGTCGTGCAGGACGCGTTGGAGACGATGCGGTGGCTGCGGGGGTCGTACTTGTCGTCGTTCACGCCCATCACGATCGTGATGTCCTCGCCTTTGGCGGGGGCGGAGATGATGACCTTCTTGGCGCCGGCGTCGATGTGCGCCTTGGCCTTGTCGGCGTCGGTGAACAGGCCGGTCGACTCGATGACGTAGTCCGCGCCCAGGCTCTTCCACGGCAGGTCGGCGGGATTCTTGATGGCCAGGACCTTGATCGCGCGTCCGGCCACGTGGATCGTGTCGCCCTCCGCCTTCACGTCCTCGGCGAGGTTTCCGAGGATCGAGTCGTACTTCAGGAGGTGGGCGAGGGTCGCGGCGTCCGTGATGTCGTTGACGGCGACGAACTCGATTTCCTTGTCGTGCAGCGCCGCGCGCAGGATGTTGCGCCCGATGCGCCCGAACCCGTTGATGCCGACACGGATGGCCATGCTCACCTCGATTCCGAACGAGTCTATCAAAAGCGTATGATCACGGCGAAATCACCATGTCCGAGCCCCGCATCGACGACGAGGCGCTGCGGGACTCCGATGCGCGATTCCGCCTGGCCGTCGAGACCCTCGGCGAGGGCGTCGTCATCACCGACGCCGACGACGTCGTCGTCTACGCGAATTCCCGCATGGTCGAGATCTCCGGCTACGCCCGCGAGGAGATGGTGGGTCAGAAGGTGGCGCAGCTTCTCGTCCCCGAGGAGGACCGGAGCGAGTACGCCCAGCGCATGGCGCTGCGCATGCAGGGAGTCGCCGAGCAATACGAGGTGAGCTTCCGCCGCAAGGACGGCCGCCGGTTCTGGGCCGAGGTCAACGGCTCGCCGCTGCGCGACGCTGCGGGGCGGATCGTGGGGACGGTGGGCGCGGTCATGGACATCACGGAGCGGAAGCGCATCGAGGAGCAGCTCGTCGCCGCCGTCGACGCCTCGGAGGACGCCAGCCGCGCCAAGAGCGCATTCCTCGCCAACATGAGCCACGAGCTGCGCACGCCGCTGAACGCGATCATCGGGTACAGCGAAATGCTGCAGGAGGACCTCCGCGAGCGCGGGGCGGCCGACCTCGTCCCCGACATGGCGAAGATCCACGGCGCGGGCAAGCACCTGCTGCGGCTCATCAACGACATCCTCGATGTTTCGAAGATCGAAGCCGGGAAGATGGACCTCCTGCCCGAGGTCTTCGA
>JANMPI010000054.1:0-15283 GCA_031369785.1 Acidobacteriota bacterium
CCGCTACCTGCAGTCGCTGCTGCGCGAGATCGGGGCCGACATCCCGGGCGCCCCCCGCCCCGATGCCGCCGCCCGCGAGCAGTCCGAGTTCCTGGCCACCATCGAGCGCATGCTGCAGTCCGTCCGCGCCACCGACCGGCGCCTGGGGCTGGTCAACCTCTTCTGGCTCGCCCACACCCGGGACGTGGCGGAGTGCCTGGACGACATCGAGGGCAAGGTCCCCGCGGTCCGCAAGCTCAAGTACTCGCTCCACCCGCTCCTGTCGTCGTTCTATCGGCGGCTGGACCAGACGGTGCGGAGGAACCTCGACCAGAAAGACCCCGGCCGCCTCGATTTCATGACCGGGGTTCGCGAGAACACGAGCCTCGTCGACGCGCTCCTCGACGACGGCTTCGCCTTCACGGAGCTATCGATCTCCGAGTTCGACTTCAATCATTTCCTCTCCGCCAACAAGCGCTATCGCCTGCCCGCGGACGTCTTCTTCGAGATCTACTCCGTGCTCTTCCGCGAGACCGAGAAGCGCCTGCGCGATGGCGACCGCGGTCTTCTGGCCCGCATCGGCCGCCACATGCCGCTGCTGCCGCGGGAGCAGCTGCAGACCCAGCCCGGCGTGGTGAAGGTGATGATGAATCCGCAGGTGCTCGCATACCTGATGGGAGACCTCTGGGGGACGGCGGCCAAGCTCCTCGCCTCGGACAAGATCCGCGGCGAGGCCGAGAAGCGCCGCTCGGCGGAGATCATGGAGACCTTCGGCGAGGTCATCGCGGGCGTGAAGCGATTCGAGATCATCTCCCACCTGCGCGACCGCGTGAGCCGCGGCCGCGGCTTCGGCGAAGAGGAGATGGAGCACCGCTCGAGCAGCCGCCGGCTCTTCGAGTTCGGGGACGCCGCGCAGGTCACGAACAACGCCGTGAACGCGACCGTCCTTTTCCTCGACCTCCGCGACTTCACCAAGACGTCGGAGGGGCAGATCTCGGAGCGCGACCTGGCCGAGGAGCTCTACACCGTCTTCGACCAGTTCGTCCCCCACGTGCGCCGCTTCGGCGGCACCGTCGACAAGTTCCTGGGCGACGGCATCATGGTCACCTGGGGGACGCGGCGCGTCGACCCGCTCGACACCCTGAACGCGCTCCGGACGGCGGTGCTGTGCCAGGAGACGCTGACCCGCCTGCGGCGCGAGGGGCGCACGTACTTCAAGATGGGGATCGCGATCCACTACGGCCGCGTCCATATCGCGCGCTTCATCGCCGACGAGGAGTCCGTGCAGACGACCGTGATCGGCCGTCACGTGAACCTCGCGGGCCGATTGTCGTCGGCGGCCAAGGCCCCCATCGACGAGGACGAGCCGGCACCGGCGCCGGCCGCGTCGCGGGGCGAGTACCAGGTGACGATCGACGGCGAGGGGACGCTGTTCAACGAGGGGATCGCGCTCAGCCGCGAGACCCTGCTCCAGCTCGAGGAAAACCTGCAGCTCGTGCACTCCGACGAGGGGTCGCGCCATCTCGAGTACTTCGACGAGCAAATCGGGCGGCGCCTCTTCATCCGCTACGCGGGCGACGCGAAGTTCAAAGGCGTGCGATCGAGCTTTCCGGTCTACGAGGTCGACTTTGTCCATTAGGCGCGCCGTCCACGCCCTCATCCACGTCGTCGTGCTGATCGCGTTCGCCACTCCGTCGTGGGCGGCCCAGTTGTCCGGCCCCGTGGTCACTACCCTCACCATCTTCGCGGGGACGGAGTCCGGCCTCTGGCGCTCCGCGGACTGGGGCTACCACTGGGAGCGCGTCGAAGGGGCGCGCGGCGGGGAGAGCGTGCGGGAGATCGGCGCCGTGCGGTCGATCCTCGCTCTCGGCCCGCGCGTGTATGTCGGCGCGGACACGGGCCTCCTGGTGTCCGACGATTTCGGCCAGACGTGGGCGCGCGGCGCGCTCACCGTCCCCGTGAGCGCCGTGCTGCCCTCGCGCTATCCACAGGCGGATCCAACGGTGTTCGCGGCCACCAGCGCCGGGCTTCTCCGCTCGCCGGATGGAGGCAAGACGTTCGCCGCGACCTCCGTGCGCGATACCTGGGTGCACCGTCTCGAATGGCCGGGCCCCGCGCTCGTCATCGCCACCGCGCGCGGCGTGCTGGTCTCGAAGGACGCGGCGGCCACGTTCATCGGTCCCGGAACGGGCCTGCCTCCCGGCGACGTGCGGGCGATGGCGCTGTCGTCCTTCTTCATCGTCGATCCCGTGCTCTTCGCGGCCGTGGGCGCGACCGGGGTTCATCGCTCCTCGGACGGCGGCGCCACCTGGTCCCGATCGGGGCTCGACGGCCACACGGTCACCGATCTCGTCTGGCTCGGCCCCTTCCTCTATGCCGCGAGCGATCGCGGCCTCTTCCGCAGCGAAGATGCGGGCCGTTCGTGGCAGCCGCTCGGGGAAGGGCTCACGAGCGTCGTCCCGGTGCGTCTGCTCTTCCCGCTCGCTCCCGAATCGGGCGCGGAGGCCTTCGTCGGCACCGACAAGGGCGTGTATCGCACCGCCGATGGCGGGATGCGCTGGGTGAGCGCGGGCCTCGCGGGCGAGAAGGTCCTTTGCGTCGGCACGTTTCCGCCGCCGGTGCGGGAGCAGAACCGGAAGAACCGGCGACGCTGATGCGCATTGCCAAGGCGCACGGGCTCGGCAACGACTTCCTGCTGGTGGCGGAAAGGGACGCGCCCGCCGGGCGCGCGGCCTGGGTGCGCCGGATCTGCGATCGGCACACCGCCATGGGCGCCGACGGCGTCCTCCTCTACACGGACGAAGGCGGCGGGGTGCGGATGCGCCTCGTCAACGCCGACGGCGGCGAGGCGGAGATCTCCGCCAACGGCCTGCGCTGCCTGGCCGCGTTCCGCGTGCGCGCGGGCGCGGTGCCCGCGAGTCACATCGTGACCACGGGCGCGGGACCGCGGGCGGCGGTGGTCGAGACCCTGGGCGACGAGAGGTTCCGCGTCCAGACCGACCTCGGCGCGCCGATCCTGGCCAGCGCCGAGATCCCGGTGGACCTGCAGCCGCCCGCCCCGCGCGTGATCGACCATTGGCTGGACCTCGGCCTGCGCGAAGTGGCGATCACCGCGACATCGATGGGGAACCCGCACTGCGCGGTCTTCCTCGACACGCCCGCGGACGACGGTCTCCTCACCACCATGGGCCCGGCCCTCGAGCGCCACGCGTTCTTCCCGCGGCGCACCAACGTCGAGTTCATCACCGTCGTGTCGCGCAATCGGCTGCGGGTTCGCTTCTGGGAGCGCGGCGTCGGCTACACGCGTGCGTCGGGCACAGGGGCGGCCAGCGCAGCGGTGGCTTCGATCATCACCGGCCGTGCGGAGCGGAAGCTGACCGTCGAATGCGACGGGGGGGAGCTCGAGATCGAATGGCCGGAGGGCGGCACCCTGCGTCAGACGGGCGAGGTCGAGGTGCTGTTCGAAGGGGAGTGGGTGGGGCCCCTGGCCTAGAGCTTCGGCCGCGAGGATCCGGCGATGCCCGCCCAGAGATCGAGGACCCCCAGCTCGCCGGCCCACCGCTCGATGTACTCCCGGTCCAGCTTCGGATTGACGTCCAGGACACCCGTCGCGTCGTCGAGCTGTTTCTGTGACCCCCCTGCGGTCAGCGACCATTCGAGCTTGGACAAGATGGTGTCCTCGGCCGAGGCGAGGGCGACACGGAGCCCGGGCGACAGGTCAACCATCTCCCGCCGCCGCAGCTCTTCGCCGCTGAACGCGCGGTCCTTGCGGACGATCAGGTCGATCTTCGATGCGCTCTCCATCTCGATGACGTTGAACTGCCGGCGCCGGCGGAGCGCATCCAGGGCGCGGGTCTCATCGGCATGGAAGCCTGCCGTCGCGAGGCGCCGGACGACCCGGGTCAGTTGCGCGGAGTCGGGATCGATGACGATGTCGGCGTCGTGGGTGGACCGCGGCCGCCCGTGATAGCTGCTCGCTATCGAACCCGTGACCATGTACGGGACCGCTTCCGCATCGAGGGCGGCCACGACCCGCGCCAGCGCATTTTCCTCGGGGCTCAAGGGTCCACGAGGGCGCGCCCGGGCCAGGCGGCGCGGACGAGCTCGTCGCCCAGGATCAGGCGCGCGAGGGCGAGGCGCACATCGACCTCGTCGTACTCGGGATGCCGCCGCCGGATCCCCGCCATGGACCAGCGCCGCGCTGATTCGCCGAGCCGGAACATGACCGCGACCCGCGCCGGTCCGCCCATCCGGCGATAGGCTTCGATCTGCACGGCATTGCTGTCCGCATCCGTGTCCGCGGAGCGCGAGCGGGGCGGGGCGCCGCCCATCCTAGCGGGCGGGCCGGCGCGCGGGCCGGCGGGGCGCACCCTTGGGGTGCTTCGCCTCCCACGTCGTCCGCGTGTCGCGGAAGAGGTCGGGCAGGGGCGTGACTTCGGTGCGCAAGTCGGCGAGGACCCCGGCGGCGAAAGCGGAATTGCCGATGTTCACGAGCTTGATCGCCTCCGACAGCTTCTGCGCCGACCGCTGCCCCAGCGCGTCGAGCGGGGCCAGCGTCGCCCTGGGGACGCCGGCCTTCAGGGCCTCCGTGCGCTCCGCGGTAGCGCGGTCGAGCATGGTGCGGATCTCGACGATGGCGATGTCGGCGTCCTTCCGCACCGCGGCCTTGGCCGGCCCCGTCGCCTCGACGGCCGCCCGTGCGCTGTCCTGGGCGTCGTTGGCCGCGGACAGCGCCGCACGGTAGTTGCGCTCGCGCAGGCGCGTGTGCGCGGTTTCGAGGGCGGCCTCCGCCTGCGTGTAGCGCTCCGGCGCGTAGCGGTCGGCCTGCGCGGTCCGCGCTAGCGCCACCTGCTGCTCGGCAGCGGCGATTTCCTTCACGGGCGGCTGATCGCAGGCGGCCGCGGCGAGCGCCGCGAGGAGGACGAAGCGTCTCAAGCGAGGAGCTCTCCGTCGCCGGGGGCGGCCTCGGCCGCGGGCTCCGGCGTGCGCGGCGGGACGAACGCGACCACGAGCGACGCGGCCAGGAGCGCCAGATCGCCGGCGAGGAGCTTCCACCCCGCGGCGCGGCCGGATGCGTCGAGCGCGAAGCATCCGCAGTTCTCGATGTCGATCCCGCGCGCCATCGTCGAGCCCACGGAGGCGATGAAGACGACGAGCAGGACTGCGGTGACGAGGCCCGCCTCGCGCCGCCAGAGGCCGGAGACGAGGAGCACGCCCGCGACGAGCTCGATCCAGGGCAGCGCCACCGCCAGCAGGTTGGCGGGGAAGTACCCGAGCGCGTCGCTGGGCCCGATCACCTGGTAGTGATAGATGATCTTCGCGAACGCGCGGGGATCGGCGATCTTGGCCAGGCTCGCGTAGACGAAGACGCCGCCGACGATGATCGCGAGAACCCAGTGCAGCGCGGGATGGCGCAGATGGCTCAAGGTGCTGTGCCTTCCTTCGTCGGGTACCCGGCGTCCGTCCACGCGGGCCAGCCTTCCTTCAGCACCTCGACCTGGATGCCGCGCTCGTGCAGCTTTGCCGCGACGATGTGGCTCGCCTCGCATCCGTACCCGGCGCAGTAGGCGACGGTGTCGAAGCTGGACCGCAGCCGCTTCTCGAGCTTCGCGAACTGCTTGTCGAAGTCGTCCTCGGGAAGGGGGAGCGCGCCGGGGATGTGGCTCATGTTGTAGTTCGCGAGCGGCCGGGCGTCGAGGAACAGCGCCCCGCGGTCCAGGCGCGCCCGCGCCACCGAGGCGTCGATCTCTTCGGCGCCTTCACGGAGGAACGCGTTCGCCCGCAGCGGCAGCCCGCTTCCGCCCCACGTGTTCCAGGCCATGCCGCAAATGAGGCCGGCGGCGACGATGATCAGGATACGCAGCGGGCGCAGCGGCACGGGTTCACGCTACCACAAGCTCCGCGCGGGCCGCATGCGGTAAACTTCAACGCCCCCGATGCCGCTCATCGCCTCCGAAGCCCTCGTCCTGCGCACCTACAAGCTCGGCGAGACCAGCAAGATCGTCGTCCTCCTGACGCGCGAGCGGGGGAAGGTCCGGGCGGTGGCCAGGGGCGCTCGCGGCGGAAAGCCCCGCTACGGGTCGGCCCTCGAGCCGCTGAGCGAGGTCAAGGTCACCCTCCACGGGCGGCAGGGCGCCGATCTCTTCCGCCTCGGCCAGTGCGAGCTCGTGCGGTCGGCCTTTCCATCCACCGGGCGCGACCTCGACTCGGCCCTCGCGATGTCCTACTTCGCCGAGCTCCTCGATGCCTTCGCCCAGGAGGGGGAAGCGGAGGACGCCGTCTATCGGCTGGCCCTCGCGGTGCTCGTCGTCGCCGCGGAAGGCGGTGAGGTCGCGGCGCTGACGCGGTACCTCGAGGCCTGGCTGCTGCGCCTCCACGGCATCTACCCGTCGCTCGATCGCTGCGCGGGCTGCGAAGGCGTGTTGCCCGCGGGCAGCCTCCCTTATCACGCCACCGCGCATGGCTTCGTGTGCGAGCGCTGCGGGCCTGCCGCCGGCCCCGTCCTTTCCGGCGGGCTGCGCGACCACCTGCGCGAGGTCTTCCGCCGCCCGCCCGCCGGCATCACGGCCATGCCGGGCGACGCCGCGGTGCTCGAGGGCTTCCACCGCGAGCTCATCCGGTCCCATCTCGAGCGCGACCTCCACTCGCATCGCGTCCTGCGCGACGTCGGACGGGAGATGCGCGGATGACCCTGCAGGACATCGTCGGCGCGCTACAGAAGTACTGGGCGGACCGCGGATGCCTCATCCACCAGCCGTGGGATGCCGAGGTCGGCGCGGGGACGATGCACCCGGAGACGTTCCTGCGCGTGCTCGGCCGCGAGCCCTGGCGCGTCGCCTACGTCCAGCCGACGCGGCGGCCGACCGACGGCCGCTACGGGGACAATCCGAACCGCCTCTACAAGCACCACCAGTTCCAGGTCATCCTGAAGCCCGCCCCCGCCGACGTGCAGTCCCTCTATCTGGAGAGCCTCGTCGCCCTCGGCATCGACCCCGCCGCCCACGACGTCCGCTTCGAGGAGGACAACTGGGAATCGCCGACCCTCGGCGCGTGGGGCATCGGCTGGCAGGTGATGCTCGACGGGCAGGAGATCACGCAGTTCACGTACTTCCAGCAGGCGGGCGGGATCGACCTCGCCCCCATCTCCGCCGAGATCACGTACGGCCTCGAGCGGATCGCGATGTACCTGCAGGACAAGGATGACGTGTACGACGTCGAATGGGCGCCGGGCGTGTCGTACCGCCGCGTCCGCCACGAGGAGGAGTACCAGCTCTCGCGGTACTCGTTCGAGCTCGCGGACGTGGAGATGTTCCGGGGCCTGTTCGACGGCGCGCTCAAGGAAGCGCGGGCCCTCCTCGATGCACCCGGCGGTCGCACCGTGCTCGTCGCCTACGACTGGTGCCTGAAGGCGTCGCACGCGTTCAACGTCCTCGACGCGCGGGGCGCGATCTCGGTCAGCCAGCGCGCGGGGATGATCCTCGCCATCCGCAAGCTCGCCTGCGCGGTGGCCGCGAAGTACGTCGAAGTGCCCGCGGAGCCGGCCGCGGTCAATGGCTGAGATCCTCCTCGAGATCGGCGTGGAGGAGATGCCCGCGGGCTGGCTGCCGGGCGTCATGGAGCAGCTCCGCCAGCGCTTCGACGAGCTGGCGGCGGGCGAGCACCTGTCGCCGACCGGAACCGTTGCGCTGTCGACGCCACGGCGTCTCGTGCTGCGATCCACCGTCGCCGAGCGCCAGCCCGATCGCGAGGAGCGGCTCTGGGGGCCGTCGATCAAGGTGGCGCGTGACGCTGCAGGCGCCTGGACGGGCGCGGCGCAGGGCTTCGCGAAGAAGAGCGGCGTTCGACCGGACGACCTGCAACAGGCGGCGAAGGACGCGGCCAGCACGGACGTGTACCTGTTCCACGTCAGGAAGACGGCGGGCCGCGCGACGTCCGAGGTGCTGCCGGGGATCGTGGCCGCGTTGCTTCGCGCCATCGCGTTCCCGAAGCGGATGAGCTGGGACGCGTGGATCGACGACGGCAAGGGCGCGTTTCCCTTCGGGCGGCCGGTGCGTTGGATGGTCGCGCTCCTCGACGGCGCGGTGGTGCCGTTCGTGATTCACGCGTTGGTGGACGGCGCGCGCGGCGCGGCGATCGTCGAGTCGGGCGCGGTCACCTACGGCCATCGTTTCCTTCCGCGGGGCAAGGCCGGGGGGCCCCTGAAGGTGAAGTCCTTCGCCGACCTGCAAAAGACGCTGGAGAAGGCCTTCGTCATCCTCGACCCCGAGGCCCGTGACGCCCGCATTCGCAGGCAGCTCGCGGCCCTGGGCGTCGAAGGCGGCGAGCCGAGCCACGCCCTGGTCGGCGAATGGCGTCACCTCGCGGAGTACCCGACCGTCCTCTCGGGGGCGATCCCCGCCGAGTTCCACGCCTTGCCCGTCGAGGTGCTGGAGACCGTCCTCGTCCACCATCAGAAATACGTTCCGATGAAGAGCAGCGGACAGGTGACGCGGTTCGCCGCCCTCACCGACACCGACGGATCCTCGTCGGCGCCGATCGCGCAGGGGATGGAGCGCGTGGTCGTGGCGCGGCTCCGCGACGCGGCGTTCTTCCATCGCGAGGACCTGAAGCGGCCGCTGGCCGATCGTGTCGAGGATCTGTCCGGCGTCACCTTCCATCGCGAGCTCGGCACCTACCGTGATAAGGCCGCGCGCATGGCGAAAATTGTAGCGGGGCCGCTCGCGGGCTCGCTGTCCGGCGAAGAGCGGCGGGCCGCGCACGACGCCGCGCAGCTCGCCAAGGCCGACCTGACGACGCTCATGGTGCGCGAGTTTCCCGAGCTGCAGGGCGTCATGGGCGCGCTCTATCTGAAGGCGGCGGGCGCTCCTCGCGAAGTCGCCACCGCGGTGCGCTGGCATTACCACCCCGTCTCGGTCGAGGAGGGATCGGCGCCCGCGCACGAGTTCGCGGACGTCGGGACGTCGCGCGTCTTCGCCGCCGTCTCGGTGTCGGACAAGCTCGACACGTTGGCCGGCTACTTTGGTCTCGGACTCATGCCGACGGGGAGCAGCGATCCCTTCGGCCTGCGCCGGGCAGGGCAGGGCGCGATCCGCGCGCTCCTCGATTTCTGGCCTGGGGAGAAGCGGCCGTCGCTGCGCCGGCTGATCAGCAGTGCACTGAACGGCTACGAGGGAAAGCTGAAGAAGCCCCGCGCCGAGGTCGAGCGCGAGCTCGGCGAGTTCCTCCTCGACCGCATGCGCTACGTGCTGGTCACGCGCGGGTTCGCCGCCGACGAGGTGGAGGCGGTGCTCGCCGCCCGCGAGCCCGATGCGCTCGACGATCCGCAGGAAGCGCTGCTCCGGCTCCGCGCGCTTCACGGCGTCCGTCTGGAGGCGACCGCCGATTTCGACGCGCTCGCGATCGCCTTCAAGCGCGCGCGGAACATCCTGGCCGGGCAGCCCTCGGGGACGGTGGACGCGGCGCTGCTCGGCGAGGCGGCGGAGCGCGATCTCCACGCCGCGGTGGGCCGCCTGCAGGAGACCGATGGCGGCTACGAAGCGCGCCTGCGGGCGCTGGCCACGCTGCGCGGCCCGGTGGATCGCTTCTTCGACGGCGTGATGGTCATGGCGGAGGACCCGAAAGTACGGGCCAACCGGCTGGGCCTGCTGACGCAGGCACTGTCTCTTTTCTATCGCATCGCGGACATCTCGAAGCTCGGAGGTTAGGTTGGCTCGATACGTCTACTTCTTCGGCGGCGGCAAGGCGGACGGCAACAAGGACATGAAGGACCTGCTCGGCGGGAAGGGAGCCGGGCTCGCGGAGATGACGAATGCGGGGCTGCCGGTGCCTCCCGGGTTCACGGTCGCAACCGCGGCCTGCAATCTCTTCGTGGAGAGGAAGGGCTCGCTCCCCGCGGAGGTGGAGGCCGAGATCGAGAAGAACCTCCAGCAGCTGGAAGCGCTGATGAAGCGGAAGCTCGGCGCCGCCACGGATCCGCTGCTCGTCTCCGTACGCAGCGGCGCGAAGTTCTCCATGCCCGGGATGATGGACACGATCCTGAACCTCGGGCTGAACGACGCGTCGGCGGAAGGCCTGGCCGCCAAGGCGGGAAATCCCCGCTTCGCCCGCGACTGCTATCGACGCTTCATCCAGATGTACGGCAACGTCGTGCTCGGCATCGACAAGGACCGCTTCGAGCACGCGCTGGGGGCGGTGAAGAAGGCCAAGCGCGTGAAGGCCGACGTCGACCTCGACGCCGACGCGATGCAGGACGTGGTCGCGCGCTTCAAGGGCATCGTGCGGAAGGAGACGGGGAAGGACTTCACCCAGGACCCGCGCGAGCAGCTGCGGGGCGCGCGTGACGCGGTCTTCAAGTCCTGGATGAACCCGCGCGCGGCGACGTACCGCAAGCTGAACGACATCCCCCACGATCTCGGCACCGCGGTCAACGTGCAGAGCATGGTCTTCGGGAACATGGGCGAGACCTCCGCCACCGGCGTCGGGTTCACCCGCAATCCCTCGACGGGCGAGAAGGAGTTCTACGGCGAGTTCCTGCAGAACGCGCAGGGCGAGGTCGTGGTGGCCGGCACCCGCACCCCGCGGCCCATCACCGAGCTCGGCGACGTGCTGCCCAGGGCGTACGCGCAGCTCCGCGAGATCACCACCCGCCTCGAGAAGCATTACAAGGACGTGCAGGACTTCGAGTTCACGATCGAGGAAAACACGCTCTACATGCTCCAGACCCGCAACGGCAAGCGGACGGGGCTGGCGGCGGTGAACATCGCGGTGGACATGGTCGAGGAGGGGATCCTCACCAAGCGCGAGGCGGTCGCGAAGGTCGAGCCGGGATCGCTCGACCAGCTGCTGCATCCGATCTTCGATCCCCGCGAGCGCCTGCGGGCGGCGGTGGCGGCCAAGGGACTGCCCGCGTCACCCGGCGCGGCGACGGGAGCGATCGTCTTCACTGCCGACGACGCGGTCGCGGCCAGCAACAAGGGGCAGCGCGTCGTGCTCGTGCGCATGGAGACCGTCCCCGACGACATCCACGGCATGAGCGTGGCCCAGGGCATCCTCACCGCGACGGGCGGGATGACCAGTCACGCCGCCGTGGTCGGGCGTCAGATGGGGAAGCCCTCGGTCGTCGGCTGCGGCGCGCTCGACATCGACGCCCGGGCCAAGACGATGAAGGTGGGCGGGCGGACCCTCCGGGAAGGCGAGAAGATCTCCCTCGACGGCAGCACCGGCGAGGTCATCCTCGAAGAGCTGCCCACCAGCCCGTCCGAGGTCCTGCAGGTCGTGGCGGGGACGCTGAAGGCGGCGAAGTCGCCGCTGTTCGGCAAGTTCGAGAAGCTGCTGGGCTGGGCGGACGAGGTGCGCAAGCTCGGGGTGCGCGCCAATGCCGACGTTCCCAGGGACGCGAAGATCGCGTTCGCGTTCGGCGCCCACGGCATCGGGCTCTGCCGCACCGAGCACATGTTCTTCGCCGCCGACCGCCTGGCGCTGGTGGTGAAGATGATCCTATCCGCCGCCCGCGGGCAGAATGGGATCGACCTCACCCGCAAGCTGAAGGAGAAGCTGGCCGATTCGCGCGGGTCGCAGGCCACGGAGGTGCGCAAGGAGCTGGCCCGCGTCGGCAAGGAGTACGGCAAGCACATCAAGGACTACAAGGACGCGATCGCGAAGCTGCTGCCGATGCAGCGCGCGGACTTCGCGGGACTCTTCCGCGAGATGCACGGCCATCCCGTCACCATCCGCACCCTCGATCCTCCGCTCCACGAGTTCCTCCCCAAGCGCGAGGAGCTGATGGTCCAGGTCGCGACGCTGCAGGCGAAGGGTGCTTCGAAGAACAAGGCGAAGATCGCCGCCGCGTCGCGGATGCTGCGCGCGGTGGAGGAGCTCCACGAGTTCAACCCCATGCTCGGCCATCGCGGATGCCGCCTCGGCATCACCTACCCCGAGATCACGCGGATGCAGGCGCGGGCGATCTTCGAGGCCGCGGTGCAGGTCGCGCGCAAGGGCACGCCGGTGAAGCCGGAGGTGATGATCCCGCTGGTCGGCCACGTGGAGGAGCTGAAGCGCCAGTCCGCGATCGTGCGCGAGGTCGCGGCCGAGGTGCTGGGCAAGGCGCCGGGGGTGAAGGTCGAGTACCTCGTGGGGACCATGATCGAGGTCCCGCGCGGCGCGGTGACGGCGGACGAGATCGCGAAGGAGGCCGAGTTCTTCTCCTTCGGCACCAACGACCTCACGCAGATGGGCTTCGGCCTCTCCCGCGACGACGCGGGCAAGTTCCTGGGCGCGTACATCGAGCTCGGCATCCTGGACAAGGACCCGTTCGTCTCCATCGACGCGTCCGGCGTCGGCCAGCTGGTCGAGATCGGTGTCCAGAAGGGCCGGGCGACCAAGCCGAAGCTCAAGATCGGCGTCTGCGGCGAGCACGGCGGCGATCCGGCGTCCATTCACTTCTTCCACAAGGCCGGGCTCGACTACGTGTCCTGCTCGCCCTATCGTGTTCCCATCGCCCGCCTGGCCGCGGCGCAGGCCGAGCTCCAAAAGCCCGTCGGAGACTGAAAGAGTGCTGACCTACTTCCGGTGCGTCGCGGGGAAGATCGAGCACCTGGAGTTCCAGCCCGAGAGGCTGAAGGAGATCCCGGAGGCGACGCACTGGATCGACCTCGAGGACCCGACGGTGAAGGAAGCGACGATCCTCGAGGATCCCTTCCACTTCCATCCCCTCGCCATCGAGGACTGCCTGTCCGAGGTCCACCACCCGAAGGTGGACGACTACGAGGCGTACATCTTCGCCATCCTGCATGGCATTCGGTTCGACGCCCCGACGGATTCGTTCATCACCCGCGAGCTCGACATCTTCCTCGGCCCGAACTACCTGATCACGCACCACAACGGGCCGATGCGCTCGGTCACCGCCGTCCGCGACCAGTGCAACAAGAACCTGCAGGCGTCCATGCCCCGGGGGGTGGACTTCCTGCTGCACGCCATCCTCGACCAGATGTTCGAGCACTACTTCCCGAGCCTGGACGCCATCGAGGACAAGATCCAGATGGTGCAGGTGGAGGTGTTCGAGAACCCGAGCCGGGAGACCCTCGACCGCATCTTCGCCCTCAAGAAGGACGTGATGCAGCTGCGGCGCATCTGCCTGCCGCAACGCGAGATCATCAACCGCCTGGCCCGGGCCGACTTCAAGGTGGTCAGCGCGCGCGCCGCCATCTACTTCCGCGACATCTACGACAACCTCTACCGCATCGTGGAGGGGTCGATGTCGTACCAGGACATGACCCAGAGCACGATGGACGCGTACCTGTCCGCGATCAGCAACCGGCTGAACGAGACCATGAAGCGCCTCACCGTGATCAGCGCCGTGCTCATGCCGCTCACCGTCATCACGGGCGTCTACGGCATGAACTTCGAGTTCATGCCCGAGCTCCACTGGAAGTACGGCTATCCGTTCGCGCTCAGCATGATGGTGGCCGCGGCGGGCAGCCTCCTCTGGTTCATGAAGCGCAAGAACTGGATATGACCGGGCGCGTCCAGCGCCTCCCCGACGATCTCGTCAACAAGATCGCCGCCGGCGAGGTGGTGGAGCGGCCGGCCTCGGTGGTGAAGGAGCTGCTCGAGAACGCCCTCGACGCCGAGGCGCGCGCGGTCGTCATCGACATCGAGGGCGGCGGGAAGACGTTCCTCCGCGTCACCGACGACGGCGTCGGCATGGACCGCGCGGACGCGGAGGCGGCCCTCGAGCGTCATGCCACATCGAAGCTGCACGAGCTCTCCGACCTGCAATCCGTCCTCACCCACGGGTTCCGCGGCGAAGCGCTGCCCTCCATCGCCAGCGTGTCCCACCTGGTGCTGCGGACCAGCGAGGGCACGGGGCCGGCGGGGACGGAGATCGAGGTGCGCCACGGCCGCCTCGCGCACGTGAAGGACGTGGGCCATCCGCGCGGCACCACGATCGAGGTGCGCGACCTGTTCGGCGGCGTTCCCGCGCGGCGGAAGTTCCTGCGTGCGGACGGTACGGAGAGCGCGCACGTCGCGGAGGCGGTGACCCTGCTCGCGCTGGCGCGGCCCGACGTCGGGTTCACTCTCCGGTCCGCGGGGCGGGCGGTCGTCCAGGCCCCGGCCGTGGACGCCTTGCCCGCGCGTGTCTTCCAGCTCTTCGGCGACGTCCTCGACGACCTCGCCACCGTCGACGGCGGCGAGGGGTGGGCCCGCGTCCGGGGATTCGTGTCGCGCCCCGATCGCCCCCAGGCGGCGCGGGCGACGGTGCGCGTCTATGTCAACGGGCGCGCGGTCCGCGACCGCGGCATCGCCCGCGCCCTTGCCGACGCCTACCGGCAGGAGGCGGGCCGCGAGCTGCGCGGCGACGCCATCCTGTTCGTCCAGGCCCCGCCCCATCTGATCGACGTCAACGTCCATCCCGCGAAGACGGAAGTGCGATTCGCGGAGCCGAGGATGATGTGGCGGGCCGTGCAGGAGGCGGTCCGCGACGCCCTGTCTTCCGGGGCGCGGACGATACGAACGGCCGAGCGTGCGGAGGACGAACGCCCGTTGGATCCGGCGCGTGCCGACGGCGGCGCCTCCGTGGTCGCCGATCGCGGGCCGCGCTGGAACGGCGGCCCGGCCCTGGCCCCCCAGGTGGCTCCGCTCTTCGAGCCGGCCGGGCCCACCGTGCTCGGCCAGCACCGCAACACCTACATCGTGGCCACCGACGGCGAGGACCTCATCCTCGTCGACCAGCACACCGCGCACGAGCGCGTGCGCTACGAGGCGCTGCGGAACGCGCACGAGGTCCACCGCGTGGAGTCGCAGCTGCTGCTGCTCCCGGTGGTGTTCACGGTGGCGCCGCGGCTGCGGCCGGTGCTGGAGGGCGCGGCGGAGGACCTGCGCGCCGTGGGCTACGACGTCGAGCCCTTCGGCGGCGACGCCGTGCGGGTGTCGGCGGTGCCGGCCGTCCTCGCGGGGCGCGATCCCGCCGTGGGCCTCGAGCAGGTGTTGCGCGATCTCCTCGAGCGCGAGAACGCGGGTGGCGAGATGGCGGAGGCGCGGCACCGTGTCTTCGCGACCATCGCCTGCCATTCCGCGGCGCGGGGGGGACAGCCCCTCCCACGCGAGACGATGACCGCCATCGTCGCCGGCCTGTGGCAGGCGCAGCAGCCGGCGGTCTGCCCGCACGGACGGCCGACGCGGGTGCGGGTCCCGCGGGACGACGTGAGCCGCTGGTTCGGCCGCACCGGGTGGCGCCGCCAGTGAAGCGCGGGCTCTACTGGCTGGGCCGGTTGCTCCAGGTGACCGGCCTGTTGGTCACCCTGGT
>JANMPI010000063.1:0-7249 GCA_031369785.1 Acidobacteriota bacterium
GAGCAGGCCTTCCGCGCCGGCTTCATCGCCATGGCCGGGAACCTGGCCCTGCTGCTGAACGGCATCGGCCTCGCAGTGAGCTTCACCATCCTGCTCGTCACCGCCAACACCATGAGCATGGCCGTGCGCGAGCGGCGCACCGAGATCGCGGTCCTGAAGACCCTCGGCTTCCCGAGCGCAACCGTGATGGGGCTCGTGGTGGCGGAGGCGGTGGCCCTGGGCGTCCTCGGCGGCGCGGTCGGGATCGGCGCCAGCCAGGGGCTGATGTGGATGCTCTCCAACACGCCCGGGATCTCGGACATGTTGGCCGGCATCGGACTCTCCGGCCTGACCCTGAAGCCCCAGGTGGCGGCGATCGGATTCCTGGTCGCGATCGTGCTCGGGTTCGCGGCCGGCTTCGTCCCCGCGATGACCGCGTACCGGTCGCGCATCACCGACATGCTGAGGACGATCTGATGGCGCTGCCCATCTCGTACAACGTCCGCAACGTCCGGAACCGCTGGCAGGTGACCCTGCTCGCGGTCTCCGGGATCGCCCTCGTGGTCGCCGTCTTCGCCGTCCTCATGTCGATGTCGGAGGGCTTCGCGTCCGCGCTGCGCGCGACGGGCTCGGAGCAGAACGCGATCGTGGTGCAGCAGGGTTCGATGTCCGAACTGACGTCATTCATAACGCTCGACCACCGGAACATGATCGCGGCCCACGAGGCAGTGGCCCGGGGCGCGGACGGGGCGGCCCTGGTCTCTCCGGAGGTCGTGGTCGTCACCATGAAGCCAAAGGCGAACGGCGAGCCCGCCAACGTGACCATCCGCGGCGTCACCCTGAAGGGCCAGGAGGTCCGCGGCGGCATCACCATCGTCCGCGGACGCAATTACGCCCCCGGCCTCACCGAGATCATCGTGGGCGAGAAGATCGCCACGCGCATCCCGGGGCTCGAGCTGGGCTCGGTGGTGAAGCTGCAGAAGCGCGAGTGGACGGTGGTGGGCGTCTTCTCCTCCCGTGGCGGGGCCTTCGAGAGCGAGATCTGGGGCGACCACGACCCGATCGGCCAGGCCTTCGAGCGCACGGGCGGGAGCAACGTGATGGCGGTGCGGCTCAAGGAGCCGAGCCAGGTCAAGGCCCTCGACGCCTGGATCCGCGCCAGCCCGCAGATGCAGCTGCAGGCGGTGGAGGAGAAGAAGTACTACGAGGACCAGGCCGGGCCGCTGGCCAGGATCCTGCGCGTGCTGGCCACGGTGGTCGCGGTGATCATGGGCATCGGCGCGGTGTTCGGGGCCATGAACACGATGTACGCCATCGTCGCCGCGCGCACGCGGGAGATCGGCACCCTGCGCGCGCTCGGGTTCTCACGCCGGGCGATCCTGTTCAGCTTCGTCGTGGAGTCGATGACCCTGGCGCTTCTCGGCGGCCTCGTGGGCTGCCTGCTCGCGCTGCCGATGAACGGCTACTCGACGGGCACCGGCCAGACCCAGAGCTTCAGCGAGATCGCGTTCGCGTTCCGCATCACGCCGCAGATCGCGGGGATCGGGATCGCGTTCGCGGTGGTGATGGGGCTCGTCGGCGGCCTGCTCCCCGCGCTGCGCGCGGCCCGGCTGCCGATCACGTCCGCTCTTCGCGAGACCTGATCGCCGCCACCGGCGCGGTGACCGGGCGCCGTCGCGCGCGCAGGGCGCGGGCCAGGAGGGCCAGCCCCATCCACGCGCAGAAGAGTCCGAACGGCCAGGCGATCGCCCGGGGCCAGGCGAGGGCGGCCCCCGCGAGTGCGGCCAGGATCGCGGACCCGGCGACCATCAGGCGCCGCTCGGCGGGCCCGTGGAGGCGACGGCTGCCCAGGGCCTCCCCGATGGCGTTGCCGATGCGCAACGCGCCTGCGGCCGCGCGGGTGCCGACACCGCCCGCGCCCTTCTTCCGCCGCGGCCCCACCCGGTTCGCGGGACGCACGCGGCTCCGCTGCTCGAGCACGATCTCGGTGGCGTTCCCGAGGTCCTCCAGGTACATCGCTTCCATCGCGCGCCCGAACGTCCCGTCCTCCACCACGATGTCGAGTTCCCAGTTGCCGATCCAGCTCGCGGGGTTCAGGTTCGTGGACCCGACGCGGGCCCAGCGCGCGTCCGCCACCGCCGTCTTGGCGTGGAGCATCGGCCCGTTCCATTCGAAGACGCGCACCCCGCCGTCGAGGAGCGGGCGATACCCCGCGCGCGAGACCGCCTGCATGAGGGCGAGATCACTGCCACGCCCGGGGACGAGCAGGCGGACGTCGACTCCGTCCCGTGCCGCCGCGCGGAGGGCCTGCACGTAGTTCGGCGTGCCCGCGTAATAGGCGTCGGTCAGCCACAGCGTGTTGCGGGCGAGCGCCGCCACCAGCGCGTCGAGGCGATAGAGCCCGCTCGTCCCCGACGTCGTCGCCACCACGCGCAGCGCGACGTCGTGGGGGCCGGCGACCGCGGGCGGCGGCTCGACGGTCTCGTCCGGGAGCCGCTCACCGCAGGCCGCCCATGAGTCTGCGAAGGCGCGGCCGACGTCGGCCACCGCCGGTCCGCGGATCTCGATGCCGGTGTCACGCCATCCCGCGAGGTTCCGCTCCGGCCAGCCCTCCCACGCCTTCCCGACGCACAGCCCCATGACGAAGGCCAGCTGCCCGTCCACCACGACGCACTTGCGATGATCGCGGGCGAGCATCCCCAGCGGATCGTCGAGGCGCGGCGGATTGAAGCAGCGCACTTCGACCCCGCTTTCGCGCAGCCCCCTCCAGAATCGGCGCGAGGTCGACCATCCGCCGAGCCAGTCGTAGATGACGCGGACCTTGACGCCTTCCTTCGCCTTGGCGACGAGGGCGGCCGCGAAGCGCTGCCCCACGGCGTCGTCGTGGATGATGTAGCACTCGAAGTGGACGGTCTCCCGCGCCGCCGCGATCGCCTCCAGCCACGCCGGATAGTTCTCCGCCCCGTCCTTCAGGATGCGCACCGCGTTGCCGCGGAGGAGCGGCGCCCCGGCGGTGCGCGAGAAGGCCTGGTCGGCGATCATGCGCGTCGTTGCCGCGTCCAGTGGCCGCGCGGCCGCGCTCATCCCGGTGGTGCGAGGAGCGCCGCGATCCGGCGCTGCTCGTCCTCCGACCACGTGCCGGAGGCGGCGAGCCCGGCCAACCCCTGGCGGTCGAGCTTCGCGCTCGCCTGCGCGATGTCGCGCAGCACTTCCTCGACCTTGCCGCGCAGCACGGACTTGAACACCCACAGGTTCATGAACGCGTTCACCACCGCGTTCGCGGGAGAGGCGAGGATCCGGATCCGGTAGCGCAGGCCGTGGCCGCTCGGCGCGGGCGCGTAGCGCACCTCGACGAGGGCCTGCCCGCGCAGCTTCCACGGCCCGAGCTTCGAGCTTCCCGACCCGTAGTAATAGAGAACGCCCTCCGTCGTCGATCCCGAGACCTGGTCCGCGATCGCCTCCAGGGTCTCGGCGCGGCTCGCCTTCAAGCGGCTGCGGTCCGCGTCGAGGTACTGGACGGAGTACGCGACGCCCTGGAAGTGCGTCAGCAGGCGCGCGGCCAGCGGCAGGTCGTCGACGAGGAAGGACAAGCGGACCGGGCTCAGCGGGAGATCGCCGCTCACGTCGTACGTGACCTGGTACCGGCGGCCGAGAAAGCGGAAGAGCGGCGCGTGGCGCGGAGCGTCGGGGGTGACGCCGCGGGCAACGAGGGCGCGCGGCGCCTCGCATCGTCGCGCGTCGTAGTCGACGCCGTCGTCCCCGGCCGACGGGCAGGCGACCGCGGGCGACGGCAGCGCGCAGCCGCGCACCACTCCGCAAAGCTCGGTGAGGCGCGGATCGGGCGGCGGCGAAGCGGGGGCGAGCAGGAGGGCGACGAGCAGTGCGTGCACCGCCTCCATTGTGGCGTGAATGGGCCCCCCGTACGATGGATCATGAGCGACCTCGTCCGCTCCACGCCCGCGGGACTGCTGTGCGGGACGGGCGGTTTCCACGTCGACCCGTCGGGACCGTCGCCGCTCGCCGTGATCACCCACGTGCACGGCGACCACCTCGTGCTCGGAAGCGAGCGATACCTGTGCGCGGCGCCCTCGCTGTCCATCCTCCGCAAGCGCCTCGGCCCCGAGACCCACGCACAAGGCGTCCCGTACGGCGAGCGCGTTTCCCTCGGCGGCGCCGTGGTGAGCTTCCACCCCGCGGGCCATGTCCTCGGGTCGGCGCAGGTGCGCATCGAGTCGGGGGGCGAGGTGTGGGTCGTGTCCGGCGACTACAAGCGCGCGCCCGACCCGACCTGCGCGCCGTTCGAGGTCGTCGCGTGCGACGTGTTCATCACCGAAGCGACCTTCGGCCTTCCGATCTACCGGTGGGAGGAGCCCGCGCTCGTGGTGTCGCGCATCCTAGACTGGTGGAATGCGAACCGCGAGAAGGGCGTCGCCTCCGTCCTCTTCTGCTACGCGATGGGGAAGGCGCAGCGCATTCTCGCCGAGCTCGCGCTTCTCACCGACCGGCCCGTCCTCGTCCACGGCGCGGTCGAGGGCCTGGTCGAGCTCTACCGCGAGGCCGGCGTGCGCATGCTACCGACGCTGAAGGTGAGCGAGACGGCGAAGGGCCGGTCGTTCGCCGGCGAGCTGGTGCTGGCCCCGCCGGCGGCCGCGGGCTCGACGTGGATGCGGAGGTTCGGCGCGTCGCGGGAGACCGCGTTTGCGTCGGGCTTCATGCGCGTCCGCGGGACGCGGCGGCGGAAGGGCTTCGACCGCGGGTTCGTTCTCTCCGACCATGCCGACTGGCCGGCTCTCCTGCGCACCATCGAGGAGACGGGCGCCCGCCGTGTTCTCGTCACCCACGGCTACTCCGACGAGCTCGCCCGCTATCTGTCGGAGCGAGGCAAGGACGCCGGCGCGCTCGCCACCGCCTACGAGGGCGAAGGCGACGTTTCCGGATGAAGGCCTTTGCCGCGCTCTACGAGGCGCTCGACCGCACCACCTCGACCAACGCCAAGGTCGCGGCGCTCGCCGGCTACTTCTCCACCGCCGCGCCCGCCGACGCCGCCTGGGCGCTGTACTTCCTCACCGGCCGCAAGATCAAGCGCCTCATCCCGAGCCGCGTGCTTTGGGAGCTGACGCGCGAGATCACGGCGCTGCCGGAATGGATGCTCGAGCACTGCTACGCGGCGGTGGGCGACTTCGCGGAAGCGATGGCGCTCCTCGTCGAGCATCGCGCGGCGGCGACGGGGGCGGGCAGCGACCTGCCCTTCGCGCGCTGGATCGAGGAGCGGATCCTGCCCTTGAAGCAAATGGAGGCCGCGGCGCAGCGGGCCGCGGTCCAGTCCTTCTGGGAAGAGCTCGACGCCACGCAGAGCTTCGTCCTCAACAAGATCATCACCGGCGAGTACCGCGTCGGCGCGTCGGCGACGCTGGTCGTGCGCGCGCTGGCCGAGGTCGCGGGAGTGCCGCGGCCGGTGATGGCGCATCGGGTGATGGGGGACTGGGCGCCGACGGCCGAGTTCTTCGTCGGGCTGCGCGACGACCGTCCCGCCGCGAGCGACGTCTCCCGCCCTTATCCCTTCTTCCTCGCCTCGCCGCTCGAGCAGGAGCCGGCGGCGCTCGGGCCGCGGGAGGAATGGCTGGCGGAATGGAAATGGGACGGCATCCGCGCCCAGGTCGTCCGGCGCGCCGGAGACGTCTTCATCTGGTCCCGCGGCGAGGGGCTCGTCACCGATCGCTTTCCCGAGGTCGCGGCCGCGGCGCGCGCGCTGCCCGATGGCGTCGTCCTCGACGGTGAGCTGCTCGCGTACCGGGACGGCGTGCTGCCCTTCGCCGTCCTCCAGACCCGCATCGGCCGGCAGAAGCTCCCCGCGAAGATACTCGCCGACGCGCCCGCGGTCCTGATGGCGTACGACATCATCGAGGAAGGCGGCGCCGACATCCGCGCGTTGCCCCTCGCCGAGCGGCGCGCGCGGCTCGAAGAGCTGCTGGCGGCCGGCCCCCGCCTGCTGCCCGTCTCGCCGGTGGTCACCGCGCCGACGTGGGCGGCCCTGGCCGACGAGCGATTGCAGGCGCGCGCGCGCAACGTGGAGGGCCTGATGCTGAAGCGGCTCTCCTCGCCGTACGCCACGGGCCGCCGCCGCGGCGACTGGTGGAAGTGGAAGATCGACCCCTACACGATGGACGCCGTCCTGCTCTACGCGCACCCCGGCCACGGCCGCCGCGCCAGCCTCTTCACCGACTACACGTTCGCGGTCTGGGACGACGGCGCGCTCGTGCCCGTGGCCAAGGCGTACTCCGGCCTATCCGACGTGGAGATCCAGGAGCTCGACGCGTGGGTGCGTCGCAACACGCGCGAGAAGTTCGGCCCCACGCGCGCGGTGGATCCGGTCCAGGTCTTCGAGATCGCGTACGAGGGGATCGCTCCCTCGACCCGTCACAAGTCCGGAGTGGCGGTGCGCTTCCCGCGTATCGCGCGCTGGCGCAAGGACAAGCCGGCGGCGGAGGCGGACACGCTCGATGCGCTGCGGGCGATGCTGCCCGACCGCTAGCCGGCCGTCCCCGCGTCCTGCAAGCCGAAGATCTCGACCTCGACCGCGCGCGCGAAGTGAACGAGGGATGCGGCCTCGCCGGGGCGCTCGATCCCGGCCGCGGCGATCAGCGTCTCGCGTGAGACCTCGGCCCGCGCCTTCTGCAGCGGGTAGGGCGAGTGGTGTACCCGGCCCTGCCAGAGCTTGCCCTTCGCCGCGGTGTAGAGCACGTAACGCTCGACGAGGAAATGGTCGAGCGATCCGGCCGTGGCCGGAGTCGGCGTTCCGAGCGGCGCGTACCGCAGCGCGCACGCGGCCTCGCGGGTTTTCCGGCGCGCGGAGCGGAAGTCGATCCCCCCGGCGTCCGCGCTCAACTCCATCCGCGCGTGATGGTAGGGAAGCCGGAACAGCGCGCGCGCCGCCGCAACGACGACCGCGTTCGACGCGTCGAGGCTGAAGAACCAGACGCCGGGGTCCCGGCCCTCGAGGTGGACATAGGTGCGCACGTTCACTTCATGGAAGTCGGACACCCAGGGAAGCGGCGGCATCAGCATCGGACGCGCGCCGGTGACGGTGAAGGGCACGAGCCCGACGTAGGCCTTTCCGTCGAAGGTGTCGATGGTGAGCGCCCGCGGGATGAGATCGCGCAGGGCTGCGACGGGGACCGGCCAGTGCAGGAAGCCGAGCTCGGCCCATCGCTGGTGCATGACCGCGGTGCGTGCGGGTCGTACCGTGGGAGCGATCCGATCGATGTCCGTC
>JANMPI010000091.1:0-9345 GCA_031369785.1 Acidobacteriota bacterium
AGGACCTCGTCGCCTTCGACCTCGCCCCGGCGTCGGTCGGGAGCAACCCGCACCGCGCACTCGAGGACCACGACCGCCGCCGCTTCCTCCGCCGCGGCCTCGAGGCGCTGCCGGAGAAGCTCCGCGAAGCGGTGGTGCTGCGGGACCTCCACTGCTTGAGCTACCAGGAGATCGCGGACCAGCTCGGCCTGCCCGAGGGGACGGTGAAGAGCCGCATCAACCGCGGCCGGGAAGAGCTGACGCGGCTCCTGCTGCGGGCGAAGCAGCCCGACGGACTGCGCCCCCCGCGCCCGGGGCGGCCCCGGCGCAACACGGTTTCTACAGGAGGCAGGTGATGCAGCTCCAGGTGGAGGAGCGCGGCGACATCCGCATCGTACGGGTGCAGGTGGCCAAGCTCACGTATCCCACGCTGTCGCCGTTTTTCGCCGAGGTCCAGAAGCTCGTCGAGGGCGGTACGCGCAAGCTCGTCATCGACCTCGCCTCGGTCACCTACGTAGACAGCGCGTCCATCGGCTGCCTGATGGACATCTACCGGCTGATCCACGAGAAGTCGGGGGCGGTCAAGCTCGCCGGCGTGCAGCCGCGGGTCGAGACCATGATCTCCATGACCGGCGTGCACAAGCTCATCGACATCCATCGCGAGGAGCAGTCGGCGCTGGACGCCTTCGCGCCGCGGGGGAAGGGGAAGAGCGATGCGTAAGGTGCGCCTCAGCACGGGGTTCGTGCTCGAGCTGGACGGGGACATCCTCGGCGTCCTCGAGGCGCTCTACCGCGAGGTGACGCTGAAGCACGCGCTGCAGGTTTCCTTCGAGGACATGATGAAGGAGATCCAGGGCGTCGTGGATCAGATGCCGGAGGAGGAGCGGCGGCGGTACCTGGTCGAGAGCCTGTTCCTGAACTCGGTCACCTACGAGAACGAGATGCTCGACGCCTACATGCGCCGGCTCACCGGGACGCTGAAGAAGAAGGGGCGCGGGCGGACCTCGGCGGGACGGTCCAGCTGAGGCTGCTCCGGCTGGCCGCCGTCCTCGCGGCCGCGGCCGCGGGTGCGGCCTGCGGCGGCAGCGCGCCGGCCGCCGCGGGACCGCGGCTCTCCGCCGACCCGTCCTCGTTCGACTTCGGGAACGTGCTCCCGGAAAAGACCCTGCAGCGCGACATCGTGCTGCGCAACGTCGGCGGCGCCGCGATCGTCATCAAGGACGTGTCGACCACGTGCAACTGCACCGTCGTCGGCGGCTACCCGAAGACGCTGGCCACCGGCCAGAGCACGAGCCTGCGCATCGAACTCACGACACCGCCCCGTCCCGGCGTAATCGCGCAGTCGGTCATCATCGACACCAACGATCCCCTGCGCCCGCAGCTCGACGTGAAGGTGACGGCGACGGTGGTCGCGGACGCGAAGCGCGACTAGGCTTCGAGGGCGAGGCCCGGCGCCGGCGAACCGGGCAGGGTGACCACGGGGAGCTGCGGGTGCGCGACGAGGGCCCAGGCCTCCGGAGTCGCCATCACCTTGCGCGCGAGCGCGGCGTGGAGCGCATGGCCGGCCTTGCTCGCCTCGAGGTGCGCGACCAGCGGATGACCGAGGAGCGACAGATCGCCGATGGAATCGAGGATCTTGTGGCGCACGAACTCGTCCTCGAACCGGAGCTTCTGGTTGAGCACCCCGGTCTCGCCGATGACGACCGCGTTCTCGAGGCTGCCACCGAGGGCGAGGCCGTTCTTGCGCAGCGTCTCCACCTCGCGCAGGAAACCGAAAGTGCGGGCGGGCGCGATCTGCTCCGCGAAGGACTCGGCGGTGACGCGCACGGCCGCGCTCTGGCGGCGCAGCAACGGGTGGTCGAAGCCGATGGTGTAGGTGATGCGGAACTGGTCGGACGGCGTGAGCCGCGCCCATTTGCCGCCGAGCACCACTTCGATCGGCCGCACGACCTTCAGGTAGTGCCGCGGCGCGGGGTGCGGGCGCAGGCCGACCTCGTGGATGAGGATCACGAAGGGAGCGGCGCTGCCATCCATGATCGGGATCTCGGGAGCGTCCACCTCGACGAGCACGTCGTCGACCCCGAGCGCGAAGAGCGCGGCGAGGAGGTGCTCGACGGTGTCGACGGAGACGCCGTCACGGCTGAGCGTCGTGGCGTGATCGAGGCGCGTCAGGTAGCCGAGGGTGGCGGGGATTTCGACCCCGACGTCGGTCCGAAGAAAGCGGATGCCGTGACCGGCGGGAGCCGGCTTCAGTTCGAGGCGGACGGGCTTGCCGGAATGGAGCCCGATCCCGGTGCAACCGACGGCCCTCTTGAGGGTTCGGCGATAAGCCATGAGGAGTCGCGGGCCTTATTGCAAAGTGCAGACCAGACTAGCTCGTACCGGAAAGCGTTTGCCAAGAACCACTTACAGAGACGGCCGCCGATCGTGCCGTCGACCGACCAGCCGCACTCGTGGCCGGGCCGCCACAGCGGTGTGGCTCAGAAGCCAGACCCTCCCGCGGCTTCGTGCGGCTTGTAGGCTCCCGAGTCGAGGATCTGCCGCGTCTCCCGCACCGCGCGAACGATCTCTTCATCCGCGGAATAGAAGTGCGGCGAGTAGCGGATCCCCGCGCCCGGCCGGTGGTCGACCACGATCTCGCGCCGCAGAAGCTCCCGCGTCACCGCGGCGCCGTGCGGGACGGCGAGGATGACCATCCCTCCGCGCGCCGCGGCATCGCGCGGTGTTCGCGTCTCGAAGCCCTGGTCGCCCGCCAGGTCCATGAGCAGCTGCACCTGGCGCATGGACTTCGTCCGGATGGCGTCGATGCCGATCGTCTCCAGGATCTGCTGCCCCGCCCGCGCCGCGTACAGGGCGGGGATGGCCGGCGTGCCGTGGAGGAACCGCGTGGCATCCCCCGCGTAGTCGATGGGGCCGGTCTCGAACGCGAACGGGTGCGCGTGGGCCATCCACCCCGTGACCCGCGGCTTCAACCGGTCGCGCAATCGCGGCGCGACGTAGAGGTAGCCGGCGCCCGGACCCCCGCACAGCCATTTCACCGATCCGCCGGTCGCGAAGTCCACGTCCCACGCGGTGACGTCGACGGGCACCGTTCCCGCGGACTGATAGAGATCGGCCACCACGTACGCGCCCACCTCGTGCGCCCGCTTCACGATGGCGGCGACGTCCTGGACGAACCCGCTGCGGAAGACCACATGCGACAAGGGGACGAGGAGCGTGCGCTCGTCGATGGCGGCCAGGTAGCGCTCGAGGGCGATGGTGATGCCGTCGTCGCTCGGGACCATCTCCACCTGCGCCCCGAGATCGCGGTGCGCCTCGTAGACATACATCACGGACGGGAAGTTCAGGTCCTCGTACACGATCTTGTTCCGCGTTCCCCCGAGGTCGAAGCAGGACAGGATGACGGACTGGCAGACCGAGACGTTCTGGTGCATGACCACCGACCCCGGCGCGGCGCCGATGAGGCGGCCCACGGCGTCGCCGACGGTCAGGGGCATCGTCCACCAGCCTTCGGCCCAGGCGCGCACGCCGCGCGCGGCCCAGAGGTCGGCGTAGGCGGCGAGCTCGGCGGTCACGCCGCGGGGCATCGCGCCCAGCGAATGGCTGACCAGGTACGTGCACTTGTCGAGGATCGGGAACTCGCCGCGCCAGGAGAGAAGAGGGTCGTCGGTCACGCCGCTCCCTCCGCGGGATCGCCGCGCAGCGCCGCCCGGAGGTAGCGCGCGGTGTGACTCTTCCGTGAGCGCGCAACCTCCTCCGGCGTGCCGCAGGCCACCACGCGCCCTCCGCCCGCGCCCGCTTCGGGCCCGAGGTCGATCACGTAGTCGGCGGTCTTGATGACGTCGAGGTTGTGCTCCACCGCCACCACGGTGTTGCCCGCGTCGACGAGACGGGACAGCACCTGCAGCAGCCGCGCCACGTCATCGACGTGGAGACCGGTGGTCGGCTCGTCGAGGATGTAGACGGTGCGACCGGTGTCGCGGCGGCCGAGCTCGCGGGCGAGCTTCACGCGCTGCGCCTCCCCGCCCGACAGCGTGACCGCGCTTTGCCCCAGCCGGAGATAGCCGAGGCCGACCGCGCGCAGCGTCGCGAGCAGCCGCCGCAGGCGCGGATGCGCGCCGAGCACCCCTTCCGCCTCGTCCACCGTGAGGTCGAGGACGTCGGCGATGGTGCGCCCGTGGTAGAGCACTTCCAGCGTCTCGCGGTTGTAACGGCGCCCCTTGCAGGCCTCGCAGCGGACATGCGCGTCGGGAAGGAAGTGCATGCGGATGGCGCGCACGCCGTCGCCCTGGCACGATTCGCAGCGCCCGCCCTTCACGTTGAAGGAGAACCGACCGCTGCGGTAGCCGCGGGCCCGGGCCTCCGGCATCAGGCTGAACATCTCGCGGATGGCGACCAGCGCGCCGGTGTAGGTGGCCGGATTCGAGCGCGGCGTCCTTCCGATCGGCCGCTGGTCGATGGCGACCACGTCCTCCACCGGCTCCGCGCCCTCCAGCGCTTGATGACGGCCGGGGGCAGGCGTCTTCCGTCCCAGCCGCGCGGAGAGCGCGCGGAAGAGGATGTCCTCGACGAGCGTGGACTTCCCCGATCCGCTGACCCCGGTCACCACGGTGAGCGTGCCGAGCGGGATCGCGACGTCTATGCCGCGCAGGTTGTGCGCGCGGGCGCCGAGGATGCGCAGCGTCCCCGTGCCGTGACGGCGCGCGAGAGGCAGGGGGACGGAGAGCTCGCCGCGGAGATAGCGGCCGGTGAGGCTCCCGTTCATCGACGCCGGCGGGCCCTGGTACATGAGGCGCCCGCCCTGCCGGCCCGCGCCCTCTCCGAGGTCGACCACGTAATCGGCGGCGCGGATCGTCTCCGCGTCGTGCTCCACCACGACCACGGTGTTGCCGAGGTCGCGGATCGCCTTCAGCGTCCCGAGCAGTCGCTCGTTGTCGCGCTGGTGGAGGCCGACCGACGGCTCGTCGAGGACGTACACGATGCCCTGCAGCCGCGCGCCGATCTGTCCGGCCAGCCGCACGCGATGCGCCTCGCCGGCGGAAAGCGTGGGCGTCGAGCGATCGAGAGTCAGGTATCCGACGCCCACCCGCTCCAGAAAGCCGAGCCGCTCGATGACGTCGGGCAGGATGCGGTCCGCGACCGGGCGCTCGCGGTCGGCAAAGGTCACCGCGCGGAGGGCGGGCGCCGCCGCCGCGATGGTGAGCCGCGCATAGTCGGCGATGGAAAGTCCGCCGAGGCGCACGGCGAGGCTCTCCGGCTTCAGCCGCGCTCCGTGACAGGCGGTGCATTCCGTCTCCGTCAGGTACGGGCGCAGGTTCTCGAAGGCCTCGCGGGCTGGCTCCGCGCCGTCGGCCAGGGCGAGCATCTTCTCCGCGCGGAAGGCGAGGTGGGGAAGGATGCCCGGGAAGTGGCCGTCCCCGCGCAGCAGCGCGCGGCGCCCGGGACGCGGCACCGCGGCCAGGGGCTGGTCGAGGGAGAAGCCGTGGCGGCTCGCGACGTCCTCGAGGGCTTCGCGCACCGCTGCCGAGCCGTGCGACTGCCAGGGGTGGATGGCGCCGTCGCCGAGCGGGCGCTGGGGATCGGGGATGACCTTGTCCGGATCGACGCGCCACGACCAGCCGATCCCCTGGCAGGCGGCGCACGCGCCGTAGGCGCTGTTGAAGGAGAAGGCGCGGGGGGAGAGATCGACCACCGAGATGTCGCAGCGCGCGCAAGCCATGGTGCGGCTGTGGAGGCGTTCCTCGCCGGCGATCGTCACCAGCACGACGCCGTCCGCGAGGTCGAGCGCCCGCTCGAGGCTCGCGATCAGACGGTGGCGGGCCGCCGGGCGCGCGGCCAGGCGATCGACGAGGACCTCGATGCGGTGGTTGCGCCGGGGATCCAGGGGCACGGCCTCGTCGAGGTCGAAGGCGCCGCCGTCCACCCGCACGCGGTGATAGCCGGCGGCCCGGAGGGCGTCCAGCTCCTTCCGGAAAGCGCCCTTGCGCCCGCGCGCCACCGGCGCGAGAACCGAGACCGGCGCCTCGCCGGCGGTGGCGAGGATCGAGTCCGCGATCTCGGCCGCGGTGCGCGCCGTGACCGCCTCGCCGCAGCGCGGGCAATGCGGACGGCCGACCCCCGCGAAAAGGACCCGCAGGTGGTCGTAGATCTCCGTCACCGTGCCCACCGTCGAGCGGGGATGGCTGGAGGTCGTCCGCTGCTCGATGGCGATCGCGGGCGAGAGCCCGGTCACGGAGTCGACGTCCGGCCTTTCGAGCTGGTCGAAGAACTGGCGCGCGTAGGCGGAGAGGCTCTCGACGTACCGCCGCTGCCCCTCCGCGTACAGCGTGTCGAAGGCCAGGCTGCTCTTGCCCGACCCCGACGGCCCCGTGATGACGACCAGGCTGTTCCGGGGCAGATCGCAGTCCACGCCCTGCAGGTTGTGGACCCTGGCCCCGCGGATCGCGATCGGCTGCACCCTGCGCACCCCTTTGCGGGACGGACAACGCGCGATTCTAGCCCGCATCGATCCCCCCCTCGGTCAAAGAAGTCCGTCCCGGCCGTGGTTGCAGCGCGCGGGTCCGCTTGGTACTCTTGTCGGCTCGTCGCAACCACAACCAATCGAGAAGGAGCCGCATGAGCACGAAGAAGCCGGCGTCCCCCGCCGACAAGCGCAGCCAGGCCGCCATCGACCTCTTCGAGAAGGCGACGCGCGCCCTCGGGAAGCGCGACTACGACAAGGCCAAGGACCATTTCGACGCGCTCATCGCCCAGTTCCCCGACGAACGCGACGTCCTCGAGCGCGCCCGGGCCTACAGCCTCCTCTGCGCGAAGGCCCTCGACAAGCGTCCGGCCTTCAAGCCCAAGACCTTCGACGAGGTGCTGCACCAGGGCGTCTTCCTCCACAACAAGGGGGACTTCGAGGACGCCCTGAAGCTCCTGCGGCAGGCCGCGGAGATGCAGCCGCAGAACGAGCACGCCCTCTACTGCCTGGCCGCGACCTCCGCCCGCGCCGGCGATTCCGCGACCGCGGTGCGGGCGCTGCGCCAGGCCGTGGAGCTCGGCGCGCACAACCGCACGCAGGCCAAGACCGACACCGACTTCGACGACATCCGCGAGCAGGAGGAGTTCGTCTCCATCCTGTACCCGCAAGCGTCCTGACCCGCGGGGGTTCGGGCTAGACTCGAAAGGTGAGCACGGCCGCCGTTCAAGCCCTCATCCTCGCCGCCGGGAAGGGTACGCGCATGAAGAGCGCGCGGGCCAAGGTCCTCCATCACGCACTCGGGATTCCGATGCTCGAGCACGTGGTGCGGGCGGTGACCGCGGCCGGCGCCGACCCGGTGACGATCGTGGTCGGCCACCAGGCGGAGGCGGTGGAGGAGGCGTTCGCGGGACGCGGCTTCGGCTTCGTCCGCCAGGATCCGCCCCTGGGGACGGGACACGCGGTGCAGACCGCCCGCGAACGGTTCGCCGCCCACGCCGACCGGGTCCTGCTCGTGGTGAACGGCGACCTCCCCCTGCTGCGGACGGAGACGCTCCGCGCGTTGCTCGAGGCTCACCGCAAGGGCGGAACCGCGGCCACCCTGCTCACCGTCGACCTCGAGGATCCGGGGGCGTACGGCCGCGTGCTGCGCGACGGCGACGGCGGCGTCCGCGCCATCGTCGAGGCCAAGGACGCGACGCCGGACGAGGCGCGGGTGCGGGAGATCAACGCCGGCCTCTACGCGTTCGACGTCGGCGCGCTGCTCGGGGTCCTCTCGAAGCTGCGGCCACAGAACGCGCAGGGCGAGTACTACCTGACCGACGTCGTGGCGCTGCTGCGCGAGTCGGGAAAGAAGGTCGCGGCTTTCAAGGCGTCCGACCCGGGTGAGGCCTTAGGCGTCAACACTATCGCCGAGCTCACGGAGACGTCGCGGCGGCTTCGGGAGCGGCGGGTCGACGAGCTGATGAGGGCGGGGGCCTCCATCGAGGATCCGGCGAGCACGCACATCGGGCTCGACGTGGTGGTGGAGGCGGACGCGGTGATCCGTCCCTACACGTTCCTCGAGGGGCGCACCATCGTCCGCGCCGGGGCTTCGGTCGGTCCGTTCGCGCGGGTGGTGGACAGCGAGATCTGCGCCGGCGCGCAGATCCTCGACCACTGCCTGCTGCGCGAGTGCGTCGTCGGAGCGGGCGCGGCGGTCGGCCCCTTCGCGCACATCCGGCCGGAGAGCCACATCGGCGACAAGGCCAAGGTCGGGAACTTCGTCGAGCTCAAGAAGACGCGACTCGGCGCGGGATCGAAAGCGCCGCACCTGTCGTACATCGGCGACGCGACGGTGGGGGCGGGCGTCAACATCGGCGCCGGCACCATCACCTGCAACTACGACGGCACCCACAAGCATCCGACGCACATCGAAGCGGGGGCGTTCATCGGCAGCAACAGCACGCTGGTGGCCCCGGTCACGGTGGGCGAAGGGGCGTACGTCGGCGCGGGGAGCGCGGTCACCGAGGACGTGCCCGCGGGGGCGCTCGCCCTCGGGCGCGCGCGCCAGGTGCTGAAGCCGGGCTGGGCAACGGAGCGCAGGAACCGGGCGGCGGCAAAGACGCGGTCGGGAAAGGACTGATTCATGTGCGGGATCGTCGGATACGTGGGGACGCGGGAGGCGGTGCCGGTCATCATCGAGGGCCTGCGGCGGCTCGAATACCGCGGCTATGACTCCGCGGGCGTCGCGGTGGTGCAGAACTGCGAGATGTTCCGACGCCGCTCGGTGGGCAAGCTCAAGAACCTCGAGGAAAGCCTAGCCGCGGAGCCGATGGCGGGCGCATTCGGCATCGGTCACACGCGCTGGGCGACCCACGGCCGGCCGAGCGAGGAGAACGCCCACCCCCACCAGGACTGCCACGGGAAGATCGTGGTGGTGCACAACGGCATCATCGAGAACTACCTCGAGCTCAAGACCCGCCTCACCGCCGAGGGGCACAAGTTCGTCACCCAGACCGACACCGAGGTCGTGGCCCATCTCGTCGAGTCACTCTACGAGGGCGACCTGCAGGCGGCGGTGCAGCAGGCGGTGAAGAAGCTGGAAGGCATCTACGCCCTCGTGCTCATGCACAAGGACGAGCCGCAGCGGCTGGTGGCGGCGCGCATGGGCCCGCCGCTCGTGGTCGGCCTCGCCGACGGCGAGCGCTTCCTCGCCTCCGACATCCCCGCGCTCCTCCCCTACACGCGGTCGTTCCTGTTCCTCGAGGACGGCGACGTAGTGACGGTGACCCCGGGCCAGCACTCGATCGTGGGCGCCGACGGCAAGCCGGTCGAGCGCGCGCCGCAGCAGATCACTTGGGATCCCGTGCAGGCGGAGAAGGGCGGATTCCGCCACTTCATGCTGAAGGAGATCCACGAGCAGC
>JANMPI010000102.1:0-3534 GCA_031369785.1 Acidobacteriota bacterium
GCGTAGAAGTCGGCGACCTTCTGGTACTCGACCATCGCCTCGCGCATCTTGTTGAGGCGGACGTACAGGTCCCCGATCTTCTTGACGATGTTCCAGTCGCGCGGGTTGTCGTCCACGACCTGGCGGTAGAGGGCGATGGACTGGTCGAGCTTGCCGGCTTTCTCGAGCTTGTCGGCGTCCTGCTTGAGCTTGACGGGATTGATCTTGGCCAACTTCTAGACCCGGGTCCTCAGAAGAGCCATCGCTCGGTGCCGTGGAAGGAGCGGCGGTGGATCTCCGACGGCCCCATACGGCGCAGGGCCTGGCGGTGATCGTCGCTCGCGTATCCCATGTTGTGCGCGAGCCCGTAGCCGGGGTACCGGCGGTCGCACTCGCGCATGAGCTCGTCCCGCATCACCTTGGCCACGATGGACGCGGCGGCGATCGAGATCGACAGCGCGTCCCCCTTCACGATCGGCCTCTGCGGCGTGGCCACGCCGGGGACGCTGAGCGCGTCGACGAGGATCACGTCGGGACCGACGGACAGGCCGGCCACGGCGCGGACCATCGCCAGGTGCGTCGCGCGGAGGATGTTCAGCCGGTCGATCTCCCGCGGGTCGGCGACCCCCACGCTGAATGCCACTGCTTTCTCACGCACGCGGGCGGACAGGCCCTCGCGCTGACGCGCGGTGAGCCGCTTGGAATCATCCACCCCCGTGCTGTCGAACTCGTCCCCGAGCACGACCGCGCACGCCACCACCGGGCCGCACAGCGCCCCGCGCCCGACCTCATCCATCCCCGCCACCACCACGTACCCGTCGGCCCGCGCCTGGTCCTCGAGCGCGCGCGTGCAGTGGACCTCGTCGCCGCGATACACGAGCGGCTTCCGTCCCCGCCCCCGTCGTTCCGGCTCCGCGTCCCCCATTCGGCCACCGCCTCCGATCGATCAACGGTCCGGGACGTCCTAGGCCCTGGCTGCGCGCTTCTCCTTCATGCGGCCGGCCTTGCCCTTGAGCTCGCGCAGGTAGTAGAGCTTCGCCCGCCGCACCTTCGCCTGCTTCACGACCTCGATCTTGTCGATCGTCTTCGCGTGCAGGGGGAAGATGCGCTCGACGCCCTGGCCGAAGGACACCTTGCGCACGGTCATGGTCGCCCGCGCGCCCGCGCCGCGGAGGCCGATGATCACGCCCTCGAAGATCTGGACGCGCTCGCGCTCGGTCTCCTTGGGCTTGCCCTTGATCTCCTCCTTGACGGAGGTTTCCTTGACGCGGACGTGCACGCGCACGGTGTCGCCCGGGGTGAGCTGCGGCAGGCCCTTCTTCAGGTCGCCGGCCTCGATGCTATCCATCAGATTCATTGGCTTCTACTTTCTTCGTTTCACGTCGTCACGCGAGGATCCGCTCCTCGCTCTCGATCTCGTTCAAAAGGCCCCTGTCCTCGGCGGAGAGCGCGGCCTTCCGCAGCAGGTCGGGCCGGCGCTCGCGGGTCGCCCGCAGCGCTTCCTTCCGCCGCCAGCGCCGGATGCGCCCATGGTCGCCGGAGAGCAGCACGTCGGGCACCGCGCGCCCACGCACGACGGCCGGCCGCGTGTAGTGTGGGAAGTCGAGGAGCCCGTCGGAGAACGAGTCGGCCTCGGCTGACCCTTCGTCACCGAGGGCCCCGGGCAGCAGGCGGACCGTCGCCTCGATGACGGCCAGCGCCGCCACCTCGCCGCCGGTGAGCACGAAGTCCCCGACGCTCACCTCTTCCGCGTCCAGCTCCTCGCGCACGCGCTCGTCGATCCCTTCGTACCGGCCGCAGAGCAGCACGAGACGATCGAGGGTGGCGTAGCGGGCGGCGCGCTCCTGGTCGAAGGGCACGCCTCGCGGGGAGAGAAGCACGGTCGCGCGGCGCTCGCCGCTCGCGGCGGGCAACGCCTCCACCGCGCGGAGGAACGGCTCCGCCTTCATCACCATCCCCGGTCCGCCGCCGAACGGCGCGTCGTCGGCGGTGCGGTGCCGGTCGTCGGTGTGCTCCCGCAGGTCGTGGGTGGCGATCCGGGCCAGGCCCGCCGCCACCGCGCGGCCGACGATCCCGTCCGTGACCGGAGCCGCGATCATGGCCGGGAAGATGGTGACCACGTCGATGGCGAGGGTCATTGCGCGGCCTCGAGGTACTGCGGCCGGACGACGACGATGCGCCCGCGCGCGAGATCGACCTCGCGCACGAACGCCTCCGCGAGGGGAATGAGCGTCTCGCCGCCGCTGCCGCGCACGGTCAGCACCGGCGCTTCACCGCCCGTCTCCAGGATGTCGTGCACCGTCCCCACCGAAGCGCCCGCTTCGTCCTCGACCGCGAGGCCCTTCAGCTGATGGTGGTAGTACGAGCCCGGGGGGAGCTTTGGCAGGTCCTCTTCCGGGATGCGCACGTCCATGCCGCGCAGCTGCTCCGCGTCGTCGATCGACTCCACGCCCTCCAGCTTCAGCACGAAGCGGCCCTTGTGGGGCCAGCAGGCGACGACGGCCATGGCGCGCGCGGCGTCCTTGTCTCCGGGGACGAAGACCGAGCGCAGCGCGGGAAACCGGCCGGGGCGGTCGGACAGGGGCTCGACGAGCACCTCGCCCTTGCGGCCCTGCGGCTTCACCACGCGGCCCACGGCCACCATCTCCGAGAAAGGCGGCGTCGCAGTCATTAATCGAGGATCTCCACGTCGCAATCGATGCCGCGCTTGCGGCCAACGGCCTCGATGACGGTGCGAATGGCGTCCGCGGTGCGGCCCTGGCGCCCGATCACCCGCCCGCGGTCGGGCTCCGCGACCGTGACGTCGAAATGGACCATGCCGTCCTCTTTCCATTCCTCGACCGAGACGCGCTCCGGCTCGCCGACCAGCCCGCGCGCGATCTTCGTGAGCAGCTCCTTCACGCGATCAGGCCTGCTTGGCGGCCGGCGCCTTGGCCTGCTGCTTCAGCAGGCTGCGCACGGTGTCGGAGGGCTGCGCGCCCTTGCCGATCCAGAACTCGGTGCGCTCGGTATCGATCTTCACGACCGCCGGGTCCTTGCGCGGGTCGTAGTGACCGAGCACCTCGACGAAGCGCCCGTCCCGCGGCTCGCGGGAATCCGCGACCACGACGCGGTAATGCGGCTTCTTGGTGGCGCCCGCACGTCTCAACCTGATCGACAGCATTGCTTATTGCCCTTTATCGAAATTGCGGCATGCGGGCGGCCAGGCGCTTCATCGCCTTGCCCCCGCCGCCGCCGAACTGCTTCATCATCTTCCGCGTCTGCACGTACTGTTTCAGCAGGCGGTTCACGTCCTCGACCCTCGTCCCGCTGCCCTTCGCGATGCGCTTCCGGCGGCTGCCGTTGAGCAGCGCCGGCTCGCGGCGCTCGGCGGTGGTCATGGAGTCGATCATGGCCATCGCCCGCCGCATCTCCGCTTCGCCGGCACCGGCGAGAAGCCGGAAGACTTCGAGCTCTTCGATCCCGCGCGCATGGTCGGCCGCATCCTCGGCATGGGCGACGTCATGGGGCTCATCGAGAGGGTCGAAGAGTCGATCGATCCGGCCAAGGCCCTGG
>JANMPI010000114.1:0-12258 GCA_031369785.1 Acidobacteriota bacterium
GCGAACACCGCGCCCGCGCTCATGGGCAACACCGTGATCTGGAAGCCGGCCTCCTCCGCGATGTTGTCCGCGCACTGGCTGTTGCAACTGCTGCAGGAAGCCGGTCTGCCGCCGGGGGTGGTCAACCTCGTTCCCGGCGACGCGGCCGCGATCTCGGACGTCGCCCTCAACCATCCGGCGTTCGCGGGATTGCACTTCACCGGCAGCACCGAGGTCTTCAACAGCATGTGGAAGACCATCGGCGGCAACATGGCGCGCTACCGGTCGTACCCGCGCATCGTCGGAGAGACGGGCGGGAAGGACTTCATCGTCGCCCACGCGTCGGCCGATCCGGTGGCGCTGTCGGTGGCCATCGCCCGCGGCGGCTTCGAGTACCAGGGGCAGAAGTGCTCGGCGGCGAGCCGGGTGTACGTGCCGCGGTCGCTGTGGAACGAGGTGCGCGACCGCACCGTCGAGATCATGAAGACGATCAAGATGGGCGACGTGGCCGATTTCCGGAACTTCATGGGCGCGGTCATCGACCGCAAGGCATTCGATCGCATCGGCACCTACCTGAGCGAGGCCGGCGGCGCGAAGGTCGTCTCCGGCGGCAAGACGCACGGCAAGGACGGCTTCTTCATCGAGCCGACGCTGCTGGAGACGGAGGATCCCGGCGATCGGCTGTTGCGCGACGAGATCTTCGGGCCGGTGGTGACCGCGCACGTGTACGACGACGCGCGCTGGCTGGAGACGCTGGCCACCGTCGACGCGACGTCCCCCTACGCGCTCACCGGCGCCGTCTTCGCGCAGGATCGATCGGCGGCGCGCACGGCGGCCACGGCGCTCCGGAATGCGGCGGGGAACTTCTACCTGAACGACAAGCCGACCGGCGCGGTGGTCGGCCAGCAGCCTTTCGGCGGCGCCCGGGCGTCGGGCACCAACGACAAGGCGGGATCGAAGCTGAACCTCGTCCGCTGGGTGAGCGCGCGCACGATCAAGGAGACGTTCTCGCCGCCGCGCGACCATCGCTATCCGTTCATGGCCGAGGAGTAGGCGCGCTGCGGATCCTGGCCGTCGCCTCTTTGCTGATCGCGCTGCTCATCCTGGTCGGCATGAGCTTCCTGCGCGTCAACAACCTCGAGTACGACGTGGCGGTGCTCGCGAAAGAAGTCGCGCGCCTGAAGGAGGCGCCTCCGGGGTCCGCGGCCGCGGCGGCGACTCCGGCCGCGGCCTCGCCCGTCGTTCCCCCGCCGACCCCGTTCCCCGGCTTCACCCCCCCCGGCCCCATGACCACGGTCGTGGCCCCCACGCGCGGATTCCTCGACGACGGCGCGGAGCAGCAGACGGTCCCCCTCCCGATGCGACTGGCACGGGCGCGGGTGACGATCCTCGCCATCGAGGGCGAAGGCACGGGCGAGAAGCCCCTGCCGGAGCCGATTGCCTTCACGCTTTCGGCCGGCGTGCCCCAGGAAGTGCGCGGCATCTGCGCGGGGCCGGAGACGGCGGCGTGGGTCTTCACGCTGGAGGCGGCGGCGGTGCGGGTGACGAGCAAGGGCTGCGAGTACCCGGTGCGCGGGCTGCGGCCGCTCCTGCGGATCACCGCCGCGCCGTAGGATGGCGACGCCGCCCCGCCCGCTTGCGACGGCGCTGCTCCTCGTCACGTCGATCGCGGTGACGCTCGCCGCCTTCGAGATCGCCGCGCGCCTCGCGATCCGCGGCGAGCCGGGCGCCCTGTTCGTGGCCGCGTCCATGGAGCCGGACCCGGTCCGCGGGTGGCGGCATCGTCCCGGAGCCCGCGGCTCCTACGGTCACGGTGACTGGGCCATCAACCGACAGGGATTGCGGGACGTGGAGCGCGCGTTCGACCCCGCGCCCGGCGTCGAGCGCATCCTGATCCTCGGCGATTCGTTCGCGGAGGGCTTCAGCGTTCCCTTCGAGGCCTGCGTCGCGCAGGCCCTGGAGCACGCGCTGCGAAGGGAAGGAGGCGCGGCGGAGGTCGTGAACGGCGGGACCGTCGGCTACAGCACCGACCAGGAATATCTCTTCTACCGCGACGAGGGCGCCCGATACGGAGCGCGTGTGGTGGTGCTGCTCTTCTACCACAACGACATCCTGTACAACGCGCGCGGCGCCGCGCCGGGGGGCGTCGCCAAGCCCCTTTTCACTTTCGCCGGCGGGGTCGGCCGCGTGAAGAACTATCCGCTGCCCCCGCGTCCCCCACCGGAGCGCCCGCGGCGGTGGCGCGGTTCGGCCGCGCTCACCTGGGCGCGCACGCGCCTGCGCGACGGCGCGCCGCGCGCGTACGACTTCTTCGCGCGCCTCCGGTTCTGGTCGCCGCTCGACCGCGAGCCGCCGGCCGAGATCCAGTCCTTCGCGCGCGATCCGCCGGAGCCGGTGCACCAGGCCTGGCTGCAGACCGAGCACCTGCTGCGATTGCTCGACTCCGAAGTCCGCCGGAACGGCGCGCGGCTCCTCGTGGCCTACGTGCCGAGCAAGATGGAGGTCGACGGTGTCGAGTGGGACCGCGTTCGGCGGCGGTATGCGCTCGACGATCGCGCGTGGGACCGAGGGCGCATCGCGCGCCTCCTCGACGACACCGGGCGCCGCGCCGGCTTCCCCGTCCTCGATCTCACCGACGCGCTCTGGCAGGAAGCGAACGCGACCGGCCGCGCGGTGTATCACGCCGGCGGCGGTCACTGGAACGAAGCCGGCCACGCCGTGGCCGCGGCCGAGATCCAGCGATTCATCCGCCGGGCGGGATGGCGGGGAGCGGCGCCGCCCCGCTAGCGGTGCTTGCTGCCCTGCTTCACCGGCCGCCCCGCCGCCTGCCAGGACAGGAGCCCGCCGGTCAGGAATCCCGCGTCCTTGAAGCCGCGCAGCCGTGCGATGCGCCCGGCGACGTAGCCGAGGCGGCCCGTCTCGCTGACGAACACGACCGGGCGGTCACGCGGGAGCGCGTTGATGCGGTTCCGCAGCTCCGCAAGGGGAATGACCAGGGCGTCGGTGATCTCGCCGGCGCGGCCGCGCTCCGGCTCGACGTCCACGACGGCGACGGAGCCGAGGTGCTTCGCCAGCTCGCGCGCGGTCCACGGCCGTGCGAGGCCGGCACGCGCGGCGGCGGCCACCGATCCCGCGACGTTCACTACGTCGCGCGCGGTGGAGAAGGGCGGCGCGTAGGCGAGGTCGAGGGCGCTGATCCGCTCCACCGTCATCCCACCCACGATCGCGGCCGACAGCACGTCCACGCGCTTGTCCGCGCCCGCCTTGCCCACCACCTCCGCGCCGAGGATCCGCCCGTCGCCCTTGTGGTAGACCATGTCGATGGCCAGCGGCTGCGACGCGGAGAGCGTGCGCTCGCACGACGAGCCGTGGACCGACACCTCGCCGATCTCCTCTTCGGTCGCGAACTCGACGGCCTCGTCCCAGGCGAGCCCGGTGCGGGCGATCGTCAGCTCGCCCGCGCGCACGATCGAGGTGTTGAGGACCGGCTCCAGCCGCGCCTGCCCGCCGGCGGCCACGATCCCGGCGATGGTGGCGGTGCGGTCGGCGATCCCCGCCTGCGGGAGCCATACCGGCCAGCCGGTAACGGCATGCGGGACGGCCACCGACGCTCCGCAGGCGAGCACGTGGGCGAGGGATGTCGCGCAGAACTCGTCCACCACCACGCTGCCGTCTTCGTTCAGCTCCGCGCCGGCGGCACGGAGCAGGTCGTAGCGCGGCCGCAGCGGGCCGGTGATGAGGACGAGATCGACGGCGACCACCGCGCCGCTCGTGAGGGTGAGGCTGGCCACGCGGCCGTCGGCGACTTCGGCCGACGCGGGGCCGGCGCCGGTCACGACCTCGACCCCGGAGGCGCGCAGCGCCTCGGCCGCCCGCGCGGAAGCCATCTCCGAGAAGTCGGCGAGGAGGCGGGGGCCGGAATGGACGACCGTCACGGTGTGTCCGCCGCGGCGGACCGCGGCCGCGGCGTCGACCGCGGTCGGCGATCCGCCGAGAACGCAAACGCGGGCGCGCTCCCCGATCGCGGCGCGGATGCCCTCGAAGTCCTCCACCGTCCGCAGGCGAAGGACGTTCGTCCCGAAGGGCAGCCGGGCATCGGGCGTGGTCTCCGCGCCGAGGGCATGGACGAGCACCGTGTACTCGAGCGGGCCGTCGTCGAGGTGCAGCCGCCGCGGGCCGGGGTCGATGCGGATGGCGCCCGGCGCGGGCCGCGTCTCGATGCCGTGGCTCGCCTGCAGCGCTTCGCGGCGGCCACGGGAGAGCGCCTTCACCGACGCCAGCTCGCCCGAGATCGCGTAGGGAACGGCCGCGACGGTGCTGCTCGCCTCGCCCCCAGGGTCGACGAGCACGATGCGCGCCTCTTCGTCGATCTCGCGGGCGGCGGTGGCGGCGGTGACCCCGCTCCCGTATCCGCCGAGGACCACGATCGTGCGCCGCGCCATCAGGTCCTCCGGCGGATGGCGACGACGGCGGGCTGCGGCGGCGCGCCCACGGAGACGAAGAGGCCGGGCGCGCCGCGCGACGCGCCGCTCGTGGGCACGCGGAACGCGCCGGCGTTCTTGGCCACGCGGTAGTCCTCGCGGTCGTTGACGACGTCACCGGCGATGTCGCTCGCCATCCAGAGGTCGCCGCGGGAATCGAAGGTCAGGTTGTCGGGCGGCGCGAACGGCTGACCCGGCGACGCCGCGAGGCGGAGAGGATCGAGGGGCGGCAGCAGCGCGGCCCCGAGCAATCCCTTGAGGACGGCGCGGCGTCCCGAGGCACGCGCGCCGCGGGCGCGGTTCTCAGACACCGAGCAGCTCCCGCTCCAGGCGCTCCAGGAAGAAGCCGACGTCGGTGACCACGCCGATCGCCTGCATGCTGCCCCGGTTCGACAGCTTCACCGGCACCGACTCCGTCATGTCCACGCACACCGTGCGCACGCGCGCGGGCAGCAGGTTCCCCACCGCGATCGAATGCAGGGCCGACGCGAGCATCAGGCAGACCCCGGCGCCCTTCAGCGCCTCGGCATAGGCCTTCTGCGCGACCAGCGTGTCGGTGAGGACGTCCTTCAACGGGCCGTCGTCGCGGATGGAGCCGGCGAGGACGAAAGGGACGCTCTTCTTCACGAGCTCGTACATCACGCCGCCCGTCACGAGTCCGGATTCGACCGCCTGGCGCACGCCGCCCGTGCGATTCACGGCGTTGATCGCCCAGAGGTGGTTGCGGCTCCCGCCCTCGACCGCGCGCCCGCTCATCTGGCAGACGCCGAGGCTCGTCTTCAGGATCGCCTTCTCGAGGTCGTGGACGGCGAAGGCGTTGCCGGTGAGCAGCACGTCGACCCAGCCCGCGCGGACCAGCCGGGCCAGCGCGGCGTCGCCGCCGGAGTGGACGACCGCGGGCCCCGCCACCACGACGATCTTTTCCCCCGCCTCCCGCGACTTCCGCATCTCCGCCGCCGCGCCGGCGATGACGATGCCCTTGTTGACCTCCGCCGAGACGTCGTTGGACATGAAGCCGAAGACCGAAAAGTCGCGGCTCCGCTCCGGTGGCCGCACGCGCAGGCCGGGGCCACGCAGCGCGATGGGCTCGCCCGCGAGGACCCGCCCCTGCTTCACGCACGTCGGCCCGCCGTCCCGCCGCACGAGCGCGCAATCCATCTTCTGGTCGCGCACCGGCACCCACTTCCCGTCGATGCGCACGTCGGTCTCGAAGTTGCTCGTGGCGTAGAACTCGTCGGGCACGATTCCGTCCCGCTCGGCGGGGGCGAAGGTGGCATCGGCCAGCGGCGTCTCGCCGCCGAGATAGGTGAGGTGCTCCAGGATGCGATCCAGCGCCGCCGGCTCCCCCGCCGACACCCCGAGGCGGATGAAGGACGCGTCGTCGTTGGACTTCCCGACCCGGAACTCCTCGATGTCGAAATCCCCGCCCTCCTCGACGATTCGCGCGAACGCCTTGCGCAGGATGTCGGAATCGATGAGGTGGCCCTGCATCGTAACCGTCTCGTGGACCATGGATGGCTTCAGAGCTTGGGGAGGGTGAGGGCCTTCTGTCCCTGGTACTTGCCCTTCTTGTCGGCGTAGGAGACCTCGCACTCCTCGTCGCTCTGGAAGAACAGCATCTGGGCGATCCCCTCGTTGGCGTAGATCTTGGCCGGCAGCGGCGTGGTGTTCGACACCTCGAGGGTGACAATTCCCTCCCACTCCGGCTCCAGCGGCGTCACGTTCAGGATGATCCCGCAGCGCGCGTAGGTCGACTTCCCGAGCGCGATCACGATCACGTCACGCGGGATGCGGAAGTACTCGACCGTCCGCGCCAGCGCGAAGGAGTTCGGCGGGATCACGCACACGTCGCCCTCGAAGTCCACGAACGACCGCGAGTCGAAGGCCTTGGGGTCGACGGTGGTCGAGTTGATGTTGGTGAAGATCTTGAAGTCGCGGGCGATGCGCACGTCGTAGCCGTACGAGGAGACGCCGTAGGAGATGACGCCCTCGCGGACCTGACGGTCGGAGAAGGGCTCGATCATCCGGTGCTCCTGGGCCATCTTCCGGATCCAACGGTCCGACTTGATCGACATGGCGCCAAGGATAACCCGTGAGACGATCCGTTCGATGGGGGCAGGGGGAGTTTGGGCATGAAGGCATGGTTTGCCGCTTTGTTGCTGGCGGGGACCCTCCCGCAGGCGCCGCCGGCCGTTCCGCCCTCGGTCGCAGGGCCGCCGGTCGTCGTAAGGCTGGAGACGGCGCTCGGGCGTATCGACATCGAGGTCGATCCGCGGGCTCCGAAGACGGCAGCGAATTTCCTGCGGTACGTGGAGGGCGGGTACTACGCCGGCGGGCGGTTCCACCGCACGGTGCGCGCCGACAACCAGCCCACCAACAAAGTGAAGATCGAGGTCGTCCAGGCCGGGCCCAACCCTGACTCCCGCCGCCCGGAGCGGGAGCCGATCGCCCTGGAGAAAACGAGCGCGACCGGGCTCCGCCATGTGGACGGCGCAGTGTCGATGGCACGCGACGCGCCGGACACCGCCACCGCCGACTTCTTCATCTGCATCGGCGCCCAGCCGGAGCTGGACTTCGGCGGGAAGCGGAACCCGGATGGACAGGGCTTCGCGGTGTTCGGCCGCGTGCTCGCGGGGATGGATGTCGTGCGCAGGATTCACAGCGCCCCGGCCGATGGGCAGGCGCTTACCCCGCCGGTGGCGATCGCCAAGGCCACGCCCGTTCGCTAAGGCGGCCTCAGAGTGGTGCGCGCGGTGCCGCTGCGGTCTTCCGCGTGGGTCGTCCTCGTCGCGATGCCGGCCCTCCGGATTGATGGCCGAGCAGCTCGGCACCTTGTCGGCTCGCCGTATTTCACAATTACATAATTGTTATTTGTGGACCCCACGTGTCACGCCAGCATCCTACTCTTCGCTCATGAGCGTCACGATACCCACTCATCTCACGGATGGCGACCTGATGGCAGAGGTCGTGCGGCTCACCGGCAATGAGCACGCCGTCACCGCCCGCCTGATCGCGCACCTCGCGGAGGTCGATGCGCGTGGGCTGTACGTCCCCGCCGGCTTCACGTCGCTCTACATCTACTGCCACGAAGGTCTCGGCTTGTCCGAAGACGCCGCGTACAACCGCAAGACGGCAGCTGAAGTGGCGCGCCGTTTCCCGGTGGTGCTGGACATGCTCGCCGACGGGCGGGTGAGCCTCACCGCTGTGAAGCTGCTCGCTCCGGTGCTCACTCGCGCCAACCACGAGGAGGCCCTCGCGGCGGCCACGGGACGGTCGAAGTTCGAGGTGGAGAAGATCGTCGCCGCGTTCGACCCGAAGGCTGATGCACGGTCGACTGTTCGCAAGCTGCCGACGCCAACGGGGCCCGTCGTTCTAGCGACCGACGTGCCCGCCGTTCCGGAACGGGAACTTGCTGAAACCGGCCATTCAGGCGAGACGGACCAACCAACCCCAGTTTGCGCGCCGGCGTCAACCGTCGGCGCGCCGCAGCGTTCGACCATCGCTCCGCGGGCACCAGAGCGGTACCGCGTCCAGTTCACGATCGGAGAAGCGAGCGAGAAGATGCTGCGCCGCCTTCAGGAACTGTTGAGACGCGAGATTCCCAGCGGGGACCCGGCGATCATCTACGATCGCGCGCTTGCGCTTCTTCTCGCCCAGGTAGAGAGCCGCAAGCACGGCGTCGGCGCGAAGGCGAGGCCTACGAGAACGAAAACGCAGAGCGTGGCTGAGCCGGCAAGGAACTCACGGCACATCCCAGCGGCAGTCCGACGCCACGTCGTCGGACGCGACAGCGGGCAGTGCACGTTCGTTGCCGCCGACGGCCGAAGGTGCACCGCGCGGGCGTTCGTCGAATATCACCACCGCGGCGTGCCTTACGCGCACGGCGGCCCGGCGACGGAGGAGAACATCGCGCTGCACTGTCGGACGCACAATGCGTACGAGGGCCAGCGATTATTCGGGCGCCATCTCCCGCGCGAGATCAGGGTGGCGCGGGCCGCGTACGAGGCCTCTTGGACGACCGCGCCGTAACGGCCGAGTAGCGCCGCGATCGAACAGCGACCGACTGACGTCACGCGCGGGGTAGGTGGAAACGCCACCGCGCGACGCTACGTCAGGAGGGGCGCCGACTACCGCGTGAGCTCGATCCCCGGAAAGAAGTAGCCGATCTCGAACGCCGCCGTCTCCGGCGCGTCCGAGCCGTGGATCGCGTTGGCCTCGATCGACTCCGCGAAGTCCTTGCGCACGGTGCCCGGCGCGGCCTTGGCGGGGTCGGTCGCGCCCATGACGTCGCGCAGCTTCGGGATCGCGTCCTCGCGCTCGAGGACCATCGTGATGCACGGGCCCGAGGTCATGAAACTGGTCAGGCTCTTGAAGAACGGCCGCTCGCGGTGAACGTGGTAGAAGCCCTCCGCCTCCGCGGCGGTCAGACGCCGCATGCGCAGGGCGACGACTTCGAATCCGTTCTCTTCCAACCGCGCGAGAACCTTCCCGGCTTTGCGGCTCTTCACGGCGTCCGGCTTGATGATCGAAAACGTTCGCTGCTTCAATTCGTGACTTCCCTTTCTCCGTGTCTCCGTGTCTCCGTGGCTACTTGCGCGACATCAGCTTCGCAACTGCGGCACCGATATCGGCCGGTGACTTCACGACATGTATCCCCGCCGACCGCATCGCCTTCATCTTCTCGTCCGCCGTGCCCTTGCCGCCGGCAATGATCGCGCCCGCGTGGCCCATCAGCCGCCCCGGCGGGGCGGTCTGCCCGGCGATGAAGCCGACCACCGTCTTCTTCACGTGCTTCTTCACATAGGCCGCGGCTTCTTCCTCGGCGTTGCCGCCGATCTCGCCGATCATCACGATCGCTTTCGTGCCGCGGTCCTTGTTGAACAGTTCCAGCGCGTCGGTGTGGTTGGTTCCGATGATCGGGTCGCCGCCGATGCCGATGCACGTGGACTGGCCGATGCCCAACGCCGTGAGCTGCCCAACGGCCTCGTACGTCAGCGTTCCGGACCGGCTCACCACGCCCACCGATCCGCCCTTGTGGATGTGGCCGGGCATGATCCCGACCTTGCACTTCTCCCCCGGCGAGATGATGCCCGGGCAGTTGGGGCCGATGAGGCGCGAGTCCCGGCTGGCCAGGAACTCCGTGGCGCGCACCATGTCCAGCGTCGGGACGCCCTCGGTGATGCAGACGATCAAGGGAATGCCGGCATCCGCCGCTTCCATGATCGCGTCCGCGGCGCCGGGGGGCGGCACGAAGATGACGCTGACGTTGGCGCCCGTCTTGTCCACCGCCTCCGAGACGCTGTCGAAGATCGGGAAGCCTTCGATCGTCGTCCCTCCCTTGCCCGGCGTGATCCCGCCCACCACCCGAGTGCCGTAGTCGCGGCAGCCGATGGCGTGAAAGGTCCCGTGCTTTCCCATGCCCTGCACGAGCAGGCGCGTGTTCTTGCCGACGAGGACGCTCACTTCGCCCCCTTGCCGGCGCGCACCGGCGTCTTGCCGCCGCCCGCCGCCGACACCACCTTCTTCGCCGCCTCGCCCATGTCCTCCGCGGTGATGAAGTTCTGCCCCGACTGCCGCAGCATCTCCTTGCCCCGCTCCTCGTTGTTGCCCTTCATGCGGATGACCACCGGGATCTGCACGTTCAGGTCGCGCACGGCGGCGATGACGCCCTCCGCCAGCACATCGCAGCGCAGGATGCCGCCGAAGATGTTGATGAGGACCGCCTTCACCTCGGGGTCGGCGAGCAGGATGCGGAACGCGTTCCGGATCTGCTCCGCGTTCGCGCCGCCGCCGACGTCGAGGAAGTTCGCGGGGCTTCCTCCGGCCAGCTTGATGATGTCCATGGTGGCCATGGCCAGCCCGGCGCCGTTCACCATGCAGCCGACGTTCCCGCCTTCGAGCTTGATGTAGTTGAGGCTGAACTTCGAGGCCTCCACCTCGAGGGGATCCTCCTCGTCGAAGTCACGCAGCTCGCGCAGGTCGGGATGGCGGTAGAGCGCGTTGTCGTCGAAGTTGATCTTGGCGTCGAGGGCGAGGACGTTGCCGTCCTTCATCAGCAGGAAGGGATTGATCTCGAGGAGCGACGAGTCCGTGGCCTCGAAGGCGCGATAGAGCATCTGCATGAAGGCCGCCGCCCTGGGGACCACCGCCGGCGGCAGCCCGAGCCCGAAGGCGAGCTTCCGGGCCTGGAAGGGCTGGAAGCCGACCGCGGGGTCGATCACTTCCTTCAGGATGGCCTCGGGATTGTTGGCCGCGACCTCCTCGATGTCCATCCCGCCTTCGGACGAGGCCATGAAGACGGGGGCGCCGCTCGCGCGGTCGATGACGATGGCGAGGTACATCTCGCGGGCGCCGGAAAGGTCCATCCCCTGCTCGATGAGCAGGCGGCGCACGACTCGCCCCTCGGGGCCGGTCTGATGGGTGCGGAGCGTCGACCCGAGCATCGCCTTGGCGACCTGCTCGCACTCGTCAGCGTTCCGCGCCAGCTTCACGCCGCCCGCCTTGCCGCGTCCACCCGCGTGGATCTGGGCCTTCACGACGACGGGAAAGCCGAGCTCCTTCCCCGCCTCGACCGCCTGCGCGGCGGTGTACGCGACCTTGCCGAGCGGCACCGGCACGCCATGCTGGGCGAGGACGGCCTTGCCCTGGTACTCGTGGATCTTCAATCCGTTGTCCTCCGGAAGTGCTGCGAACGGGGGATTGTAAGCTACCTGCGGACGCGCACGTCGCCGGCGAGCACCGTCATCGGGCCGAAGGTCGGGCGGCCGAGCGGTCCGGCGTCGACGCCGATTCGGCCGTCCAGCCGGTAGCCCATGCTCGATCCGGAGAGCGCGCGGCCCACCACCTGGGCCAGCCGCGGGACGTCATCGAACCCGATGGCGAGATCGATCGGGATCTCGGCCTCGTCGTTGGCGATGAGCTGGAGGCCGAGCGGGAAGTCCACCGCGGCCGCGCGGGTGCCGTCGAGGAAGAGATCGCCCACCAGCGTCGACAGGCGCAGGCCGAAGGGGTTGGGGTTGAAGACCCGCGCGTGAAGCCGGACGGCCGCTCCGCCCAGCGGGAAGTCGCGGCTCGGACCGCGCAGGACGATCTCCGCTTCGCGTCCCTCCGCGGCGCTGAACCGCGGCGCCTGCACGAGGCTGCCGAGGCCCGCGAGCGACGCGCAGCCGGCGTGCGCGGCGATGGCGAGGATGACGATGGCGACCCGGATAGCCGGCGTTCGCGGCGCGCGTTCCTCCATGCTTCTGAGGATACGCCGTAACATTCGCGTATGAGCGTCGAGCCGCGCGAGAACGTTCCCCTCGCCCCCTTCACCACCCTCGGCGTCGGCGGCCCCGCCCGCTTCTACGTCCGGGTGGACGACGCGGCGTCGCTCGCCGGCGCGCTCGAGTGGGCGGAGCGGCGGGCGCAGGCGGTGCTCGTCCTCGGCGGCGGCAGCAACCTCGTCGTGGCGGACGAGGGGCACCTGGGGCTCGTCATCCATCTCGCCCTGCGCGGGGTCGCGGCGCGTCCGTCCGGCGACACGGTGGACGTGACGGCGGCGGCCGGCGAGTACTGGGACCCGCTGGTCGCGTTCGCGGCGGACAAGGGGTGGGCGGGGATCGAGTGCCTCTCCGGCATCCCCGGCCTCGTCGGCGCGACGCCGATCCAGAACGTGGGGGCCTACGGACAGGACGTGTCCGGGACGATAGTGTCCGTCGAGGCCATGGACGTGCGGACCCGCGTGCGGGCGACATTCGACAACGCGGCCTGCCGCTTCGGCTATCGGATGAGCCGGTTCAAGTCCGACGACCGCGGG
>JANMPI010000121.1:0-2324 GCA_031369785.1 Acidobacteriota bacterium
GCCGACCTCGTCAGGGCGGCTGCCACCGGCGACGCCGCCGCGCTGGAGCGGCTGCTCATGCGGGCACAGGAAGTGGCCTGGCGCTTCAGCGTGACGGTCTGCGGGCATGCCGACGACGCGGAGGATGCGATGCAGGAGGCGTTGATCAAGACGTATCGCTACGCCTCGCGCATCCGCGAGCCAGAGGCGTTCCGGCCCTGGCTGTATCGCACGGTACGTAATGCGTGCCTGATGGGCCGGCGGAAAAGGAAGAGCGAGCCGACGCGGCTGCAGTCGCTCGACGCGCCACCGACGGGCCTGGACGGCCCGGCCCGTATGGACGTCGCGCATCCAGGGAGGAACCCGGAACAACTGGCGGCGAACGCCGGCCTGCGCCGACGCCTGCGCAAGGCCCTCCGCGCCTTGCCCGCCCCGTATCGTGCGATCGTGTTCCTGCGGGAGATGGAGGGACTGTCGACGCGCGAGGTGGCGACGGTGATGGAGATTTCCGAAGACAACGTCAAGACTCGCTTGCACCGGGCTCGTGTCTTATTGCAGGCGGAGCTGGAGAAAGGCGAGCGATGAGCGATACGACTCGTCCATCCGCGCGGTGCCGCTCGCTGTTGCTCGAGTTGTCGCGGTATCTGGATGGCGAGCTGACACCCGCCCGCCGCCGCACGATCGAGCGGCACATCGACGAGTGCACCTGCTGCGGGACGATAACCGGACGCCTGCGGAAGACGCTGGCAGCCTGTCGCGCGGCCGGCGCAACGCGGCTGCCTCGCGCCGTGAAGTCACGAGCCGCGGCGCGGATCAGGGCCTTGCTACAGCACTGAACCCATCCAGGAGAGCACCATGCAATCTGAAACACAGGCTGATCCGACCTACGGCTATACCGCGCACCTACCCGCCGTGTCATTCGAGGAGGCTCGGTCCCGCGTGACCGACGCGCTGAAGCAGCAAGGCTTTGGCATCCTGACTGAGATCGACGTGGCGGCCACGCTGAAGACGAAGCTGAACCTCGACTTCCGGCGATACGTGATTCTCGGCGCCTGCAATCCCCAGCTCGCCCATCAGGCCCTCGAGGCGGAGCTGGCCATCGGGCTGCTCCTTCCGTGCAACGTCTGCGTATGGGAAGACGGCGGCGGCAGCGTCGTGTCCATCGCCCGTCCGGACGCGATGTTTGAGATCGTCAAGAACGACACGTTGCAGTCCGTCGTTCGAGAGGCCGATCGGCGGCTGCGCCTGGTCCTTGACCAGGTGAAGGGCGTCTAGGATTCACCGCCTCTCTCTGCGCGAGCCCTCCCTGCGTGCGCGATGGCCGTTTCGGCTCACGTGGCCGGGATGCTAGCCCGCCCGGTGGCCCGAACAGGCGGGATCAACCGCCCCGAAGGGACGTGCTGGCGGATTCACGCGCGCCCACAGCGCGGCGTACTGGTCCTCAGGGAGATCGCGCTTCAAGTCGAACACGAAAGGACGCGTCTCTCCCGCCCCGCCCTCGTAGGTCGACACGACCAAGCGGTACGGACTCAGCTTCATGACGCTGGCGATATCGGACCATCGCCAGAATCTGGAGTCCTGCGGACGCTCGGTGACGTAGGCGAGATGGTCGGCGTGCATGACGAGCGCGCCTTCACTGCCGTGTCTCGCGTCGTGCTTCACCGGAATCCGCGACAGCGGCGCGCAGGCGCCGTCGGGCGGCATCACCGCGGTGACCACGGGCCGTTCGATGTGCGCCAGGAGAAAGGCGACGAGCTCGGGTGTGACCGTGCCGCCGGCCACCTGGAAGTCGAACGTCCGCTCTTTGCCGAATTTCAGGCGGCCCTGATCTTCGAAGGTGAGAAGCCGCACGTGCCTCGGATCCAGCACCTGCAGTTGCCGGATGTCGTCGTACCGCCACTTCCGCGCGTCGTGGCGATCGGTGGTGCGGTACTCGACCCCGTCCCGATCGAACAGCAGCGTGCCGTGGCTCGCGCCGATGGCATGGTCCGCTTTCACCGTCAGCTCGTACGGGCCCTGGGCCGCCGCTGGCGCCGGCGTAATCGCCATCGCCAGGGCAACCAGGGTCCACAGTGCTCGACTCATGATGCCCTCCTCTATGCCGCGCGCGCGAGCGCCGGCTTCACTTCGCTGTGCCACTTCCACAGCGTGAAAATCACCGGATAGATCAACAGTTCGAGGATGAACGACGTGGTGACGCCGCCCACCATGGGGGCGGCGATGCGCTTCATCACGTCGGCCCCCGCGCCGTGGCTCCACATGATCGGCAGGAGACCCAGCAGGATCGCGAGCACGGTCATCATTTTCGGGCGAATCCGCTTGACCGCCCCGTCCTCGACCGCGGC
>JANMPI010000147.1:0-9153 GCA_031369785.1 Acidobacteriota bacterium
GGCAGCACGGCGCCGACCGTCCACGTGAATGCTCCGGGCCCGAGGGCCGCCGCACGGTCGAGGTCGGGGATGGCCAGAACCACCGCGCACAACATCACCCAGCCCGCCGCTCCCGAGACCGCCACCGCCTGCATCATCCCCCGGGGCACCCTCACCGCCGCCCCCACCGTCTCCTCCGCGGTGTTCGCGGAGGCGTCGAATCCCGTGATGGTGTACGCGGGAAGCAGGAAGCTGAGCGCGAACAGGAGGGCCAGGTTCCCGGTCGCCGGCCATACCCCGCCGCCACGCGCGCCGCTGTAGTTCGCGAAGCTCACCAGGCGCCCGAAGTCGAGCGAGGGCGCGAACACCAGCATGCTGGCCGTGAGCAGGAAGGCAATGGCGAGGATCCAGTAGCCGCTGAAGTCGGTCAGCTTCGTCGTGAGGCGGATGCCCAGATGGTTGATGAGGGCCTGCGACGCGCAAATCATGATCACGCCCGCGATGGAGACGACGGCGGCCGTCCCCGCGGACCAGCGGGCGGAGTCGATCCCGATCACGGGGCCGACGGAGTCGAGCGTGAATCGGAGCGCGCCCAGGTTGATGGCGGCGATGGCCGCGACCATGCCCAGCAGGTTCAGCCAGGCCGTCGTCCATCCCCAGCCCTTGCCCCCGAGGATGGACGCCCAGTGGTACAGGCCACCGGCGGTGGGGAAGCTCGACGCCACCTGTCCCATCGTGGCCGCCACGGCGAGGGAGAACAGGCACACCAGCGGCCACCCCAGGCCGAAGGCGGCGCCTCCCACGCTCGAGAGGCCCTGGTGGAACGAGGTCACCCCCCCGGCCAGGATGCAGATGATCGACATGGAGATGGCAAAGTTGGAGAACGCGCCCATGCCCCGCAGCAGCTCCTGCTGGTAGCCGAGGCTGCGCAGGTTGCGCTCGTCCTCCGCGATGACGTCCCTCCGTTCGGCGTCCTTGTCGTTCATCGAGCTCTCCATCCGTTCACGCCTTCACCGCGGACACCGTGACCGGTCCCGCTCCCGCCACCACCTGATGGGTCCAGTCCGCGCGCAGCGGAACCGGCCGGTTCGGGACCAGGTCGCGGAAGCGCGCGCGATGCACCACGCGCGCGCCCTGCCGCACCTCGATATGGCCGCGGGCGAGGAACTCGCTCACGCGCGCCACGAAGGGCCGGTCGGCGGCGGAAGCGGGCGCCACCGCGTTCGGCGACACCCATCGTACCGGGCTCTCCGCCACCACCGGCACCACCGATGCGTCGCGCCAACGGTCCTCGCGCAGGTAACGGGCGATCGCGGAAGCGCTGGCCCGCCCCTCCAGCGCCGCCACTCCCGCCGTCTCGGCGCCGTGGAGGAGGTTGCCGGCCGCGAATACCCCGGCGGCGGAAGTGCGAAACCACGGATCGATCTCCGGTCCGCGCGTTCCGGGATCGATGGCGAGACCACCCAGGCGGGCGAGCTCGTGGTCGGGGATCCAGTCGCCGGTGAACACGACGGTGTCGCAGGCGACCTCGCGCACGGCGCGGGTGCGGAGATGGGTCACTTGGACCGCTTCCACGCGCGGCCCGCCGGAGATGCCGGTGAGCTCGGAGTCGCCGAGGACGGGAATGCCGTGGCGCCCGGCCGCCGCCCAGGCCAGAAGCCCGTAGCTCTGGTGCCGTGGCAGGTCCGTCACCATCGCCGCCACCTGCGTGCCCGTCGCGAGGAGCGTGTGCGCCGCCGAGAAGCTGACGTGCTCGGCGCCGACGACGACCGCGCGTTTTCCGACGCGCATCCCGCTGCCGTGAACCAGCCGCTGGAGAGCGCCGGTGGTCAGGACGCCCGCCGGTCGCGCACCGGGGACCAGCCTCGCCGCGCGCGGACGCTCGCGGCAACCCGTGGCGAGCAGGATCGCCCCCGCCGTGAGGTCGAAGAGGCCGCGCGGGCTGGTCACCTGCAGGACGCGGGACCCCGTCCAACGCGTGGCCGCGCTCTCCGTCCAGACCTCGATGCGCTGCTCCCGGACCAGGGCGGCCCAGCGGCGCGCGTAGGCCGGCCCGCTCAGCACCCGCCGCAGGTCGAGCCACCCGAATCCCAGGTGATGGCAGTCGCGTGGGATCCCGCCCAGGGCCGCCTCTCTCTCCAGGAGCAGGATCCGCTTCACGCCGAGGCGCCTCAGCTCCACCGCCGCCGCCAGCCCCGCGGGTCCGCCCCCGACGATCGCGACCTCCACGTCGGTTGCGCTCACGCGGGGGCCTCCCAGCACGAGGCCGGGGTGCGTCCGGTCTCACGGGCCAGGAGTGACACCACCCGGTCCGTGCAGTAGAAGCCCTGACAGCGGCCCTGCAAGGCGCGCGTTCGGCGCCGCAGACCGTCGAGGGTGCGGGCGGGAACGGGCGCGCGGATCGCATCCCGGATCTCGCCCGCCGTCACCCTCTCGCAGTGGCACGCGATGCGCCCGTACTCGGGGTCGCCCGCGATCCGCGCCGCGTCCTGGTAGGGGCGGATCATGGCCTCGCCCACCGGCGGCATGCGGATCGTCTTGTGGTCCCGTTTTGGCGCCAGCGCGATCGACCGCGAGAGCAGCTCGACGGCTTGCTCGGCGAGGCCGAGCGAGGCCGAGAGACCCGTGGAGCGGATCCCGCCCAGGCAGAGGTAACGCCGCGCGGGATCGAAGTGCACCTGGTAATCGCTCGACTCCGTGGCCGCCCGCAGCCCGGCGTACGTCGCCGTGACCTCCTCTTCCGCCAGGGCGGGCAGGATGCGCGCCCCCTTGCCCAGGATGAAGTCGAGGCCTTCGCGCGTGGTCGACGTGTCGTGCTTGTCGTCGATGTCCGTCGCCGTCGGTCCCAGGAGCACGTTACCGAACACCGTGGGCGAGACGAGCACGCCCTTCGTGGTCTTCGTGGGCACCGGGAGCAGGATGTGGCGCAGCAGGCGGTGCGCGAGCTTGTCGTACACGATCAGCTCCCCCTTGCGGGGCCTCACCCGGAATCGACGCTGGCCGAAGAGGTCCTCGATGGCGTCGGACTGCAGCCCCGCGGCGTTGACCACCCATCGCGCGGCCACGTCCCCCGGCGGGCACCCGAGAACGTGGACGTCATCGTCCGAGTTCACCGACGTGACCCGGCAGTTCAGCCGCAGATCGACGCCGTTGACCACCGCCTCCGTGGCCATGGCCAGCGGCGCCGTGAAGGGGCAGATGATCGACTCGCCGGGGACGAGGAGCGCGGCCAGAGCTCCCGCTCCGAGGTGCGGCTCCATCGTGTACAGCTCGTCCACGGCCACGCGGCGCACATTGACGCAGCCGTTTGCGCGCGCCTTTTCTTCGATGGAGGGGAGCTGCGCGACCTCTTCCTCGCTCCACGCCACCAGGCACGCGCCCCGTCTCTCGAGGGGGATGCCGGTCTCGTGCGCGTAGGCGGTCATCAGCGCGTAACCGCGAGACACCAGCCGCGCTTCGAGCGAGCCGGGCACGGCGTCGAACCCGGTGTGGAGGATCGCGGTGTTGGCCTTGCTCGTGCCCGTGCCCACGTCGGAGCCGGCCTCGAGGACGACGGTGCGGAGGTCGAAGCCCGACAACGCGCGCGCGACGGCGGCGCCCACCACGCCCGCGCCGATCACGGCCACGTCAAACGGGGCGGGCATGCCATTCCTGGACGAGCGACACCGCGCGCTCGAACCGGTCGAGCCGTCCACCGCGGTCGCCGGAAGCGGGACCGGGAGTGACCACATGGCCCGGCTTCCAGCTCTCCCGGACCCGTTCGTCGTCCGTCCAGACGCCGCAGGCGCGCGCGGCCAGGAAGCAGATCCCGCGCAGCGTCGCCTCCGTGTCCGCCGCCACCTCGACCGGAATGCCGAGCAGGTCGGCCTGCATCTGCATCAGGGACCGGCACGCGGTGAGCCCGCCGTCCGCGCGCAGCGATTCTATGGGCCTTCCTGAGTCCTGCTCCATCGCGCGGATGACCTGTGTCACTCGACAGGCGATGCCTTCGAGGGCGGCGCGCACGAGGTCGGCGCGTCCCGAGGCGAGCCCCATGCCGAGCCAACCCGCGCGGGCGGAGCGATCCCAGTAGGGAGCGGCCAGCCCGGCGAGGGCGGGGACGCACACCACCCCGTCCGAGGACGTGGGCGCGGAGCCGAGGAGGGCGTCGATATCACGCGGGTCGGCCACCATCCCGAGCCGCGCGAGCCACTCGACGACCGACCCCGCCGCGAACACCCCGCCGTCGAGTGCGTACACCGTCTCTTCGGCGCGCTGCCACGCGATCGTCGTCAGGAGGCCGTGCGCGCTGGGGCGCGGCACGCCGCCGGTGTTGAGGTAGACGAAGCAGCCCGTCCCGTAGGTGGCCTTGGCCTGTCCGGCGGCCAGGCAGGCCTGGCCGAACAGGGCGGCGGGCTGATCGACCAGTCCCGCCACGATGGGAGTGCCGTCTATGGCGGGGCCGAGGCCGCGGACCGTGCCCAGATGCGAATCGCTCGCCCGCACGGTCGGCAGGATCGCGGCGGGCAGGGCGAAAAGGTCCAGCAGCCAGGGGTCGTAGCGGAGCGTGTGGATGTCGAAGAGGAGCGTGCGCGCGGCGGTGGACGCGTCGGTCACGAAGGACTCGCCCGCCGTCATCTTCCAGACCAGCCAGGCGTCGAGGGTGCCCGCGCAGAGCCGGCCCGAAGAGGCGAGGGCGCGCGCCTCCGCGGCATGATCGAGCAACCAGCGGATCTTGGAGGCGGAGAAGTAGGCGTCGGCCGCGAGCCCGGTGGTGGCGCGGATGCGAGCGGCGGTGGCCGTGTCGCGCGCGAGAGCCTCCATCTCGTCCTGCGTGCGGGTGTCCTGCCACACGATGGCGGGGGCCAGCGGGTGTCCCGACTCGCGGTCCCACACCACGACGGTCTCGCCCTGGTTCGCGATCCCGATGCCCGCGATCCGGGAGGCGGCGGAGGCCTGCTCGAGGGAATCGGCGATAGTGCGGCGGACGTTGTCCCAGATCTCGATCGCGTCGTGCTCCACCCAGCCTTCGCGCGGATAGCTCTGATGGTGCGTGAGCCGGGCCGCGGAAAGCGTCCGGCCGCGCGCGTCCATCACGCAGGCGCGGGTGCTCGTGGTCCCCTGATCGATCCCGAGGATCAGGTCCCTCACCCGTGTGCCCTTCTCAATGACGCGCGGGGAGCTGCCGCCGGGCATCGTCCGGCGCGTCCATCTCGGTGGGCAGCCGCCGAGCCCGCCGGTACTCCGGGTCGGATGGGTCGCCGGCCGTGGCCGGATCGAACAGACGGCGGTCGACGGGCAGCGACAAGTAGGGCTCGAAGCGGGCCTCGGTGGAGAACAGGTCCGCGAGGTCGCTCGCCGCGGCGTCGTAGAGGTGCAGGGGGGGCAGGCCGAGGATGCGGTAGATCGTCTTGTGGATGCTGGCGGTGCTCGTGTGGCGGTGCGACACGTGGCCACGCCGCGCCCAGGGACTGATGAGCATGCACAGGCTGCGGTGCGCGTCCACGTGGTCCACGCCGCTCTGGGCGTCGTCCTCGGTGACGAAAATCGCCATCTCGCGCCACCAGGGCGTGCGCGACAGCGCTTCCACCACGCGGCCGAGGGCCAGGTCGTTGTCGGCCACATAGGACTCGAGGAAGGGATAGCCGCGCGCAGGCGCCGGTTCCGCGCCGTGGTCGTTGGGCAGCTGGACGTACAGCAGCGACGGCAGCGGCTCGCGGCCGGACAAGTAGCGCTCGCGAAGGTCCCGGAGGAACACGTCGGCCCGGTACTGGTCGGGGATGTTCGTGTTGAAGCCCGGGTACTCGCGGGACGTGGCCTGGAAAAGCACCTCCGGCATCGGCACGTTGACGGGCAGGCGTCCGCCGGTCGGCTCCGTGCCCGCGTCCTCGGCAATCCCCGCGAACTCGAACCCCTCGCCGTAGTTCCGGAACCCCGCGCCGCCGCGGGCGAGGTGCTCCCACATGGAGCCCCGCTCGAGGTAGTCCTCCGGGGTGAGCGACGAGTTCGATTCGAAAAGCGCGAGGCGCCCGGGCGCGGTGCGCTTCCACTGCGCGCCCTTGCCGTAGCCCGCGGCGGTGATCGTCTCCACCCAGTGGTTCGCGTAGGCGCCCACCAGCCAGCGGTGGCCGTCCGCGGAGACGTCGCTGTCGACGTAGAAGTTGTCGGAGAGGGCGAAGCGGTCGGCCAGGGCGCGGTGGTTCGGGGTGACGTCCACGTTCGCGTGGGGGCCGACGGTGCGCCCGGAGCCAAAGCGCGCCAGCGACGGATCGCCGTTCGCGCCCGGCAGGCCGCCGAAGACCTCGTCGAACGTGCGGTTCTCCTTGGCGATCAGGACCACGTGATGGATCCGGGAGGACGGACCCGACAGGGGAACGGGATGATCGGCCGAGCGCTCCTCGAGCACCCGCGTGAACCCGTTGTTGGCACGCACGCGCTTGCTCAACGCCGGCAGCTCCGCGTCCGAGGGCACGTTCATGAGGGAGACCGTCCCCTTCATCAGGTTGCCGATGTAGCTTCCCCCCGGGCCGGCCACGAAGCCGCGGCCCCCGTTCGGCCCCGCGCCGAAGCCTTTGGCGTTGGAGACGTACAGCCGCTTTCCGTCCGGGGAGACGGCCACGCGCGACGGGTACCAGCCCGTGGGGACGTGACCGAGAACCGCCCCGGTCCTCGCGTCGAGCACGCCCACCGCGTTGACGCCGGACTCCGCTACGAACAGGCGCGCGCCGTCCGGGGCGAGGGCGAGCCCGAAAGGCAGCACGCCGCGCAACGCTTCCAGCGAGGGGTCCGGGCTCAGGAGCGCCCGCCAGCGCCGTGCGTGCGTGGCGACGTCGTAGGCCTCGACCGTGTCGTTGGTGGCGTTGCTCACGTACAGGGTGTCGGCGGAGACGACGAGCCCCGCGGGGCTGCTTCCGCCGATGGCGGTGCCTACGGGAAGGCCGGTCTTCAGGCGCATCACGACCGAGGGCCGGCGCGGATCGCCGACGTCGATGCCCCACACGGAGCAGGCCTCGTCCGCGTTGGGATCGCCGAGGCCGGGAACCTTGCGGCCCTCGACCACCGTGCCCTCCCGCGCCTCACGCGAGGGATAGCCGAAGGGCGGGAAGGTCAGGCCCCTTTCATCGTCGCCGGGGCGCGTCTCGACCACCGCGTACTGGAATGTGCCCATGTTCGCGACGTAGGCGCGCCGGCCGTCGCGGGCGAGGGCGAGCGCGAACGGATTGCGGCCCACGCCGACCGACGAGAGGACCACGCGCTTGATCGCGTCGATCACCACCAGCCGGTAGTGCGCGAGATCGAGGGCGTAGAGGACCCGGCCGTCCGCGGAGAGCGCGATGTCGGTCACGAAGGCGTCGGGGCGTTCCTTCGTGGACAGGGTGATCGAGCCCGCGGGGGCGCCGTCGTCGAGCCCGAAGACTGCGATCCGCCCGTCGTCTCCGCCCGAGGCGTAGAGGAAACGGCGCGCGGTGTCCAATGCCGCCCCGAGGAACGCCGATCGCATCGCCTTCTTATCCGTCCGGGGCCCGGGTGGAATCTGCTGGACCCGGGGCGATGCGCCGTCGACATCGCGCACGACGGTCAGTGAGAACGGCTCGATGCCGCCGTTCACCGTGGCCAGCACGCGCCCGTCGGCGCTGAGCGCCATCCCGAACGGGTGGGGTGCCGTCATCAGTTGTTGCCCGCGCGGGTTCAGGAGCCGGCCGCTGGGCAGGACCGTCTCCCCCTCCCGCTCGATTGCGGCGTAGCGGTCTCCCGCCGGAGCGCGCAGCTCCTCCGCGGCGGGCAGGGCGGGCAGGAGGGCGGCGCTCCCGGCCAGCGCGAGAACGCCGCCGGCCAGGAGCGCGCGCAGGCGTGTCGCTAGAACGTCAGCCTCGCTCCCAGCACGACCACGCGGCTGCCCAGCGTTCCCCTGGCCAGAGACGTGATGCGCCCGTAGTTGGGACTGGTGAGGTCGGTGTTCGGATTGCCCAGGTTCGGATGGTTGGTCACGTTCTGGGCCTGCACCTGGACCCGCGCTGCCACGTCGCCGTGCAGCTTGAAGTCCTTGAACAGGCCGAGATCGATCGCGTAAAGGCCCGGCCCCGAGATGCCGCCCTTCTCGGCGCCGCCCCAGCGGCCGGCAAAGATGGGCCGGCCGGCGGCGTCGAAGAACGCGCGATCGGTGAAGGCGCCGACGTTGAACCATTGGTCGGTCGTCTTCGGCCCATCGTTGGGGTCCTGGCCCGCCACCGCGTCGGCCTTCTCCGGGTGGTAGCAGTTGGTGCCGGAACCGCAGTGGCTGCTGTAGTACGCGGTGAGATGCGCGCCGGTCTGCGCGGTAATGATGCTCGACACCGTCCAGCCGCCGAGGAGTGCGTTTCCCTTGAGGAACGGCAGGTCCCAGATGAACGTCGCCGTGACGCGATGGTCGGGGAGCCCCGCCACCTTGCCGCGCGTGTACTCGGGGTCGAAGCGATTGTTGGTGCGGGCGTTGATCTCATCCGAGAACCCGGTCTGGGTCACGATCTCGATGTTCGAGATGGCGTGGGTCCACTTGTAGGTGGCGGTGTAGCTGAGGCTCGACTTCACCTGCCCGCGGAGCTGGAAGGTGAGATCGTGGTAGTCGGACTCACCGCCGCCGTCGCGCGTGTTGACCCGCCGCCAGTTGGGATAGGGCCGGGCGGTGCGCGGCAGGTTCGCGAAGCCGATGGTGTTGGGCTGGATCTGGTTGAGGTCGGGCGCCAGGGTCAGGTTGCGGTCGCGTCGCCCGGAGTACGTGAAGCGGAAGGCGTTGGTTTTCCACACTTCCCGGTCGAGGCTCAGGCTCCACTGGTGCGTCTGCGGGTCCTTCAGGTGGGGGTCGTTGGCGGTGGAGAAGTTCTGGTTCCCGACCGCGGTCCCACCGCGTCCCGCCTGCCCCGCGAAGGTGTTGGGGAGCACGATGGCGTGCGTGCGCGTGTCCGCATCGAAGGCGTTGCCGAAGGTCTGGTTGTCGGAGGTGTGGATGCCGGTCAGGGAGTTGAAGATCGCCCCCAGGAATCGCGTGTAGTAGATCCCGTACCCGGCGCGAACCACCGTACGGTTGTCGTCGAAAGGCCGCCAGGCGATGCCGAGACGCGGGGCGAAGTTGTTCTTGTCGGTGACGCGCAGCGACTCCGGCAGCCCCGCTTCCGCGGCGGTGAGGATGCGCGAGGTGCCCAGGCCGCTGGTGAAATC
>JANMPI010000028.1:0-13471 GCA_031369785.1 Acidobacteriota bacterium
GCGCGTGAGCAGGTCGTCCCTCGGTTGCGCGCGCCTTTCCTCCAGCCACCGGAAGATGTACGGGCGCATGTCCGTCTTCGCGTCCCGGAACGCGGTCGCGGCGCGCGCGGCCGTCTCGCCGCCGGCGATCGTCCCGCTCAGGCCGAGGATCGCCGCGCTCCAGCGCTTGAGCGGCTCGCGGTCGGCCGCCGGGACCCCGAGCATCTCCGCGATCACGAGGAGCGGGAGCGGGATCGCGAAGTCACGGGCCACGTCCATGGCGCGCGCCGCGAGCGCCGCGTCCAGCAGCTCGGTGCACAGCGCGTCGATGCGTGGCTCGAGCCCGGCGATCGCCCGCGGCGTGAAGGTCCGCATGACGATCCCGCGCAGCTTCGTGTGCAGCGGGGGGTCCTGGAAGATCAGCCAGTCCAGGGGCCCGCCTCCTGGCGGCGCGGCGCGGGAGCTGAAGGTCTCGGGGTCGTGGAGCGCCCGCTTCACGCTCTCGTAGTCGAAGAGCATCCAGAGGTGGTGGCGCGTGTCGTGGAAGACGGGCGCCAGCCGTCGCATCACCGCGTAGGCGGGGAAGGGATTCCGTCGCAGGCGATCGGCCACGATCGCGAGGACGCTCACGCCGTCACGTTCAGGACGAGCGCGAACGCCGCGGGCATGGCCTGAATGAAGAAGATCCGCCGCGAAACCGTGGCCGCCCCGAAGATACCGGCCACGACGACGCAGGCGAGGAAGAAGGTCAGGATCGCCGGTGACGCGGCCGGCTCCGCCACCAGGCCCCACACGAGGCCGGCGGCGAGGAACCCGTTGTAGAGCCCCTGATTCGCGGCCAGTGTCCGCGTGACCTCCGCGCGCTCCGCGGTCTGGTGGAACGTGCGCAGCCCGATAGGCTTCGTCCAGAGGAACATCTCCAGGAGGAGGAACCAGATGTGCTCGAAGGCGACGAAGGCGACGAGAACGTCGCGTGCCATCGTCACCTCAGTGCGACGGCACGTCGCTGGCCGGGAACGAGTCGCCCGCGCCCTGCGCCTTCACGGGCTCGGGCGGGGGTGCGGCGGTGGCGAGCTCCGGCGCCGGCTCGAGACGCTCCCGGCCGAGCAGCAGCTGCCGGAGCACATACGGAAGGATGCCGCCGTGACGGTAGTAGAGGATCTCCTGCGGGGTGTCGATGCGGATCATGGCCGAGAACGCGCGCTCGGTGCCGTCGCCGCGGCGGGCGCGGATCCGCAGATCCCGGCCCTGCGCGAAGCCGGAGGCGATCGCGGTCGATAGCCCCTCGACGTCGAAGGTCTCGGTGCCGTTCAGGCCGAGGGACGCCGCCGACTCGCCCTTCGCGAACTGCAGGGGCAGGATGCCCATCCCCACGAGGTTCGAGCGGTGGATGCGCTCGTAGCTCTCCGCGATCACGACGCGGATGCCCTGCAGCATCGGGCCCTTCGCGGCCCAGTCCCGGCTCGATCCCGAACCGTATTCCTTCCCCGCGAGCACGAGGAGCGGGATGCCTTCCTTCTGATAGCGGACGGATGCGTCGTACAGCGTCGTCACTTCGCCGGTGGGGAGGTAGGTGGTGAAGCCGCCTTCGCGGCCGGGGGCGAGGCGGTTCTTGATCCGGCTGTTGGCGAAGGTGCCGCGCACCATCACCTCGTGGTTGCCGCGGCGAGCGCCGTAGGAGTTGAATTCCGCCGGGCTCACGCCCTTCTCGATCAGGTGCTCACCGGCCGGCGAATCCTTCTTGATGCTGCCGGCGGGTGAAATGTGGTCGGTGGTCACGCTGTCGCCGAGGATGGCGAAGACGCGAAGGCCGCGAATGTCTTCCACGCGGTCGCGCGGCTGGCGCTCCATCCCGTCGAAGTAGGGGGGGCGGCGCACGTAGGTCGACTCCGGGTTCCACGCGAAGCGATCGCCCTCGGGAACCTCTAGCGCGCGCCAGGCTTCGTCGCCCTCGTAGACCGCCGCGTAGCTCTTGCGGAACATCTCCGACTGCACGCAGCGATTCAGGACCTCTTCGATCTCGGCGCGGCCCGGCCAGATGTCGCGGAGATAGACGGGCTTCCCGTCGGAGCCGGTGCCGAGCGGTTCGGTCGAGAGGTCGACGTCGATCCGTCCCGTGAGCGCAAAGGCGACCACCAGCGGCGGCGACATCAGGTAGTTCGCGCGGACGTCGGAGTTGATGCGCCCCTCGAAGTTGCGGTTGCCGGAGAGCGCCGCGCAGGCGACGAGGTTCTCGCGGTGGATCTCGTCCGCGATCTCGTCCGGCAGCGGCCCCGAGTTCCCGATGCAGGTCGTGCACCCGTAGCCGACGAGGTTGAAGCCGAGGGCGTCGAGGAAGGGCTGCAGGCCCGAGGCGCGGTAGTAGTCCGTCACGACCTTCGATCCGGGAGCGAGCGACGTCTTCACCCACGGCTTGCGCTTCAGGCCGCGCTCCACGGCCTTCTTCGCGAGCAGGCCCGCGGCCAGCATCACGGAAGGGTTGGACGTGTTCGTGCAGCTCGTGATGGCGGCGATGACCACCGAGCCGTGTTCGAGGACGTCCGACGCGGCGGGCGCCATCACCGCGTGCGCCGCGGGAGACTCCGGGCCGCCTTCGCCCCACACCCCGACCGCGCCCGCACCCCGGCTCTCGCCTTCCGCGGCCTCTTTCTGCGTGCTCGCGGGGGGCGGGGGCAGCAGCGACGGCAGGGCCTTCTGGAAGGACGCCTTCAGGTCGCGCAGGCGCACGCGATCCTGCGGCCGGCGCGGCCCCGCGACCGAAGGCTCGATGGAGCCGAGGTCGAGCTCGAGCACGCTCGCGAAATCGGGCTCCGGAGAATCGGCCCCATGGAACAGGCCCTGATCCTTCATGTACGCCTCGACCATCGTGACCCGCTCGTCGCTGCGCCCGCTGAAGCGCAGGTAGTCGAGCGTCCCCTGGTCGACGGGGAAGATGGTGCAGGTCGATCCGTACTCGGGCGACATGTTGCCGATGGTGGCGCGATCCGCGACCGTGAGGCTCGCGATCCCGGGGCCGAAGAACTCCACGAACTTGCCGACCACCCCGTGGCGGCGCAGCGTCTCGGTCACGGTGAGCACGAGGTCGGTGGCGGTCACGCCGTCGCCGAGCTCGCCCTTCACGCGGACCCCGACCACGTCCGGGATCAGCATCGAGACGGCCTGGCCGAGCATCGCCGCCTCGGCCTCGATGCCGCCCACGCCCCAGCCCAGCACGCCGATGCCGTTCACCATCGGCGTGTGCGAGTCGGTGCCGACGAGCGTGTCCGGGTAGGCGCGGCGCATGGCCGAGAACCCCGGGCCCTTCGTCTCCGGCGACACGAAAACCACGCGGGCGAGGTACTCGAGGTTCACCTGGTGGACGATGCCGGTGTTGGGCGGGACGACGCCGACGTTCTGGAACGCGCGCTGGGCCCAGCGCAAAAGGGCGTAGCGCTCGCGGTTGCGCCCGTAGTCGAGCTGCTGGTTGATGGAGAAGGCGTCGCTGCTCGCGAACGCGTCCACCTGCACCGAATGGTCGACCACGAGCTCGACGGGCTGCAGGGGGTTGATCTGCTTCGGGTCGCCGCCGAGATCGGCCATGGCGTCGCGCATCGCCGCGAGGTCGACGATGGCGGGCACGCCGGTGAAGTCCTGCAGCAGGACGCGCGCGGGCGTGAAGGCGATCTCGCGCAAGGGGATGTTGCGGGGATCCCACTTCGCGAGCGCCTCGATGGAGTCGGCGGTGACGGAGACGCCGTCCTCCGTGCGCAGCAGGTTCTCGAGCAGGATGCGCAGCGAGTAGGGCAGGCGCGAGACGTTGAAACCCTTGCGCTCGAGGTACGGGAGGCGGAACACCTCGAAGCTCTCGTCGCCGACCTGCAGGCTGGACCGCGTCCCGAAGGTGTTCACCAGACAAGCATACGACACGCCCCCCGGGGCGAGTCCGCCTTGCCGCGGCGCTTGACCCGCGACCCCCGGTCGCGGAACCTTGCCCCCTAACGCCATGCCGATGGACTGGCTGAACACGCCGGTGGACGTCCCGATCAGCGAGCTGATCGCGCGCAAGAAGCGCGCGCGCATGATCGAGATCCTGCGCGGGCAGCTCGAGGGACGGCTCGCCCCCGGCGTGCAGGTGCGGCTGCAGCTCGCCGATCTGCTCGTGCAGGCGGGCCGCGGGGAAGAAGCGGTGCCCGTCCTCATCGGCCTCGCCGACGAATTCGCGTCGGACGGGTTCGTCGCCAAGGCGATCGCGATCCTGAAGCGTGTGGAAAAAGTGCACCAGGGGCGCGACGACGTCGCTTCGCGGCTGGCGATGCTCGTCCAGCAGCAGCAGCGCGCGGGACGGTCGGCGGAGGCGCGGGCGCGGCGGCCGGTCGAGCTGGGGATGGAGGAGCTCGACGAGGCGGCGCTGGCGGACGAGGAGGCCGCGATGATGGAGGCGCCGGAGGCGGAGGCGGTTGCGGCGCCGGACCCGACGCCGGCCGCCGAGGGTGTAGGCCACCGCATCCGCGGCGCCTTCAAGCGCTTCCTCGCCGGGTTGCCCAATCCGCCGGCGAGCATGCCGATGCCGGCGCTGCCGGTGACGCCGGAGGCCGCGGAGGCGGAAGCGGAGTCCGAGCCGGAGTCGGAGTGGGAAGCGCCGCCCGAGCCCGAGCCCGACCCCGAGCCCGCGCCCGCGCCCGCCGCCGTAATCTCCGAGGACACTTCCCCCTTGATCGTCGTCGCGCCCGTCGAGGTCGAGCCGTCGCCGGACGAGCTCGAGATCACCCTCGAGCCGGACGAGGAGGCCGATCCCGGGCCCGTCGAGTTGCCCCCGGCGGAGCTGTCGGCGGAAGCCTACGAGGAGCACCTCCTCGACATCGTGGAAGACGTGCTCCAGCGTCCGGTCGAAGCGAGCGGCGCCGCCGTCGACCGTCCGCGCCTCGTCGAGTACGCGGATCGCCTGCTCGCGATGCCGCTTTTCTCCGATCTGGGCGATGAGGAGCTGCTGGCCGTCGTGCGCGGCCTCCGCGTGCACACCTTTGCCGCCGGCGACGTCATCGTCACCGAGCGCGAGCTTGGGCAGAGCCTGTTCATCCTCACCGGCGGGCGGGTGAAGGTCTTCGTGCGCAATCCCGCGGGCCGCAACTACCTCGTCGCCCAGCTCCGGAACGGGGATTTCTTCGGCGAGATCTCCACCCTGTCCGGCCGCCCCCGCTCGGCGACGGTGGTGGCGGCGGCGGTGACCGACATCCTCGAGCTCGACAAGCCCACCCTCGATGGCATCGCGCGCACGCATCCACGCGTGTGCGACGTGCTGGAGGAGGCGTACATCCGGCGGGCCAGCAGCCCGGAGGTCGCCGCCATCCGCTCCGTGCCCTTCACCGATCCCCGGTCCGGCCAGCGCGCGATCGAGGTTTTGGAAGCGCACTTTGGCGAGAGCCGCTGGGACCCGCGGATGCGCCTGCGCCTCGCGGACGTGCTGGTGCGCGCGGGCAAGGAGGACGACGCGGTGCCGATCCTCGTCGGCCTCGCCGATGACCTCGCCCGCGGGGGCCATCCCGAAAAGGCCATCTCCATTCTCAAGAAGATCGAGCAGCTGCAGCGCCGCCACGTGGAGGAAGTGAGCCTGGCGCCGCGGCTCCACGACGAGCCGCCGCCCGAGGAAGCCGTCGCGGCCGGGCCGGCCACGCTTTCATTCCCGGGGCGCCCCTCGCGCGCGCGCACCGACGACTTCCTCCACGCCTGGCTCCTCGACACCGTCCGCGATGCCGTACGCGCGCGCCCGCGCGACCAGCCCGCGCCGCCGCCGCGAGCCCTGCGCGGCTACGGTCCCGGCTTCCGCGCCAGCCCCCTTTTCGAAGGGTTCGCGGAGGACGAGCTGCTCGCGCTCATCCAGGGGCTGCGCCTTTTGACCTTCGCGCCCGGCGACGTCATCGTCACCGAGGGCGAGCCCGGACAGAGCGTGTTCATCCTCGCGACGGGCAAGGTGAAGGTGTTCGTGCGATCGCCCGAGGGCCACGACGTCGCGGTGACCACGCTCGGCGAAGGCGCGTTCTTCGGCGAGATGTCGACCCTCTCCGGCCAGCCCCGGAGCGCCACCGTCACCGCCTCGTCGCCCTGCGACCTCCTCGAGCTCGATCGCCCGGGGCTCGACCGCATCGCGGCGGCGCAGCCCGCGATGCGCGCGGTGCTCGAGGAATTCTCCCGCCGCCGTGCCGCCGATCCCGCCGCCGCCGCCGCGCGGTCCCGCCGCGCGCCCTGAACAACATTTGACGAGCAGTTCGAACCGCCGGGGCGTCTAATTCCGCAATGACTCCCGCGGCCGTCGCGTTCAGTGCCTTGAACGTGATCTCGTGCCTCGCGGCGCCGCTGCTCGCCGCGGACGCGCCGGCGGCGGCGGACGTCCCCGCCCTCACCGTCGCCCGCGCGACGGGACCCATCGTCGTCGACGGCGCGCTCGACGACGCCGGGTGGAAGGGCGCGCACCGCATCGAAACCTGGTTCGAGACCAACCCCGGCGACAACGTCGCGCCGAAGGTCGCGAACGCCGCCTATCTCGCCTACGACGACAAGTTCTTCTACGCCGGGTTCGAGTTCGAGGACCCGGAGCCGCGGAAGATCAAGGCGCCGCTCGGCGATCGCGACAACGTCCCCGGCGACACGGACTACGCGGGGATCATCCTCGACGCCCGCAACGACGGGAAGACCGCGATGACGTTCTTCGGCAATGCGAGCGGCATCCAGTACGACGCGATGACGGACGACACCGGCTCGGGCGAGGATTCGTCGCCCGATTTCTTCTGGGACTCGGCCGCGCGCATCACCGCGACGGGCTGGACGCTCGAGATCCGCGTGCCGTTCTCGTCGCTGCGCTACGGCCGGGCCGACGTCCAGACCTGGCGGATCCTGCTGTACCGCAACTATCCGCGCGAGTACCGCTACCAGATGTTCAACACCCGGCTGCCGCGGGGAGGCAACTGCTTCGTCTGCCGCGGCGTGCCGCTGAACGGGCTCACCGGCCTTCCCGCGGGCGGCGGCCTCGTCCTCGCCCCTTACGTGAGCGCGAACCGCGCCAGCGCGCCGCTCGACGGGCTCGGCACTCCCTTGAAGGCGGATCCGGTCGGCGCCGACATCGGCCTCGATGCCAAGTGGGCGCCCACCGCGAACATCGTGCTCGACGGGACGGTCAACCCCGACTTCTCGCAGATCGAGTCCGACGTGGCCCAGATCGCGGCCAACGAGCGGTTCGCGCTCAACTTCCCGGAGAAGCGGCCATTCTTCCTCGAGGGCGTGGACCTCTTCTCCACGCCGATCAACGTCCTCTACACGCGGACCGTCACCGCCCCGCGCTGGGGCCTGCGCGGCACGGCCAAGATGGCGCACAGCTCGTTCACCGCCCTCGTGGCGCAGGACGCCGGGGGCGGCAGCGCGATCATCCCCGGACCTCTCGGCTCCGATTTCGCCGACCAGGACTACCGTTCGCTGGTCGCGGTCGGGCGCGCCCGCCGGGAGATCGGACGCTCGTTCGTGAGCGCGATCTTCTCCGCGCGCGAGGTCGGCGGCGGCGGCTACAACCGCGTGTTCGGCCCCGATTTCCAATGGCGGCCGTCGGACGGGGACACCGTCACCGGCCAGATCCTCTTCAGCCGGTCGCTCACGCCCACGCGCCCCGACCTCGCCGACGAGTGGGACGGCCGCACGCTCGGCGATCACGCGGCCCACGCCTCGTACCAGCACCGCTCGACGAAGGTGGATTGGTTCGCCGAGTACCGCGACTTCGGCGACGAGTTCCGCGCCGACAACGGGTTCGTGCCCCAGGCCGGGTTTCGCGACCGGGTCGGCGAGGCCGGCTACACCTTTCGCCCCCAGGGCTTCCTCCGCCGCATCCGCGTCTTCAGCTACGGCACCTACTTGACCGACCGCGAGGGCGACCTGCTGGAGCGATCGGTGGCCGTGGGCGCGGGCATGGAAGGCCGCTGGAACTCGTTCTTCCAGTTCCGCTACGCGAACGACGCGTTCGACAGCGGCCAGGGTCCGTTGCCCGTGCAGCGCTTCCGCTTCATCGTGCGGGCGAGCCCGTCGCGGCTCCTCTCCGGCCTCGGCCTCGACGGGTTCGTCGGCCAGGAGATCGACTTCGCGAACCACCGCGTCGGCACGGGGGCCAACGTCATCGCCCGCGCGACGGTGCGGCCGACCAACCACCTCGAGCTTCGGCTGAACGCGAGCCGTCGCTGGCTGAACGTGGAGCCGACGGGCGTCCCCCGCGAGCGCCTGTTCACCGCCCAGGTGGAGCGCCTGCGCGCGACCTACACCTTCACGCCCCGCATGTTCGTGCGCGGCATCGTGCAGTACGTCGAGACCGTTCGCGCCCCGCTGCTCTACCTGGACGAGGTGAACCGGCGCAGCGCCCGCGTCACCACCTCCGCGCTCTTCGCGTACAAGCTCAACTGGCAGACCGTGCTCTTCCTCGGCTACGGCGACGCCAGCACCTTCACCGAGGACACGGAGCGCTTCGAGCCCTCGGAGCGCCAGCTCTTCTTGAAGCTGTCCTACGCATTCCAGCGCTAGCCGCTGCTAGTCTCGATCGAGGGGCAGCTCGCCCCGATCGGAGGCAGCATGGCGCGCTACGTTCTTCCCGACCTCGGCTACGATTACGTGCCCTCGAGCCCCACATCTCCGGGGCGGTGATGGAGCTTCACCACGGCAAGCATCACAAGGCCTACGTCGAAAAGGCCAACGAGACGCTGGACAAGCTCGAGAAGGCCCGCGACGCACGGGACTTCGAGCGCCTCGCGGGGCTCGAAAAAGCGCTCGCCTTCAACCTCTCCGGCCACGTCCTTCATTCCATCTTCTGGAAGAACATGATGCCGAAGGGCGGCGGCGCTCCGACGGGCGCCCTGGCGGATGCGATCCGCCGCGACTTCGGCAGCTTCGACGCCTTCAAGGCCCAGCTCACGGAAGTGGCGGCCACCGTCATGGGGTCGGGATGGGGGACGCTCGTCTGGGAGCCGATGGGCCAGCGCCTCCTCACCTGCCAGGTCTACGACCATCAGTCGAACCTGAGCCAGGGCGGCGTGTCGCTCCTCGTCATCGACGCCTGGGAGCACGCGTACTACCTCCAGTACAAGAACCAGAAGAAGGCCTTCTTCGACGCCGTCTGGAACGTGTGGAACTGGGACGACGTCTCCGCGCGCTTCGAGGCCGCGACGCGCCTCGACGTCAAGGTCCCCGGGTCCGCGGAAAAGGCCGCGCCCCGGTAGGCCTTCAGTCCCTCCGGCGGGCGCTCGCTTCGCGGTCGAGGAGCGCCTGCTTGCGTTCGACCCCCCAGCGGTACCCGCGCAGCCCGCCGCCGCTGCCGATCACGCGGTGGCAGGGGACGACGAGTGCGGTGGGATTGGTCGCGCAGGCCCGCGCCACCGCGCGAGTGGCCGCGGGCTGGCCGATCGCCGCCGCGACTTCGGCGTAGGACCGCGTCTCCCCGTAGGGGATGGCGCGGAGCGCGCCCCAGACCCGTCGCTGGAACGCGGTGCCGAGGACGTCCGTGGGCATGGCGCCGATCGCATCCGCCCCCCCGAGGTAGCGCACGAGAGCGGCGACCGTTTCCTCGAGGCCGGAGAGGCCGGGCTCGAAGGTGGCGGCGGGGTATTCGGCGCGCAGCGAAGCCTCGAGCATCGCGTCGGTGTCTCCGAGCGCGACCGCGCACACTCCCCGCGCGGTGGCGGCCACGAGCAGGCGCCCGAGCGGAGACGCGACGGTGCCGAACCGGATGACCATGCCCTTGCCGCCGCTGCGGTACGCGCCGGGCGGCATGCCGAGGCGGGCGCCCGCGCTCTCGTAGACGCGGCTCGCCGATCCGTATCCGGCCCCGTGGATGGCCGCGGTCACGCTGCCTCCGGTGCGCAGCGAAGACTTCAGGCGCTGCAACCGTAGCGCGTCCTGGTATTCACGCGGGCTCAACCCGAAAGCCTTCTTGAACGTCCGTTGCAGGTGGTGCGGCGCCATCCCCGCTTCGCGGGAGAGGGAGTCGAGCGTCACCGGCTCGTCGAAGTGCGCGTCCAGATACGCGCGGGCGCGGAGGACGGGACCGGGCGCGACCGCGACCCTGGTGCCGCGCGGATCGCAACGGAGGCAGGCCCGGAACCCCGCCCGCTCGGCGTCCGCCGGCGCCGCGAAGAACGTGGCGTTGTGTCGGTGCGGCCGCCGCGAAGGGCACGACGGGCGGCAGTAGACGCCGGTGGACAGGACTCCGTAGAAGAGCCGCCCGTCCAGCGTCCGGTCCCGTCCGAGGACCGCCGCCCACGCCTGCTCGTCGCTCAATACCCCTCGTTCGCGCGCGATACCGTTCATCATCGCCCGGCCTCCCGCGGCGCGGCAACGCGCGCCGACCTTGCCCCTGAAGCTAGGACGAGGCCGGCGCGGAGGCCATCCGGAGGTTGCGTTTCGTAGTGGCTAGTTCAGCCCAAACGCGGTGACGATGAAGACGGCCATCTGCCCGCGGGAGTTGGGCGCGCCCGGGCAATAGTTGCCGTTGCCGCACCCGCCGGTGATTCCGCGCCGCGCCAGCTCCTCGATCCATCTCGCGAAGGGGCTGCTGCACGGCACGTCGCCGAACGTCGGCGTCACGCACGCGGGCGGGTTGTAGCCCGCGCCTTCCTTCGCGACGAGGAGGAAGACCGCCATCTGCTCGCGCGTGACCGCCACCGTGGGGCAGTAGCTGGTCGCGCTGCAGCCGCCGGTGATGCCGCGTCGCGCGACCTCGTTGATCCACCGCGCGAACGGGCTCGAGCACGGCACGTCATCGAACATCGGCATCGTGCACGGGGGCGGCAGGTAGCCGGCGCCTTCCTTGGCCACGAGGAGGAAGACCGCCATCTGCTCGCGCGGGATCGAGACGTCCGGGCAGTAGTTGCCGTTGCCGCACCCGCCCGTGACCTGGTTCCGGGCCAGCGTGTTCACGTGGTTGTGGAACGGGTGCCCCGGTGGAACGTCGAGGAAGTGGACCTGGATGTTGCGGCGCGCGGGGGCGGAATCGCACCCGGCGACCGAATCCACCACCGAGAGCTGCATCGTCGTGCCCGCCGGGCCGGCGGTGAAGGTGATCTGTCCCGTGCCCTGGCCGGCGGTGATCGTCCCGCCGACGAGCGTCCAGGTGTACGTGTGGCCGGGGCGCGCCGTCGTCGCCGCGGTGAGGCCCGGCGTGTTGGGCGGCGTGGAGAGCGGCGCGGTGACGGCCGGCGTCGCCAGCGGACAGGACTCCACGCTCGTCTGGAAGTCAACGAAGTTGTTGGTGGTCACCGCGTCCGGCTCCGCCGCGCCGACCGAGGCGCGGCTGGTCGCCGGCCCGGCCACGCTCGGCGTCACGGTGACCGCCACCGTGGCCGAAGCGCCGACCGCCAGGTTTCCCAGCGCGCACGTGAGGGTGCCTGCGTTCACGCTGCACGTCCCCTGGCTGGGGGTCGTCGCGCCCACCGTGAAGCCGGTGGGCAGCGGCTGGCTCAGGGTGACCGCGGTCGCCGTGAACGGCCCGAGGCTGCTCACCGTCATCGTGTACGAAAAGCTGCTGCCGGTCAGGACCACGGTCGGCCACGCCGGCGCGGCCAGCGCGAGGTCGGCGCCCTGCACGGTCACGGCACTCAGGGCATCGACGCGCCCGTAGCCATAGGTATTGTTCGGGATCTGGGTGCCGGGCACGTTGCCGCAGGTCTGGGTCGTCGTGCGGGGCACCGCCGTGGCCTGCAGCGCGTTCTCGATGGCGCTCACTTGACCCTTGAGCGCCGGGTACTTGGAGAGGAACAGCCCCACCACGCCCACCACGTGCGGCCCGGCCATGCTGGTGCCGCTCATGCTCGCGTAACCGTTGCCGGGGACGCTCGACCGCACGCCGCTGCCGGGCGCCGAGATGTTGGGCTTCAGGCGATTGCTCCCGTCGATGGTCACGGGGCCGCGGCTGCTGAAGCTGGAGATGACGTCGGTCGGCGTGTTGGTCGTCGAGCCGACGCTGAACGACGCGCCGTAGATCGCAGGCGGATCGATCACCGAACTACAGCCCGACCCTGAATTGCCGGCGGAAACGACGACGACGATCCCCGCCGCGCGCGTGTTCTCCACCACGGTGCGCAGGGCGTCGGGATTCGTGCAGCCCTCGCTGGGCGGGCAGCCCCACGAGTTGTTGATCACGTGCGGCGCCCTGGTGGGATCGGGGTTCAGGTTCGCGAGGTTGGTGGGAGCGATGAACCACTGGAAGCACTCGCTGTACGAGGCGGGCGAGCCGTCGCCACGGTCCATGTTGCGGCAGCCCATCCACCGCGCTCCGGGCGCCACGCCGACCTGGTTCGAGGCGCCGTCATCGCCCACCATGGTCCCCATGGTGTGCGTGCCGTGGCCCTGGTCGTCGCAGGGCACGAGGGAATTCAGGCCGCAGGTGCCGCCGCACGGCGGCGTGCTGTTGGGTCCGCAGCCGTGGATGGAGTCGTGCCAGTTGTAGTTGTGGTCGGCGACCGTCCCGTTCCAACCGCGGTACTTGCCCTGCAGCGCGGGATGGGCCCAGGCGTAGCCGGTGTCCTGGCCGCCCACGACCACGCCCTGGCCGGTGAACCCCAGGGCCCAGGTCTCGGGCGCGCGGACCTTGGCCACGTTCCACTCGATGGCCTGGGGCGAGACGTCGGACGCGGAGGTCTCCACCGGCTCCTGGAAGTGCACCGTCGGGTTGGCGTAGACGTGGGCGACGTCATCGCGCTGCGCGAGCTCGGTGACGAGGGCGAGGTCGCCCTTCACCCAGATCATGTTCGCCACCCAGAACGGGCGGTACTCGACGCCTCGCGCGTCGAGGAGTGCGCGCAGGGAACCTTGCGTGCGCGCCGCGGTGTCGCGCAGCCGCTCGAACACGAATCGCCCCTTCTCGTCCCGCGTCATGAGCGCGTCCGCCCCGCGCACGTCCGCCTGTTCCTTCAGGAAGACGAGGAACTCGGTGGGCCCCGCGGCGGCGGTGGACAGGACCCAGGGATCGACCCTGGCCTCCGTGGTCGGGACCGACGCCGCTCGCGCGGGCGCGGCGCAGGCGAGCACGGCGACAGCCACCGGCAGGGCGAGAAGGCGTCGAAAGCGCATGTCGAACCTCGGGCGCCGCAGGTTTTACGTCGGGGGCGTCTGGAGATTATTCACGACCGACGGCGGATGGCAACACCTCTCCCGGACCCGCCGCCGCTAGCCTCCCGAGTCCGCGGCCTCGGCAGCCGCGCCGGGCGGCGTCTCGTCGTCGAGATCGTCGAGGTAGCCCTCGGGGAGCGCCACCTTCTGGGTGCCGCTCGTCTTTCCCCGCGCCACCCGCATCGCCTCCGGCGGGAACGGATGCGCGCGATCGACGTCGGCCAGCCCTTCCTCGAGCGCGGCCAGCGTCGTCACCCTCATCAGGCGCTCGCGCAGCGGCGCGCCGCCACGGAAGCCCTTCGTGTACCACGTGCTGTGCTTGCGGAAGGCGCGCATCGCGCTGCCTTCGTCGCCGAGCCACGCCACGAGAAGCCGCGCGTGCTCG
>JANMPI010000158.1:0-3641 GCA_031369785.1 Acidobacteriota bacterium
GGCGACGCCGCGCTCGGCGACTCGATCTCCGTCAACGGCTGCTGCCTGACCGTGTCGAGCATTCAAACGACCTCGACCCAAGGGGGTCTGGACGGAGGTCGCCCAACAGCAACTCTTTTCACGGCCGACGTGATGCGCGAGACGCTCGACAAGACCGCGATCGGGATGCTGACGGCCGGTGACCGCGTCAACCTGGAGCGCGCGGTCACGCCGACCACCCGGCTCGGTGGCCACATCGTCCAGGGGCACGTCGACGGCGTGGGAAAGGTGGTCCGTCTGACCCGCGACGAGCGGGCGGCGGAGCTGGTCGTCGCTGCCCCGCCGGCGATCCTGCGGTACATGGTCGAAAAGGGATCCATCACCGTCGACGGCGTGTCCCTCACCGTGGCCGCGCTGCGCGCGCGCGCCTTCACCGTCGCGCTCATCCCGTATACACTGGAGCGGACGAACCTCCACGCGGCCCGCCCGGGCACGCGCGTGAACCTGGAGGCGGACGTCATCGCGAAATACGTCGAGCGCTTGATGATGCCGCCCCCGCCGCGGGCGCGGCGCACGGGCGCGCGCCGTTCGCGGAACCGACCATGAAGAAGACAGAGGCCGCGTTCAGCACGATCCCGGAAGCCATCGAGGACATCCGGCAGGGCCGGATGGTCGTCGTGGTGGACGACGAGGACCGCGAGAACGAGGGCGACCTCACCATCGCGGCGGAGAAAGTCACCCCCGACGTCATCAACTTCATGGCCCGCTACGGGCGCGGGCTCATCTGCCTGCCCATGACGGGCGAGCGCCTCGACGCCCTGCGCATCCCGCTCATGGTGCGCGACGAGAACAACGACGCGAAGTTCGGCACCGCGTTCTGCGTGCCCATCGAGGCCAAGCAGGGAACCACGACGGGCATCTCGGCCGGCGACCGGGCGCGGACCGTATTGGCGGCCGTCGACCCCAGGACGCAGCCGGGTGACCTCGCGCGGCCGGGCCACATGTTTCCGCTGCGCGCCGTTCCGGGCGGCGTGCTGGTGCGCGCGGGACAGACGGAGGCGGCGGTCGACCTCGCGCGCCTCGCGGGCCTCCGCCCCGCCGGCGTCATCTGCGAAGTGATGGACGAGGACGGCACCATGGCCCGGGGTCCACGCCTCGAGCGCTTCTGCCGCGCCCACGCGCTGAAGCTGATCACGATCAAGGACCTGATCCAGCACCGCATGCGCACCGAGCGCCTGGTGCGCAAGACGGCGGAGGCGAGCCTGCCCACGGGCTACGGGCCCTTCCGCATCCACGCCTTCGAGAGCCTCATCGACGGGCAGGAAAACATCGCGCTCGTGATGGGGGAGATCAAGCCCGAGGATCCCATACTCGTGCGCGTGCACTCGCAGTGCCTCACCGGCGACGTGTTCTTCTCGTCCCGCTGCGACTGCGGCGACCAGCTCCACGTGGCGCTGGAGACGATCGGCGCCGCCGGCCAGGGTGTCCTCCTGTACCTGAAGCAGGAGGGACGCGGCATCGGCCTCATCCACAAGCTGCGCGCGTACGAGCTGCAGGACCGCGGGCAGGATACCGTCGAGGCCAACGAGTCGCTCGGGTTCAAGGCCGACCAGCGAGACTACGGGATCGGCGCCCAGATCCTGGCCGAGCTCGGCCTGCACAAGATCCGCCTCATCACCAACAACCCGCGGAAGTTCGTCGGCCTCGAGGGATACGGGCTCGAGATCGTCTCCCGGGTGCCCATCGAGATCCCCGCCTCCGACGCCAATCGCCGCTACCTGAAGACCAAGAAGGACAAGCTGGGCCACTTCCTGAGGAGTGTGTGATCCAGGACTTCCTTCGCACCGTCGAGCTGTTCGCGGACCTCACGGACGATGAGATGGCCCACGTCCTGATGGTCGGGATGGTGAAGCGGATCCGTTCCGGCACCACGATCGTCACCGAGGGGCTGGCCAGCGGCCACATCCACGTCATTCACCAGGGGTCGGTCCGCCTCAGCAAGCACGTGCCGGGCGCGGGGGAGGAAGCCCTGGCCATCCTCGGCCCGGGCGAGATCTTCGGCGAGACCGAGTTCTTCGACGCCGTGCCGCCCTCCGCCCACGTCATCGCGCATACGGATTGCGTGATCCTGGCCATCCCCCACGGCGAGGTCCGCGACCTGATCGAGCATCGCCCGGTGCTCACCGGGAAGATCCTCCGCGCCCTCGGCCGGGCCCTCGCGCGGCGGATCCGGGAAAGCCATCGGCAGATAGCGAGCCTCTTCGCCATCTCCCGGGACTTCTGATCCCGCGCTAGGACCTTTAACCCTCTGCACACGTTGGCTTTGACAGACCCCGCAGCTATACCCTAAGATCAACCGTTCGCGTGTGTTCGACGGGCCGGCAAAGCGGCGCCGAGGTGCGCTCGCCGGACGGTCATTGCCAATATGTTCGACACCTTAGGCGGGAAGCTCCAGGACGTCTTCCGCACCCTCCGCGGCCAGGGGTCCCTCTCCGAGGCGGACGTCGACCAGGCGCTGCGCCAGATCCGCCTCGCGCTCCTCGAGGCCGATGTCCACTTCAAGGTCGTGAAGCAGTTCCTCGACCGCGTCCGCGTGCGCGCCACCGGCCAGGAAGTGCTGCGGGGCCTCAATCCCGCGCAGGCCGTGATCCGTGTCGTGCGCGACGAGATGGTCGAGCTGCTCGGCGGCGAGGCGCCGCCGCGGATCCAGACCGCGTCGCGGCTCCCCTCCGTGATCCTGATGACGGGACTGCAGGGATCGGGCAAGACCACGACCTCCGCGAAGCTCGCGCGCTGGCTGGGCAAGAACGGCAATCATCCGCTCCTCGTCTCGACGGACGTCCAGCGCCCGGCGGCGCGGGAGCAGCTCGCGACCCTCGGCCGTCAGTCCGACCTCAAGGTGCACTACCCCGCGGGCGTCGACGATCCGCGCGCCATCGTCCGCTCCGCGGTGGACGAAGCGCGGGCCATCGGCCACGACTTCCTGATCGTCGATACGGCGGGCCGCCTGCACGTCGACGACGAGCTGATGGCCGAGCTCACGCTCCTGAAGAAGGACGCGCAGCCGACCGAGATCCTCTACGTCGCGGACGCGATGACGGGGCAGGACGCGGTGAAGAGCGCCGAGGAGTTCCATCGCCGCATCGGGATCACCGGCATCGTCCTGACCAAGCTCGACGGTGACGCGCGCGGCGGCGCGGCGCTGTCCGCGGCCTCCGTGACGGGATGCCCGGTGAAGTTCGCGGGCACCGGCGAGCGCGCGGACGAGTTCGAGATCTTCAACCCCGGCCGCATGGTCGGCCGCATCCTCGGCATGGGCGACGTCCTCGGCCTCATCGAGAAGGCGGAAGAGTTCGCCGACCTTGGCCAGGCCGAGGAGCTCGCGCGCAAGATCCGCCGCAACGAGTTCACCCTCGAGGACTACCGGGCGCAGCTCGCGCAGGTGAAGAAGATGGGCCCGCTCGATCAGGTGCTGGGGATGATCCCCGGCCTCGGCAACGCGGCCAAGGACGTGGACACCGCGGCCGGCGAGGCGGAGATGCGGCGGGCCATGGCCGTGATCGACTCCCTGAGCGCGGACGAGCGGCGCGACCCCGCGCTCCTCGACGGCAGCCGGCGCAAGCGCATCGCGAAAGGGAGCGGGACGCGGGTCGAGGACGTGA
>JANMPI010000172.1:0-5569 GCA_031369785.1 Acidobacteriota bacterium
GCCGCCCGCTTCACGGATGGGGCGGATGATCTCCAGCAGGCGGTTCTTGTCCGTGAAGGCGTCGGCGTCCTTCACCTCGCCCCGCAGCAGCATCTCCACCAGGCCCCGCGGCGTCCCCTTGCGCTCGACGTGGTCGAGCAGCTTGTCGACGGCGACCATCCGCTCGAGGAGGCGGATGAGCTTCGGGCCTTCGATCTCCTGCCCCGACGACAGGCGGACCTTGCGGTTCTCCACCGCGCGCTGCATCAGGAAGGCGTCGAGGGCGGCCTCGTCCTTCAGGTAGCGATCGGTCTTCCCCGCCTTGGCGTTGTAGAGCGGCGGCTGCGCGATGTAGAGGTGACCGCGCTCGATCAGCTCCTTCATCTGGCGGTAGAAAAAGGTGAGCAGCAACGTGCGGATGTGCGACCCGTCGACGTCGGCGTCGCACATCAGGATGATGCGGTGGTAGCGCAGCTTGGTGACGTCGAAGTCGTCGGCGCCGACGCCGGTGCCGAGGGCGGCGATGATGTTGCGGATCTCCTCCGAGGCCAGCGTCTTCTCGAGACGCGCCTTTTCCACGTTCAGGATCTTCCCGCGCAGGGGGAGGATGGCCTGGAAGGCGCGGTCGCGCCCCTGCTTCGCGGAGCCGCCGGCGGAATCGCCTTCGACCAGATAGAGCTCGCACTTGCCGGGATCGCGCTCCTGGCATTCCGCGAGCTTGCCGGGGAGGCCGGCGCCGTCGAGAGCGCCCTTCCTCCGCGTGAGGTCCCGGGCCTTGCGCGCGGCCTCGCGGGCCCGCGACGCCTCCAGCACCTTGAGCACGATGCGCTTCGCGACCGACGGCTTCTCCTCCAGGAACCGGCCGAGCTTCTCGTTGATGAGGCTCTCGACGATCCCCTTCACCTCCGAGTTGCCGAGCTTGCCCTTGGTCTGCCCCTCGAACTGCGGGTTCGGGACCTTGACGCTGATGACCGCGGTCAGTCCTTCGCGCGTGTCCTCGCCCTGCAGGCCGTCGCCGTCTTTCACCTGGCCGGCCGCGGTGGCGTAGACGTTCAAGGTGCGGGTGAGCGCGCTCTTGAACCCCACCATGTGCGTGCCGCCGTCGTGGGTGTTGATGTTGTTGGCGAAGGAGTAGATGTTCTCCGCGTAGCCGTCGTTCCACTGCAGCGCGACCTCGATCGCCACGTCGTCGCGCGTGCCCTCGATCATGATCGGCTGCGGGTGCAGCACTTCCTTGTTGCGGTTCAGGTGCTCCACGAAGGACGCGATCCCGCCCTCGTACTGGAAGCGGTGCTTCTTGTTCTCGTCCCGCTCGTCGTCGAGGGTGATGAGGATCCCGCGGTTCAGGAAGCTGAGCTCGCGCAGGCGCTGGGACAGGGTGTCGAAGCTGAAGAGGATGGTCTCGAAGATCTGCCCGTCCGGCTTGAAGGTGACCTTGGTGCCTCGGCGCTCGGTGACGCCCGTGTTCTCGAGCGGTCCCTGCGGAGTGCCGCGGACATAGGATTGCCGGTACACCTTGGAGGCGCGCCAGATCTCCACCACCAGGCTCTCGGAGAGCGCGTTCACGACCGAGATCCCGACCCCGTGCAGGCCGCCAGAGACCTTGTACGACTTCTTGTCGAACTTGCCGCCCGCGTGCAGCTTGGTGAGCACGACCTCGGCGGTGTCCATCCCCGGCACCCCGGGATGGGGGCCGACGGGGATGCCGCGGCCGTTGTCGACCACCGTGACCGAGTTGTCGATGTGGATGGTGACGTTCACCTCGGAGCAGTACCCGGCCAGCGCCTCGTCGACGGAGTTGTCGACGACCTCGTAGACGAGGTGGTGCAGGCCGGCCTCGCCGGTCGACCCGATGTACATGGCGGGACGGACCCGTACCGCCTCCAGGCCCTCGAGGATGCGGATCTGATCGGCTCCGTACTCCGCTTCCGGCTCCACCGTCTTCACTTGCTCAGTCATCTCACCTGTAAAGCACCCTTGTTTGTACCAAAAGCGCGTGTCCCGGAGGGACCGCGCCACGCTGCTCACGACTCGATCAGGCCGCCGTCACCTGGCCGTCTTGCACCGCAAAAAGACGCCCCGCCGTTCCCAGCCGACGCGCCCAGCCCTCGTGGGCGGTCGTCACCAGGGCCTGCCCGCGCGCCGCCACCGCGGCGCATAGCGAGGCCGCGCGCTCTTCGTCGAGCTCGGAGTCGAGATCGTCGAGAAGCGCGACCGCCGACGACCCGACCTCCGCCCGATAGACCTCCAAACTGGCCAGCGCCAGGGCGAGAAGCAGGCTCCGGGCCTGCCCCGAGGACGCGAACGACGCCGCGTCCTGTCCATCGACGCTGAGCGCCACCGCGTCGCGATGCGGGCCGGCGAGGCTGCGTCCCGCGCGGTGCTCGTTCGCCCGCACCGCTTCGAGCTCCCCGCGCAGCGCCACTTCGTGGGCCGCCTCCGCCCCGGCCAGGAGCCCCGGCGAAACCGCGATCCCGTACCGTTCGCCGCGCGGGGAGAACCCCGTGGCCAGGCTCTGCTGCAGTCGCTCGATGTAGCCGGCGCGCCGGTGGCGCAGGCGCGCGCCCACCGCGCAGAGCCGCTCGTCCCACGCCCCGAGATCGCCGCCCCGGCGCTGCAGGGTGGCGTTTCGCTGCAGCAGGATGCGCTCGTATTCCCGGAGGGCCTGGCGATACGCGGGCCAGAGCGCCGCGGCCTGACGATCGACGTACTGGCGGCGGTCGCGCATCACGCCGCGCACGACCTTCAGCCGATCCGTCGAGTAGACCGACACCTCGAGCCGGCCCTGATACGACCGGGGCGGCACTTCGCGGCCGTCGACACGCAGGCGGCGTCCGGCGGCGCCGAGCTCGACTTCCAGCGACGTCCCCCTTTCCGCCTCGCGGCTCACGCCGCGGGCGATGAGACGGCTGGCCCCGCGGCGCACGACCGTGGTCAGGTCTTCGGTGCGGAACGAGCGGCCGCGGGCGAGGATCGCCACCGCCTCGAGGAGCGTCGTCTTTCCCTGCGCGTTACGCCCCAGGAACACGTTCAGCCCCGGATCCAGTGACAGCCGCACCTCGCGAAGGTTTCTCACGTCCGCGATTTCCATCGTCTCCACCCACACCCCGCGCGCGAGCCGCCGTCAGAGCCGCATCGGCATGACGATGTAGCGGTAGTCCGTGGTGCCGCCGGCGCCGGGACGGAAGAGGCCCTGGCTCTCGTGGTCCTTGAGCTCGAGCGAGATGGCCTCCGTCCCCGCGGCAGCCAGGAAATCCAGCAGGTACTGGGCGTTGAAGCCGATCTCGACGCTCGCGCCCTTGTAGTCGGCGCTGAGCGACTCCTTCGCCTCGCCGAGATCCGGCGACGACGCGGAGAGATCGAGGCGGCCGTCGCCCAGGGTGAGCCGCACGGCCCGGCTGCGCTCCGACGAGAGCAGGCTCACGCGCCGGATCGCCGTGGCCAGTCCATCGCGCTGGAGGTCCACCTTCTTGTCGCCGGTGAGTGCTATGACCTTCTCGAAGGCGGGGAACTGCCCTTCGATCATCTTCGATGACAGCACCCGCGTGCCGACGGTGAAGACGAGATGGTTGTCCACCTGCTGGAACGTCGTGCTGTCCTCGGTCTCGAGGAGGCGCGCGAGCTCCTGGATGGCCTTGCGCGGCACGAGCACGCGCTGGGGGTCGGTGATGTTGAGCGGCGTCTTGCGCTGGGCGTAGGAAAGGCGATGGCCGTCGGTGGCCACCATCGACGCGCCGTCCTTGTCGAGGAGCAGCAGCGCGCCCGCGAGGTAGTAGCGGGCGTCCTCGGCGGTGATGGCGAACGCGGTGCGGCTGATCAGGTCGCGCAGCGCCTCGGCCGGGATCTCGACGCCCTTGCTGGCCTTGCCCTCGGGAAGGGTCGGAAAATCCTCCCGCGGCAGGCCCGCCATCTTGAAGCTGACCCGCTCGCACTCGATGGTGGCCCAGGAGTCGGCCAGCACCTTGATCTTGACGTCGCTCTCCGGGAGCGAGCGGACGATCTCGTAGAGCTTCTTGGCCGCGAGCGTGATGGAGCCTTCCGTCTTCACCACCGCCGCGCACCCGCAGCGGAGCGACACGTCGAGGTCGGTGGCGGCGATCCGGACTTCACCGCCCTTCGCCTCGGCCAGCACGTTGGACAGGATCGGGATCGAGTTCTTCCGCTCGACGATCCCCTGGACGAGCTGCAGCTCCTTCACCAGGTCGCTCTTGCGGACGGTGATCTCCATGGGTGCTTGCTACCTCCTCTTCTTCACGACACCAGAAGCTTCTCTTTCATTGACGGAAAGAGATGTTGCCGAAACGGCGGATCTCCGCCCAACTGAACGGCCGGCCACGAGTTGGCCTGTGCGCGAAGGTGTGCACGGTGCGACCGCCCCGGCGACCGCCTGTGCAAGACGCGCGGCCTGCGCGGAAACCGGGGTCGAAAGCGTCCGCGTTTGTGCACGGGCGGTGGAAAAGGGAGCCAACCTCATCGAAACGCTTGCACGAAGCTGTTGATGAGCCGGTCGAACTCCGGGTCCTTCTTCCGCAGGCCGTCGATCTTGCGGACAGAGTGGATCACCGTCGAGTGGTGCTTGCCCCCGAAGCCCTTGCCGATCTCGGGCAGGGAAGCGTCGGTCAAGGTCTTGGTGAGGTACATCGCGATCTGCCGTGGCACCGCCACCGACTTCGAGTTGTTCCGCGCCTTCATCTCGGTGAGCTTCACGTTGTAGTGGTCGGCGACGAACTTCTGGATCATCTCGATGGTGATCGGCTTCTCCTCGGTGTGGAGGAGATCGCGCAGCACCTCGTGGGCCAGGGCGAGGTCGAAGTCGCGCCCGGTCAGACTCGCGTAGGCAATCAGGCGGATGAGGCTCCCCTCGAGCTCGCGGATGTTCGTCCGCACCTTGCTCGCGATGAAGAGCGCGACGTTCTCGGGCAGGATTACCCGCTCCGCCTCCGCCTTCTTGCGGAGGATCGCGACCTTGGTCTCGATGTCCGGGGGCTGGATGTCGGCGATCAGTCCCCATTCGAAGCGGCTGTGCAGGCGCTCCTCGAGGGTCGGGATCTGGCGGGGCGGGCAGTCGCTGGAGATCACGATCTGCTTCTGCGCGTCGTGCAACGCATTGAAGATGTGGAAGAACTCCTCCTGCGTGCGGTCCTTGCCGGCGATGAATTGGATATCGTCGACGAGCAGGACGTCGATGGCGCGGTACTTCTGCCGGAAGGCGGGGAGCCGATCGAAGCGGATCGCGTTGATCATCTCGTTGATGAAGCGGTCCGAAGACATGTAGGCGAGGTTCAGGTGACGGTTCCGGGCCTGGATGTAGTGCCCGATGGCGTGCATGAGGTGGGTCTTGCCGAGCCCCACGCCACCGTACAGGAAGAGGGGGTTGTACGACTTGCTCGGGATCTCCGCGACCGCGCGCGCGGCGGCATGGGCGAACTGGTTGGAGGAGCCGACCACGAAGCTCTCGAAGGTGTACTTCGGGTTGAGCGAGGCCACGGCGCTCACGTCGCGGTCCGCGGCCGCACCTTCGAGCGTGGGCGCGATGTCGGCCTCGGACTCGAATACGACCTTCACGTCGCCGCGTCCGAGCTCGAGCAGG
>JANMPI010000187.1:0-5772 GCA_031369785.1 Acidobacteriota bacterium
GTCAGCAACGCAAGCATCAGCTTTCCGGTGATGCCGACCGAGCGGGCGGTATTCGACGGCGCGGTGACTGTCATCTGCGGGTCCTCGATCTCTGCCAGCTGTCCCTCGCGCTCGCCGATCCGCTCACCCGTCGATCCGCGCTAGCCGGCGGCCGACGTCTTCGTGTAGACCGCGTATCCCGCGAGGCGCCGGTGCCGCTCGACGTGCTCCGCGGGCGCAAAGCGCAGGACGATGCGCGCCCAGAGCGGCAACGGCATCGCGCGCCCCACCCTCGTCGATTCTTCCGCCAGGTACGCCACCTCTCGCGGCGCCCATCCATGGCCGCGGAAGAACGCAAACCATTCCGTCGGGAAGAACTGGAAGGGCGCGTTCCGGAGCCGCTCATTCCTGCGGCCGCTGCGGAAGTGCCGATACATCTGCGGCGCGAAATATTCCGCGATCCAGAACTGGAAGGCCTTCTGCGCGTGAAGGCTCTCCGCCAGCGACGCCACCTGGTCCTCCGTCAGGTACGGGATCACACCCTCGGTGAGGACCAGGGCCTTGCTCGCCTGGGACCCGAGCCGCGCGAACGCGTCCTCGCGCTGGCCGAGATCCGCGAGATCGAGGGCGATGCGCTCGAGCTTCACCCGCGGCGTCTCCCCGCGGAGGGCAGTCTCCTTGTGCGCGATCACGCTCGGGTAGTCGACCTCGACCCAGCGGAGTGAGGGCGGGAGCTCGAGGCGATACGGGCGAGTGTCGAGGCCCGCGCCCAGGTTGATAACGGTGTCCACGCCCTGCCCGACGAGGTCGTGGATGAAGCGATCGATGATCGTCGTGCGCATGATCACCGACCATCGCGTGTAGCGGAAGGCGCGATCCATGCCGGCCGCGATGGCGGGGCCGCGTTCGCCGACGAGCCGCGCCGCGAGCGGGTCCGTGAAGAGCGCGTCCGGACGCCGAGATTCGACGGCGCGGTACTGCGCGACCCACAGCGCGGTGTCGGAAACGTGACGGATGTCGACGGGGTCAGTCGTCATGCGTCGGCCAGGTGGAGGCGGCGAAAGGATATCGCGTAGACTCGGCCACCCAGGATGACCCCCTCAACGGCCGGCGACGTGACGGTGAACCGGCCGCTCCGGCTCTGGCCGGGTCTCGTCCTCGTCGCCATCCAGTGGCTGCTGTGGCTGGGGGCGCGCTTCGCCCTGCCCGACGGCGGCTTCGTCTCGATACTCGGTGGCGCGGCCGGCTTTCTCGCCGTCATGCTGTGGTGGCTCTTCGGTAGCCGCGCGCCGTGGGTCGATCGCGTCGGCGTGATCGTGGTGATGGTACTCGCGGTGGTCGCGACCAGGCGCATCGTCCATCCGTCGATCGCGAACGGGCTGATGGGAATGATGATCCCCATCTTCGCGCTGCCGGCGTTGAGCCTCGCGCTCGTCGCGGGGGCGGCGGCCGGCCGGCGCCTTCCCGACGGGCCGCGGCGCGCCATCCTGGCCGCGGCAATCGTGCTCGCGTGCGGGGTGTTCGCGCTCCTGCGCACCGGCGGCATCACCGGCGATGCCAACGCCGATCTCCACTGGCGGTGGACGCCGACGGCGGAGGAACGCATGCTCGCCCAGGAGCCCGCTGCACCCCCGTCTCCCGTGGCGAGCCCCGTGGTTCAGCCGCCGGCCGCCATCGCCGAAACGAAAGCGCCCCCGATCGCCGCGAGCGCCACGGCCACTCCGGCTCCGATGGCGGCGGAAAGGGGCCGCGACTGGCCGGGCTTCCGCGGGCCCAGGCGCGACGGCGCCGTTCGCGGAACGAGGATCAAGCCCGAGTGGGCGTCGGCCCCCGTCGAGCTGTGGCGGCGGCCGATCGGACCGGCCTGGTCGTCCTTCGCCGTCCACGGCGACCGCCTCTACACGCAGGAGCAGCGCGGTGAAGAAGAGGTCGTGGCGAGCTACGACCTGAAGACGGGCGCGCCCGTATGGAGGCACGGCGACAAGGCGCGGTTCTACGAATCGAACGGCGGCGCGGGGCCGCGGGGGACGCCGACCCTCGCCGACGGCCGCGTCTACACGTTGGGTGGGACCGGCATCGTGAACGCGCTCGACGCCGGCACCGGTACCGTCGCGTGGTCACACAACGCAGCGGCCGACACCGGCGCGGAGACGCCGATGTGGGGCTTCTCGAGCTCCCCGCTCGTGATCGGCGACGTCGTCATCGTCGCCGCCTCCGGGTCGCTCGTCGCCTACGACCGCGCCACCGGTGAGCGGCGCTGGCTCGGCCCGACGGGCGGCGGCGCGAGCTACAGCTCCCCGCATCTCACGTCGGTGGATGGAGTGCCGCAGGTCCTGATGCTGAGCGCGGTCGGGCTGATTAGCGTCGCGCCGGCCGACGGAAAGCAACTGTGGCAGCACGCGTGGAAGGGCTATCCCATCGTGCAGCCCGCGCTGACCCCCGACGGCAACGTGCTGATCAGCGTCAGCGACTCGAGCGGGACGCGCCGCCTGGCCGTCGCGCACGCCGGCGACAAGTGGACGGTCGACGAGCGCTGGACGTCGATCGGCCTGAAGCCGTACTTCAACGACTTCGTCGTCCACGAGGGCCACGCGTACGGCTTCGACGGCCGCATCCTCTCCTGCATCGATCTCGCGGACGGCGCGCGCAAGTGGAAGGGCGGCCGCTACGGGAGCGGCCAGCTGATCCTGCTGCCCGACGAGGACCTCCTGCTGGTGCTCTCGGAGGACGGCGAGGTGGCGCTCGTCGATGCGATCCCGGGTGCGTTCAACGAGCGCGCGAAGTTCAAGGCGCTCGAGGGCAAGACCTGGAACCATCCGGTGCTCGCGGGCGACGTCCTGCTGGTACGGAACGGCGAGGAGATGGCGGCGTTCCGCCTGCCTTAGCCGTTCGCGGCTACCTTCTCGGCTCGTATCGCATCGCCACCGCCCCCGAGTTCAAAAGAGGGCATTCACACGCCAGTTGGCGTCCTGAACACCACGCTCGTCCACCACGAAGGTGATCGAGCCTGAATAGCCTGACTCCAGGTATCCGATCGAGCCGGAGTCCACCTTGAGCCCGCCAGGAGCGAGATAGGTGATGGTGACTCCCGTCTCCCCGCGCGGCCGCACCCAGCAAGACTTCTCCTGCTTCGGGGCGAGGGTGCCCAACTCGTCGGTCACTGTGCTGACGGTGACACGGACGTCTTCCAAGGGCAGGGTCCCACGGTTGGCGACGGTAACGCGAACCTGAGCAACCGAGCACGACGCTGCTGTGACGACAAGAGCGGCCACTCCGATCCGGGCCGAACGTCTCAAGACGGAGTTAGGCGTTCGCGCGCCCCTGGTGCCGTAGGACGACGTGCGTGGCCTTCTCCGATGCTACGAATTCGACGCATTCGTATCCCAGAGCCCGCAAGTCAACCCCTTCGAACAGCCGTTCCCCACCGCCGAGCAGGACGGGGGCGATGGCAATGTGCAGCTCATCAATGAGGCTCTCGCGAAGGTACTGCTGGATGGTGTTCGGCCCACCGCCGACGCGCACGTCCATTCCGCCCGCCGCCTCGCGTGCCCTTGCAAGCGCCTCGCGAATGCCGCCCGTGACGAAATGGAACGTCGTGCCGCCTTCCATCTCGATGGGTGGACGTGCGTGATGCGTCAGGATGAAGACCGGAACGTGATACGGAGGATTGTCTCCCCACCAGCCTTTCCAGTTCATGTCCGGCCAGGGTCCGCGAAGGGGGCTGAACATGTTCCTGCCGAGGATCCAGGCCCCGACATTCTCAAAGCCACGAGCGGCGAAGTCATCGTCAACCCCGGTCGTGCCGCTGTCCTTCCCGAACAAGGCCCGCTGCAACGTGCGCGTTGGAAATAACCACTGGTGCAGATCGGTCCCGCCAATGCCGAGCGGATTGTTGATGTCTTGATTTGGGCCTGCTCCGTATCCGTCGAGCGAGACGGTGAAGCTTTCGACGCGAACTCGTCCCATCTCATGGCTCCTTTGCACGCCTGACGTTGAAAGCTCTGCAGCGCCGAGTCAGGGCGCGCCGACCGCTTTGACCAATCTCATCGTCTCGATTCTCGGATTGCTGTAGCCGAGCGCCCCGCACGGCATGACCGCGAGGTCAACCATGATCTCCCATGGCGAGGAAGCGCGACGTCCGAGAACGGCGTTCTTTGCTAGGGAAGCCTTATCTCGCATGGCCGCGTGGATGCTTCGTTCTTGCCCACGTTAATTTTCTAATGTTGCGACATGCGAGACAAACGACTCGGTGGCCGTTGGAGGAAGCCCGAACGAGAGAAGGAGGCGTTCCAGCGTTTCGCCCATACGGCGCTCGCCCGATCGGCGTTCTCGCATTGAAACAATCACCGACAGCAAGACTTTACCATTCATAAAGTGCAAGAACGGCTGGCGTTGAATGGTGAGCGTGTTGGCGTACCACTCGCCAAACGGGTGTGCAGAAGCAGCGGTAGAGGGCTCCGGAAGCTGCTCTGCAAGCGCGAGAGCTTTTCGGTACTTCGAGGTGCATCGTAGCGTTGCCATTCTCGGAACTTCGATCCTGCGCGGCCTAACCGACCCAAGCTCACAGGCTTGGCCCCGCACGCTTAGAAGTTTAACACTGGCGACGGGCAGGTTGCGGGGACAAGTCCGGTGCAGCGCAGAGTTAGGCAACACGATGGCGACCGATCGCGCTCGCGTTTGACGACTCGGAGGGGAGTGACTGCGAGAGTTTCGGGAGGATGCTTCGCACGCGAAATTGGCTGCGCAACACGACTCAGGAGGTGCCAGTGTTGCCTAACGCAAGGTCACCGTTGCTTAGGGCGCCGCGAGTATGATTGGCTCCCCATCCTGGAAATCAAGCGGCGCCCGAAGCAATCGGCTCGAACGACGAGTTAGGCCAATTGGGCACTGGTATGACGCGCGTCACTTGAACGCAGCGAGGTAGAGAACTGGGGAGCCGGGCACGCGGAAGGGTAGCCCCGCCGGGACGGTTAACTCTCGGGGTCGTACCCGAACTCGCGAAGTTCCTGCGGGCAACGACACGCTTTGGCGATCCTCGCGGCCCACTCGATTGCAGCTCGGCGCGACGGCAGCTCCAAGACGCAGAAGCCACCATTGAACTCCTTGGTCTGCGGGTAGGTTTCGTTGCTCACGCGGCCGTCGGCACCCACCATCACTGGCGCGACGTCCTCGTTGATTCCACCGCCGAACACGTAGACGCCTGCACGCTTGGCCTCGCGTATCACCGCATGCGCGGCTTCACCGACTGCGGCCCAGTCCTCCTCCGCGATGTTCATCGCCGGACTCGGGAAGGAGATCAAGTACTTTGCGATTGTTCACTCCCATGAGCGTGAGCAGCGCCGTTTGTGTGAGGCCGAACGGACCCAAGCTCAGCGGCTTCGGCCCGCCGCGCAGAACGTGAAGTGAGGATACATGCGAGCGGGCCAAAGTCCGCTGCAGCGCCGCGTTGGGCGGCGCCGCGCTATTTTTTCACGCTCTCGGTGGGTATGGCGTCCAGCGGCCCTTCAAACGCTATGAATAGGACACACGGGACGGAGCTCGCGCAGAAGCCCTTGTGGGGTCGCTTAGCAGGACCGTACGCGTAGGTCCCCGGCTTGAGCACCGTCTTCTTCTGACCGTCATACGTGACATGAAGCTCGCCTCCTACCAGGACCATTCGCTCCGCCGATGTATGCGAGTGGAGTGGAATGGTTGACTTGGCGGGTACTTTTAAAAAGACATCTACGTTGGGTTTCGCGGGATTGCCGTGAAGAACGGCGATGCCGCATCCCTTGGGCAAGAACGGCGGGCAGG
>JANMPI010000290.1:0-2002 GCA_031369785.1 Acidobacteriota bacterium
CGAGAAGGAAGAGAAAGCGGCGCATGTCAGGACACCGGCCCTTCGTCGCGGCGGCCATCCAGGAATTCCTGCAGGATCACGACCGCCGAGACCTTGTCGATGAGGGCGGCGCGCTCGCGGCGCGGCACGCCGGATTCGCGCAGGATCTCGTTTGCCTCGACGGTGGTGAGCCGCTCGTCCCGCTCGACGATCGGGACCGCGATGCGCCGCTTCAGGCCGTCCACGAAAGCCCTCACCTTCCCGGCCTGTTCTCCAGCCGTGCCGTCCATGTTCAGCGGCAGGCCGACGACGACCGCGGCCGGCTGATGCACCCGCACCAGCTCCGCGACGGCGTGGGCGTCCTTGCGCGACCCGACGCGCACGAGCGTGTCGAGGCCGGTGGCGAGGGTCGCCGTCTCGTCCGAGAGCGCCACCCCGATCCTGCGCTCCCCCACGTCGAGGGCCAGATAACGCATCGACCCGTCGAGTATAACGTGCGGTAGTATCCGGCCATGCCGGGCGCCGCCAAGTACAGGGTTCTCGAAGAGCTGGGCGCGGGCGGCATGGGCAAGGTCTACAAGGGCCTCCTCATCGGCCAGTCCGGCTTCCAGCGGCCGATCGTCATGAAGCAGCTGCGCGACGCCGAGGAGCCCGGCCACGTGCGGCTCTTCGTGGAGGAGGCGCGACGGTACGCCGTCCTCGACCACGAGAACATCGGCCGCATCTTCGACTTCGAGGACGTCTCCGGCCAGATGTGCATCATCCTCGAGTACATCGACGGATGGAGCCTCGTCGAGTACCTCGAGCGCCACCAGCAGGTCGGCCGCATGCCCGACGTCGACCTCTCCGTGTTCATCGCCAGCCGGGTCTGCCGCGCGCTGCAGTACGTGTTCGAGCGGTCGGCGATCGTCCATCGCGACGTGAGCCCGAGCAACATCATGATGACGCGCGAGGGGACGGTGAAGCTCATCGACTTCGGCATCGCCACGAGGAGCGGCACCCGCGACAGCAGCCTCACCGGCAAGCCCGCGTACATGGCCCCGGAGATGGTGGTCGAGCTGCGCGCGGACAACCGCAGCGACCTCTTCTGCCTCGGCGCCGTCCTCTTCGAGATGCTGACCCTGGAGCGCCTGTTCCAGGGCGAGACGACGGCGGAGGTCCTGGAGAAGGTGATCACCGGCGTCCATCCCTCGCCCCGCTCGTTCAACCCCGCGATCCCCGACGGCGTCCTCGCCATCGTGAAGACCGCCCTGCAACGCGATCCCGCCCGCCGGTACGCGAGTGCTTCGGAGATGGGGGCGGCCTGCGAGCACTACCTGTACGACAAGGGCTACGGGCCGACCAACCTCTCGCTGAAGGAATACGTGAGCGGCCTCTTCCCCGAGGCCGAGGAGCTGACCGCGGTGGACGCCGGCGAAGGATTCCCGACCATCGAGCCGACCCTCCTGCCCATCGCGGATCCGGGTGCTCTGACGCGCGTCCGCGACGCCGATCGCACGCCGCCCGCGCGCCGTCACGATTACACCGTCGCCGTCTCCCGCCCGCTTCCCGCCGAGACTCCCCCGCTGCGCCCGCGGCGCATCAAGACGCGCATTCGCCCCCGCTAAGCGGCTACCCGCTTCGCGGGGCGCGCATCTAGAATCGTCCGATGTTCAGGGAGCCGCACCGCCGCTCGATTCTCGCCCTAGCCGCGCTCGCCGCCACGGCCGCGCTCGGCACCGCCATGTGCGGGAAGGAGTCGACGACCAAGCCGCTCCGCCGGTCCGGCCAGCGCGTGTTCGTCCTCGGCTTCGACGGCATGGACCCGACCCTCGCCCAGAAGTACATGGCCGAGGGCAAGCTGCCGAACCTGAAGCGCCTCTCCGAGACGGGCACCTTCGCGAAGCTGGAGACGACGCAGCCGTCGGAATCGCCCGTCGCGTGGTCGAGCTTCGCCACCGGCGTCAATCCCGGCAAGCACAACATCTACGACTTCCTCGTGCGCGACTTCCAGACCTACCTGCCCGATCTCGCGGGGGTGAAG
>JANMPI010000267.1:0-2100 GCA_031369785.1 Acidobacteriota bacterium
CCCGCGGCGGCGACGATCACGAGCGGCGTGAAGACGAGAAGGCCCTTCGCCGGTGACACGAGCAGCCCGAGATGCCCATACCCCCATGGCTCCGAAAACCGCGCGGCGCTTCCACTGAAGCCATGCCGGAGCGGCGAGCCGAAGTACCACCACTGATAGAGGATCAGCAGCACCACCACCGGCGCGCCCCACGCGACGAGCCCCACCACGCGCCGCGGCCACCGCGCGGCAATTCCGATCACGAGGACGGCGACCAGCGCCGCGTCGGCATGACGCGCTGCCACCGCAAGGGCGAGCGGCAGTCCCGCCCGCGACGCCCACGGATCGTCCTGCTCGGCGAGCGAGACGCAGAACAGCGCCGCGCAGATGAAGAGGACCGCCGCCGGGTGCTGCCACAGCGCCTGGCTCGTCGACCACATCGAGGTGCCGAGGGCGAACAGCGCCGCCGTCCACGCCGCCTCGAGATGAGGATGGCGTCGTCCCACGACCAGGAAGAGGATGCCCGCCGCGGACGCGGTGAAGAGTGACGCTGCCCACTTGCCGGCCAGCGCGGTGCCGGTCTCGTCGAGGAGGAATTCCGCCTGCGCGGCGAGGAACACCGGCGCCGCCAGCACCGCGGAGAGCACGGGATAGATGGAAACGCGGCGCGCGCCCACCGTGCGCGCGAACGGGTCCTCGATCTCCGGGTACTCGTCGAGGTCGAGGTCGCCTTCTCCGATGAGGCTCGCGGCCACGCGCTCCGTCGGCCGCGTGTCGCCCGCGCCGATCGGCCGGCCATTCGAGATCAGGACGAGGAACAGCGCCAGCGCGAGGAGGGCGGCCGCCCACGCCCGCGGCCCGAGGATGATTTGCGGTCTCTCGTCCGGCTCGGGGGAGCGGCCCGCCACCTAGCGGGGCGGAGCCGTGGGCGAAGGCGCGGCGACCGCCGGCCCGCTGTACGGAAGGATTGACCCCGGATCCGCGGCTGGACTGGCGAGATCCGCCCGGTGCTTCTGGTACTGGAACACCGCGCGATTGTGGTCGGCGAGGTTGGCGCTGAACTGGTGCGAGCCGTCGTTGCGGCTCACGAAATACAGGTCCTGGACGTCCGCGGGCTGGAGCACGGCACGGATGGCCTCGTGTCCCGGCGACGCGATCGGCCCCGGGGGCAGGCCCGGGTATCGGTACGTGTTGTACGGCGAATCGATGTCGAGGTCGCCGCGATGGATGTTGCCGTCGTACCCGCCGCGCTTCTTCAAGGCGTAGATGACCGTGGGGTCCGTCTGCAGCGGCATGCGCTTTTTCAAACGGTTCCTGAACACGGCGGCGATGCGCGGCCGCTCGTCGGGCCGCGCCGTCTCGAGCTCGACGACGGACGCGAGGGTGATCACTTCGCGCAGGGTCATGCCGCTGGCCTTGATCGCCGGCAGCTCCGGCCCGATGACGTCGCGGAACCGCTTTGCCATCCGCGCCACCAGGTCCGCCGCGGGATCCGGCCGCCGGGTCAGATCGTAGGTATCGGGGAAGAGATAGCCCTCGAGGTCCTTCGCGTCGGGATCGAGATCGCGGATCGGGCCCGGGTCGCGGGCCGCCTTCAGGAAGTCCTCCATCACGATCCCGCGAGCCGCGGCGAGGCGTGCCATCGCCTCGATGTCGCTCCCCTCCGGGAACGTCACCGCGCGGCGGACCACGTCCCCCTTCACGAGCTTGGTCACGACGTCGTCGAGGCTCATGCGGCCGGCGAGCTCGTATTCTCCGGCGCGCAAGCGCGCGGTGGCCCCGCGCGACAGGACGAGGGCCCGGAAGATCTCGGGATGGCGCACGTATCCGAGAACGCGCAGCTTCTGTCCGATGTCGCGCACGCCGGCGCCGGGTGGGACGATCAGCGTCTGGGGCGCGTCCTCGGCTGACCGCACCGGCCAGCGCGTCTCGTGGAACCAGAAGAGGCCGCAGGCGGCGGCGGCGACGAGCAGGAAGAGGAACTTGCGCACGGTCAGGACACCGGTCCTTCCGCGCGCCGGCCGTCCAGGAATTCCTGCAGGATCACCACCGCCGAGACCTTGTCGATGAGCGCGCCGCGGTCTTTTCGGGCGACGCCGGATCGGCGCAGGATCTCGTGCG
>JANMPI010000294.1:0-8604 GCA_031369785.1 Acidobacteriota bacterium
TCCCTACGCCGCCGTGGGACGCGACCCGGAGAAGATGTTCGCCCTCGACCGCTTCGTCGTGGAGGACTGCTTCGTCAACGCCATCTACGGCGAGAACCAGCGCGTCCTGGGCGATCTCCTCGAGCGCACCGGGGACCTCGCGGGCGCGGTCGAGATGCGACGCCGCGCGGCGGCCACCACGGCGTCGCTCGTCTCCAAGTGCTTCGACCGCGAGCGAGGCCTCTTCTTCGACCTGGCCGGCAAGGCGGAGAAGCCCCTCGTCTCCAACACCGTTTCCTGCCTGGTGCCGCTCGTGCTCGCCGACCTGCCGCGCTTCGCGGTGGACGCCCTGGTCTCGCATCTCGAGGACCCGGCGGAATACGCCGCGCCCTATCCCGTACCCTCGGTGGCGATGAACGAGAAGGGCTACGCGCCCGGGGTGGTCGGCACCAAGCTCGTGTGGCGCGGACCGGTGTGGATGAACTCCAACTGGTACGTCTCCCGCGGCCTGCGCCGCCACGGCCATGTCGAGCTCGCCCGCCGCATCGAGGACCGCTCGGCGGCGCTGATCGAGCAGTCGGGGTTCCGCGAGTACTACCACCCGGTGACGGGCGAGGGGAACGGTGCCGTGGACTTCTCGTGGACGGCGCTCGTCCTCGACATGCTCGTGCGGCTGGAGACGGATTCGCCCGCGCGGGCGGGCGGCGGATACGCGGGCCGGTGACGATCACGAAGCGCGGCGTTCCCTTCGTGAAGCTGGTACCGGTGGACGTGCCGGCGCGCCTCGTCCTCGGCGCTCTCGAAGGCAGGTTCTCGAGTGTCGGCGACCTCGTTTCGTCTCCGCTGTCCGATCGCGAGTGGAAGGCGATGGAGCGGGCGCGGGACGCCCAGTGGGAGCGGTGGATGAAGGGTCCGGCTCCGCGCCGCGCTCCCCGCCGCCGGGTGCGGTGATCCTTCTCGACACCCACGTCGTCCATTGGGCGGCGGCGGAGCCCAGGAAACTCTCGCGGGCCGCGACCACTGCCATCGAGCGAGCCGCTCGGGTCGGCGGGCTCGGGGTCGCTTCCGTCACGCTGTTCGAGCTCGCCGGGATGTTGAAGAGCGGCCGGGTCCGGGGAGGCGGGGAGATACAGAAGGACGTCGAGACGATCCTCGGCGCCGTCCGCGCCGTCATCCAGGAAGTGACGCCGGAGATCGCGGTCGTCGCCCAGCACTTTCCGGAGGACTTTCCCCGCGATCCGATGGACCGGCTCATTGCCGCCACGGCGCGGAGCCTCCGCATTCCGCTCGTGACCCGGGACGAGCGGCTTCTCGACAGCCCCCTGGTCGATACCGTCTGGTAGGGAGCGGCTAAGGCCGGAAGCCGCGGTCGCGCGCGAAGACCATGGCCTGCGCGCGGGACCAGACCCCGAGCTTGTCGAACACCTTCGAGATGTGGTTGCGCACCGTCTTCTCGCTGATGGCGAGGCGCTCGCCGATCTCCACGTTCGTCAGCCCCTCGGAGATCAAGGTCAGCACTTCCCGCTCGCGTGGCGACAGCGCGGCGAACGCCGCGTCCTCGCCCGTGGCCGCGCCGGCGACACCCGTGAAATCGAGCACCGCCTGCTGGAAGCGCTCCCACGCCGGTTCACCCTCGAGCAGAACGTGGTTGCGGGAGTCGAGCTCGACGAACTGCGCGCCGGGGATCGAAGCGGCGAGGAGGCGCCCCTCCGAGAACGGAACCACTGCGTCCTGCCGGGCGTGGATGACGAGGGTCGGCACGCGCACCTGGGGCAGGAGGTCGGCGACGTCGATTTCGGAGCGCGCGTGCAGGAGCTCCGCGGCGATGGCTGGTGACGTGGTCTTGCGGCATAGCTCGTTGAACCAGGCGATCTGCTCCGGCGACGCACCGGGCACGAAGCGCGACGTGAATACCTGGCGGAACGCGGGGTTGTCGCGCCCCCACCCCGCAATCACGAGCTCGGTGATCGCGCGATACTCGCGCGCGCCCGGTTCGTTGCCCCGGCGGGCCGCGCCCCGCGCGTATCCGCCGTACAGCACCAGGCGCGACACCCGCTCCGGGTGACGCACGGCGTAGGACACGCACGCGGCGCCGCCCTGCGAGATCCCGAGCAGGATCGCCGGCTGCCCGGGCGCGGCGGTGTCGATCACGCTCTCGAGGTCCTCCGTCCAGCGCGCGACGGACAGCTCGCCCACGTCCCAATCCGTCATCCCGCAGCCGCGCTCGTCGTACCGGATGAGCCGGTAGTGATCAGTGAGGAAGCGCAGCCAGTGACGCCAGACCGGGCTCTCCCAGTCGTACTCGAGGTGGGTCAGCCAGTTCGCGGCCTTGACGAGCAGGGGGCCGGAGCCGGCCTCGGCCCAGGCCAGCTGAACGCCGTCACGGGTGCGGAGATACCGGATTTGCTGTCGATTGGCGCGGTCCATCGGTCCACTGAAGCGCTGCTCGGGACAAAAGTCCCGGGTGGCTGGGCGACATTCTAGCCGGACCGGGACAACCGGCCCATCGCGCCCGCCCGGCCCGTGGCCGATCATCGCCGGGCATGAGGAGAGAACGATGATCCGACGCATCCTTTACTTCGCCTACGGCGTCGCGTGCTACGCGGTCTTCTTCGCGACGTTCCTGTACGCCATCGCCTTCATCGGCAACTGCCCGCGGGTGAAGGCGCTCGACGGCCCGCGCACGGGCAGCCTGGCCGCCGCCATCGCCATCGACGTCGCCCTGCTCGGCCTCTTCGCCGTGCAGCACAGCTTGATGGCCCGCCCGTGGTTCAAGGAGCGCTGGACACACATCGTCCCCTCCGTGCTGGAGCGCTCGACCTACGTCCTCTTCTCGAGTCTGGCGCTGATCCTGCTCTTCGCGCAGTGGCGCCCGCTCGGCGGCGTCGTGTGGTCGGTCGAGAATCCGCTCGCGCGCGGCGTGCTCTGGGCGCTGTTTGCTTTCGGCTGGGGGCTCGTGCTCGTGGCCACGTTCCTGATCGATCACTTCGATCTCTTCGGCCTGCGCCAGGTGTGGCTGCAGCTCGTCGGGCGGCCGTACACGCGGCTCGCCTTCGGCACGCCGGGGCCGTATCGCCTCGTGCGCCATCCGCTCTACGTGGGCTGGTTCTTCGCCTTCTGGATGACGCCGGCGATGACGGTCACGCACCTCCTGTTCGCCGTCGCCACCACGGCCTACATCCTGATCGCCATCCAGTTCGAGGAGCACGACCTCGTGCGCGAGCACGGCGAGAGCTACGAGGACTATCGCCGCCGCGTTCCGATGCTGATCCCGTCCTTCGGGCGCTCGGCATCGCCCCGCGTGGAGCCAGGGATGGCGAAGGGCTCGGCGCGCGCCGTGTAGTCGTCTGGTACAGTCGCGGTTCCATGCGCAGCGGGTGGGCCGCCGGGTATTTCCTCGTCGCGATAGCACTGCTGCCGCTGCCCGCGCGGGCGTCCGATCCCGCGCGGCGGGTCATCGTCGTCCACTACACGCCGCGGGATCGAGCCCGCGGACGTTATCAATACGTGCCCTTCGACGTGCCGGCGGGCACGACGCGCCTCACCTTCGGATACGCGTACGACCGCACGGGCGGCGCCAGCGTCGTCGACCTCGGCCTCTTCGAGCCGGGATCGCTCGACCTCGGCTCGAAGGCGTTCCGGGGATGGAGCGGCGGCGAGCGCAAGACGGTCACCATCACCGCGACCGAGGCCACGCCGGGTTACTGGCCGGGGCCGCTTCCCGCGGGGACGTGGAACGTCGCCCTCGGCCTCTACAAGGTCGCGGAGTCGGGCCTCGACGTCGAGGTGACGATCGAGACCGAGGCGGCCGAGATTCTGGCCAAGCCGCTGGTCCTGCCCGCGCGTCCCGCCGAACCGCTGCGCCGTGGCGCACGCTGGTACAGCGGCGGGCTGCACATCCACACCGTGCACAGCGACGGCGCGCTCACCGTGGCCGAGGTCTCGGCCCGCGCGCGTGCCGCCGGCCTCGATTTCATCGCCGTCACCGACCACAACAACACGACGCACCAGACCGAGGCCATCCCCGACGACGGCGTGCTGCGCATCGTGGGCGAAGAGATCACGACCCCGGGCGGCCACGCCAGCGCCTGGGGGCTGGGCGGCATCCGCGGCGACATCGACTTCCGCGTCCTCCCCGGCGACCCGCGGATTGCCGAACTCGTCCGCGCCGTCAACGCCCGTGGTGCGCTCTTCTCCATCAACCATCCGAGCGCGGCCTGCGCCGGATGCGGGTGGGAGCACGCGGTGCCCGAAGGCGTCATGGGCATCGAGATCACCAACGGGAACCACGCGGAGATGGCGCAGGCCATCGCGACGTGGGATCGCCTGCTGAAGGACGGGCGCCGCATCGTCGCCGTGGGATCGAGCGATTGGCATCGTGGGGCGAACCCCATCGACTTCGCCAGCGTGCGGGTGTGGGCGGACGAGCTCTCGACGCGGGCGATCCTCGCCGGGATCCGCGCCGGCCGCGTCGTGGTGATGGCGGACGGCCGCACGCCGCCGCCGCTCCTGGTGGCGCGCGCGGGACGGCGGCGCGCGGGAGCGGGGGAAACGCTCGCGGTGGGCAAGGAGAAGAAAGTCCGCGTCGACGTCACCCTGCCCGTCGGCCTGCTCGGAGGACGCGTGGACCTCGTCGCGGATGGCGCCGTCGTGGCCACCCGACCGGCCACGACACGGGTGCGATTCGAGCGCGACGCCGGGCCCGATCGGTATCTTCGCGTGCACGTCTTCGCCGCCGACGGCGCGCCGCGCGCGGTCACCAACCCGGTCTTCCTCGAGCGCGCGCCATGAGGGCGCTCGCGCTCGCGCTGCTGCTGGCCGCGAACGGGGTGCTCGCCGAAGACCTCGTGACGCCCATCCGCGTCGGCCGCTCCGACGCGCCGATCAAGGTCACGGTGTGGGCGCAGCAGGACTACTCGCACCTCGCCTCGCGCCCGCCGATTGCCGCGATCTTCCATCAGATCATGGAGGACTACGCGGCCAGCCATCCCGACGTGCAGCTCGAGATCTCGGCCATGCCCGCGCTCGAGATGCACAAGGCAAAGCTGCTGCTGGCCGCGTCGGCGGGGCGGCTCCCGGACATCGCGTCGGTGGACAGCTTCTGGATGCCGCTCTTCCTCGACGGCGGCTACGTGCAGGCGCTGGAGCCCTACTGGCCGGCGGAAGATCGCGCCGACTACCTGCCCTTCACCATCGACACCCTGTCCGACGCCAGGGGCCACGTGTACGGCATCTGGCACGGCACGGACTGCCGCCTCCTCTTCTATCGCAAGGACCTCGTCCCCAATCCCCCCGCGACGTGGGACGAGCTCCTCGACGTCGCCAGCCGCGTCGCCCGCGAGAAGAAGATCGCGGGGTACCTGTACAACGCCGGGCGGTGGGAAGGATCGGTCTTCGATCACCTCGCGATGTTCTGGGCCCAGGGCGGCGAGCTCGTCGATGCCGACGGTCGGCCGATCTTCGGCGAGGCGCCCAATCGGCAGAAGATGATCGACGTCCTCGCGTTCCTGCGCCAGACGATCGAGCGCGGCGCGACCCCGCTCGCCGTCCTCGGCCACAACGACTACCAGCAGCTGACCGCGGCCGCCATCGCCGGGGATGCCGCGATGTTCCTCGGCGGCAACTGGCAACTCCGTGATCTGGAGGCCGGACTGCCCCCGGCGGAGCTCGCGAAGTGGGACGCCGCGCCCATCCCGCAGAAGACGGCGGGCACTGCCGCCACGGGGACCGGCGGCTGGGTGTGGGTGATGTTCGCCCGCGATCCCGTGCGCCAGCGCGCGGCCGCCGAGTTCCTGCAGTTCGTCGAGTCGCGGCAGAACGTCGGGCGCATCACGCAGCTGACCGGGCATCTCCCGGTGCGCCGCAGCGTGTACACGGACGCGCCCTTCTTCCGCGACAGCGAGTGGCAGCGCAAATTCGCCGCCATCGTCGCCCACGGCAAGGCGCGGCCGGCCGCGGCGGCCTATCCCGCGATTTCGCAGCAGCTCCAGATCGCCATCGGGGCCGCGGTGGCGGGGGACAAGACGCCGGAGCAGGCGGTGGACGATGCCTGGCGCGCCGTCCTCGCGAGCACGGCACGACGCGCGGGGCACGCGGCGAAGCAGGGACCGGACGCGCTGGCCTGGATCCCCGTCCTCGCCGCGATCCTGCTTGCCGTCGGCGTGCTGTGGCCGCTGCGCGGATCGCAGGCCCCGCTGCGCGTGTGGCTCCTGCCCGCGGTCGTCCTCTCGACCGCGCTCCTCGCTTATCCGATGCTCGACCTCGCCCGCGTCGCCCTGACCGACACCGGCGCCTACGGCTCGCCGCACCGCTACACGCTGGAGACCTTCCAGAGCCTGCTCGCCGGCCCCGAGTTCTATCAGATGGCCGCGGTGACGCTGGTCTTCGTCGGCGCGTCGATCACGCTGCAGATGGGGCTCGGCCTCACGGTCGCGGTGCTGGTGGACGCCGCGCGGCGACGGGGTGCGCCGCTCACCCTCCTCGCCCGCGCCTCGGTGGTGAGCGCGTGGGTGATACCGGGCGTGCTGGTCGGCGTGCTGTGGCGGATCCTCCTCGTCGAAAACCGCTCCGGCATCGTCAATTACTACCTGTCGCTCCTGGGCCTTGGCCCGCTGCCGCTTTTGTCCTCGGCGGGACTGGCGATGGCGTCGGTGATCGCCGCCAACACCTGGCGCGGGTGCGCGTTCAGCATGATCCTGATCTTCGCGGGCCTGCAGCGCATCCCGAAGGAGCTGCACGAAGCGGCGGATCTCGAGGGGCTTCGTCCCTGGGCGCGCCTGCGCATGCTCATCCTGCCCCAGCTCGCCCCCGTGCTCGCGCTGAACCTCATCCTGATCACCATCCAGACCCTGAACACTTTCGATCTCGTCCTGCCCTTGACCGGCGGCGGGCCCGCGCGGCGCACCGAGGTGATCTCGCTCTTCATGTACCGCGCCGCCTTCTACGATCTGGAGAGCGGACGGGCGGCGGCGGCGGCGGTGCTGCTGCTGATCCTGAACATCGGGCTCGCCGTCCTGGCCGCGCGGCTCATCCTCCGCCCGCGGAAGGCCGCGTGAAGAGGCGCAAGGCCCCGCTCGCGATCGGCCTCGCCCTGGTGGCGGCGGCGTTCCTGCTGCCGCAGCTGTGGCTCCTGTCCGTCTCGCTGAAGAGCAAGGCGGGCGTGTACGAGTACCCGCCGCAGTGGCTGCCCGCCAACGCGTCGCTGGCGAACTACGCGTTCGTCCTTTCACGCACGCAGGTGCCCACCTACCTCGCGAACAGCGGCAAGGTCGCGCTGCTCGCCACCCTGCTCACCCTCGCCGCCGGCATCCCCGCCGCTTACGTCCTCTCGCGCGAGCGCTTCCGGCACCGAGACTCGATCCTCGGCGCGCTGATCGCGGGGCAGATGATCTCGCCGGTCGTGTTGCTGGTCCCGATCTACGGGTTGATCGCCGCCCTGCGCCTTCTCGATACTCACGCCGGCCTGGCCCTCGTCTACGCGGCGGTGCAGGTCCCGTTCACCATCATCGTGCTGAAGACCTTCTTCGACGCGCTGCCGCCCTCTGTCCTCGAGGCCGCGCGCCTGGACGGCGCGTCGCGCTGGCTCACGTTGCGGCGCGTCGCCCTGCCCCTGATCGCCCCCGGCCTCGCCGCCACCGCGACCTTCAACCTCGCCGCCTACTGGTCGGAGTTCGCGCTGTCGCTCGTCCTCCTCGACACCCAGTCGCGGTTCACCATTCCCGTCGGCCTGTTCAGCTTCCAGAGCGGGTACGAGACGGAGTGGAACCTCGTCGCTGCCGCGAGCTTTCTCGGCCTGGTACCGGTGATGGTTGGATTCGCGCTCCTGCAGCGTTTCTTCACGGCCGGGCTGACCGCGGGCGCAGTCAAGGGATAAATGGTGGGCGCTCTCGTCGTCGCCCTGTTGCTCGCTCCGGCCCCACCGGCTGCCCCTGCGGTCCACCGGATCGCGTACGGAACCGATCTCCTGCAGTTCGGCGAGCTGCGCCTCCCCTCGGGGCGGGGTCCGCACCCGGTGGCCGTGGTCATCCACGGCGGGTGCTGGAGCGCGCGGTACGGGCTCGACCTGATGCGGCCCGCGAGCGAAGCCCTGCGGAAGGACGGCATCGCGACCTGGACGATCGAGTACCGCCGCGTCGGAGACCCCGGCGGAGGCTGGCGCGGGACGTTCGACGACGTCGCACACGGCATCGATCACGTTGGCGCGCTGGCCCGCCGCTTCCCGCTTGATACCAACCGCGTGGTCCTGGTCGGCCATTCGGCGGGCGGCCACCTCGCGCTCTGGGCCGCGGGCCGGCACCGGCTCGGAGTCCGCGGCGTCGTCGGCCTCGGCGCCATCACCGACCTGCGCGCGTACGGCGCCGGCCCCGGCGGGTGCAACGCCGCGGTGGCCCAGCTCCTCGGCGGGACCGTCGAGGAGGTCCCCGAGCGCTATGCGGAAGCCAATCCCGTCGATCTCCTGCCCCTCCGCGTCCCGGTGCGGCTCATCCAGGGCGACCGCGATGCGATCGTGCCGTCGAGCCAGGGCGCGCGCTTCGCCGCCGAAGCCAATGGCAAAGGCGATGACGTGCGCGTCGGGACCATCGCTAGAGCCGGCCACTTCGACCTGATCGATCCAACCGCTCCGGC
>JANMPI010000336.1:0-2475 GCA_031369785.1 Acidobacteriota bacterium
TCGATGCCGGTGGGGCCGACGTTCGTGACCGCGCCCGTCGTCTTGTCGATGGTGACGATGCGGTCGAGGCTCAGGTCGTGGCCGTAGATGACGCCCGAGTTGCTGATCGCGATGTCGATGATGATTCCGGCGGAGGGAGCGCCGATCAGCGTGCCGACGCCCGTGGTCAGGTTGAGGGTCATCAACTGCGACGTGCCCGCCGTCGTCAGGGCCATCACATAGACCGTGCCCGTCGTCGGGTCGAAGCGAAGCCCGGCGAAGTTGGCGGCGGCGGGGGCGCCCGTGATGTTGCCGACGGACGTGAAGGCGCCGGTCGCCTGGTCGATCGTGCCGTAGGAGGTGCCGTTGCAGCCGCCCGCTCCGCACACGCCGCTGTTGATGGCCCAGAGCGTCGTCGCCGGGTTGTCGAAGTCGAAGGCGAAGATGCTGGCCGGCGCGGTGGAGCAGGCCCCGAGGTTGGTGTAGGTGGAGGTCGGGAGTGGCGCGGTCAGGAGCCGGCGGTTGAGCGCGGGCGTCGGGCTGAAGAGCGCGCAGAAGTACGTCGTATCGCCGGGGATGAAGTCGCTGTTGACGGCGGGGGTCAGGAACTCCGGCGGCACGCCGCCGGCGCAGCGCGCCGCGTACCAGGCCGGCGCGGGAAGCGCGCTATCGCGGAGCGCCTCGCATTCGGCGCTCTGCGGGACGTGGACGGCAGGCTGGGCGTACTCGAAGTCCGCGGCCCTCGCGAGGCTGGCGGCGGTGTCGGGATCGAGCTCGATCTGGGTGGCTTCCGACTTCTGGCCGGCGACGGTCGGCTCGCTCTTGTCCCGCTGCGGCGGACCCGCAAACGCCGGAGTGGCGAGGCCCATGGCCATGCCGATGGAAACGATCAAAAGCCCAGGGCGGACCAGCCGCCGGGCGACACCAACTCTAGCCATGGGAAACCCCTTGATTTGTTGCGGCAATCGTCCGACGCGCGGAGGGTGAAATTGAAAGGCGGAGGAGAGTAACGCGAAAGAGGTGCCTTCGCAACTCCTCACGAAAATTTTCGTCGCGTGACGTATGGGCGTCAGCGCACACGGGGAGGACGGGGCCGCAAGCGGGGGCGTCGGTCGACACTGGTGCGGGATGCGAGGAACGCGTCGAGCTGGCTCCGCTGATCTGGCCGCTCAAGCGCCGCCTGTACGAGAGTCACGGCCTCAGGGAACAGGCTTTCGACGAGGGCCAGGAAGTTCCCGCGCAGGCGCCGCGGATCAATCACGACGTGGCTCATCTCCTGCTGATAGCGCTCCAGCAGCACCGAGAGGTCGAACGGCTTCCGTTCGTGGATGGCCTGGATCTTCGCGAAGTCGGCCTGATCGCCACGCACCGCTTTCATCAGGGCTAGATCGTGACGCTCGGGCACGAGCACGGTCAGCCGAGCGAGACGGGGAATGGCGCGCAGCAGCCGATCCTCGAAGTCATACGGCCCGTCCGCGACTCCGCTCTGCTCGAAGGGCATGGCCAGGCCAGTCGCCTTTCGTGCGGCATCGATCGCGCGCCTGAGATCAGCGCCAAGAGCGTTGAAGGTGTCGATATCGGTGGTGGGGTCGTCGATCCGATACTTCAGTGCGGCGGCGCCGCCCCCGATGATGATGACGGTCGCCTTTCGCTTGAGCGCGCGGTCAATCGCCCTCAGGAATCGTTCGATCTCGGCTCGGACGTAGTACCTCACGCCGCAGCGGAAACGTGCTTGCGGAAGGCCGTGGCGAAGCTCTCGAGTTCCATGTTCATGAGCAAGCCCCAGCGCCGAGCGAGAGCCGGCGATTTTTCCTCCGCGGCTGCCCGGGCAAAGGCCCCCCGCCCGTCAGAGAAGAACGGCCGCAACGCGGTCCTGCGGCGGTCCCGAAGACCACTCGCGCGGCGGACAAGGCGCCGATCACCGCCAAGCCGGCCAGTCAACTCGAGGTAGAACCCCAGAGTGTGGCGTTCGTCCCGCAACGTGGCCGCTCGCTCCAGCCGCTCATAGTCCAGCTTGTCGCGCTGCCGCCAGAAGGCGACAGGGAGAACACGGGCCACCGTCGGGCTGTGGTGCGCGAGGACCAGCCCATCGGCGAGAACCTCCTCCGAGGGCAAACGGCGGCTCGTTGGGGGCGGCCCTCCGAGCGGAGCGCCCAGCGCCGCCAACTGTCCCCTCAGCCTCTGCTCATGCGAAGCGCCGCGGGCGGTCGGTGCCGTCCTCAACAAGGCCGTCAGGACGTCTGCTTGTGGATGGGCGAGGTTCGCGCGGTAAACGGTCGCTACGCCGTCGCGCTCGGCGACGGTCAGGCCAGCAGCTTTCATGGCTTCCAGCTCGCGGTGCGCCGCGGCGAAGCTCACGCCGGTCGCCCGTGCGAGTGCGCTGACACTCCCGCTGGCCCTGTCGGCCCAGAGCCGGCGAAGAAGCTGCCGACGAGCGCGGCTCGTCACCAGGTAGTCGAACACACGACTAGTCTATCGGATTAGTCGATAGTTGTC
>JANMPI010000377.1:0-9332 GCA_031369785.1 Acidobacteriota bacterium
GGTGCGCCGCTCGCGCACGGCCATGCTCATGGTGTTGGCGGTGACGAGCAGGATGGTGAAGCTCACTGCGAGGCCGATGCCGTTCAGCAGCAGGGCCAGGTTCCCGGCCATGGCGATGAAGCCGGCGCGGAAGGCCTGCTCGGTCTCGGTGTGGGTCTGCGCGTCGGAGTTCTCGAACTGCGCGTCGATGGCCTTGCTGATGGCGGCCGCGCGCTCCGGATCGTCGATTTCCACCGTGTACGACCCCGCGTTGACCCGCCGTCCCGTGCCCTCGTACAGGTACTTGTACTGGAAGAGCATGATGTTGGTGTCGGTGCCCGGATACTTCGCGGCATCGGTGTCGGCGATGGCGCGGACCACGAACTCGAAAGGGCCGTCCTTCTTGCGATAGGGCGGGATGAAGCTCTCGAGGAAGAACCGGTCCCCGACCTTCCAGCCGTACTTGGTCGCCAGCTTGCGGCCGATGACGCAGCCCTGCATGTCGGCCAGGTAGGCGCGGAACTCGTCGGGCGGGATCTGGAACTCGGGCGACATCGCGAACCAGGACTCCTCCACCGCCATGTTGGGGAAGAAGTTGCTCCAGTCCATCCCGCCTTCCTCTCCCGGTTCGGCCTTGCCTTCCTTCTTCGCGGGCAGCGAGCCGCCGAACCACGTGGTGTTGGCGACGCTCTGCACCCCCGGCACGGCCTGGATGCGCGGGCCGTAGGCGAGGGGCAGGTTGAACACGAGGCTCACCGCGTGGCGGGTGACGAGGCGCGAGGCGTTGCTCGCCGCGAGCATCCCGTTGATCTCCGCCAGCACGCTCTGCAGCGTGCAGAACAGGAAGATGCAGATCGCCATGGCGATCACGGTGCTGGCGGTGCGGATCCAGTTGCGGCGCAGGTGCTTCAGGACGAAGGGCAGGAACTTCATGGCATCAGTCCTCGAGGACGCCCTTGTCGAGATGCCGTTGCACGTGGGCGCGCTCGGCGGCGCGCGGGTCGTGCGTGACCATGACGATCGTCTTCTGGAAGTCGCGGTTCAGCGTCTCGAGGAGGGCCAGGATCTCCTCCGCGCTCTTGGCGTCGAGGTCTCCGGTGGGCTCGTCGGCCACCAGCACGCTGGGGTCGCCCACGATCGCGCGGGCGATGGCGACCCGCTGCTCCTGTCCGCCGGAGAGCTGCCGCGGGTAGTGGCTCGACCGGTCGGCGAGGCCGACCACGCGCAGCGCGGTCAGGGCGCGCTCGCGACGCTCCGACTTCTTGAGCGGGGTGAGCAGCAGCGGCAGCTCCACGTTCTCCACCGCGGTCAGCACCGGGATCAGGTTGTAGAACTGGAAAATGAAGCCGACGTTGCGGCTGCGCCAGCGCGCGAGGTCGCTCTCCGACAGGCGCGCGACGTCGGTCCCGGCCACCGTCACCGATCCGGACGTCGGCCGGTCGATGCCCGCGATGAGGTTCAGGAGCGTCGTCTTACCCGATCCCGAGGGGCCCATCAGGGCCACGAACTCGGCGGCGGGGACCTGGAGGTCGATGCCGTCGAGGACGATGATCTCTTCGGCATCGCGCCGATAGACCTTCCGCACGCCGCGTACGTCGACCATCGGACCGGCGACCGTCGCGGGCCGCGGCTCTGCGCTCATTTCTTGTCTCCACCGACGCGCACGGCGTCTCCGTCCTTCAGCGATTCCGGCGGATGGGCCACCAGCGTCTCGACCCCCAACAGGCCGCTCTTCACCACCGCCCGGCCTTGCCGGTCGGCGCCGGTGACGACGGCGCGCATCTTCGCACGGCCATCCTGGACCTCGAAGACCACGGACTTGCCGTCGCGGCGCGCGATGACGTCGCTCGGCACCGTCACCATGGGCAGGGACGTTGCGCCCTCCGCCGCCTTGGGCTCCTCGAACTGCACCTTCGCGCTCATCTCCGGGCGGAGCTGGGGATCGCGGTCGAGGATCGTCACCTTCACCTGCACCGTGGCCTTCGTGCGGTCGGCGGTGGGGATGATCTGCCGCAGCACGCCGCGGTACCGGCGATCGGGGAAGGCTTCGACCGTCACTTCCGCCGGCTGCTCGGCGCCGAGCCGGCCGACGTTCGACTCCGCGACGTCGGCTTCCACCACCAGCGTGTCGAGATCGGCGATGGCGACGATCGCGCCCGACGAGGTCGAGAGATTGACGCCGGGCGGGATGGGGGCGACGCTCTCCCCCACCTCGGCCATCTTCTTCACCACCGTCCCGCTGAACGGAGCGAGAATGCGCGTGTTCTGCATTTGCGCCTGCGCGTAGCCGATCTCGGCCCGCGCCTGGGCCATGGCCGCCTGTGCTACGCGCACGCGGCTCTCCGCCACGTCGACCTGGTCGCGGGACGCGATCTGCTCCCGCGCGAGATCGTTCGCCTGCCGCAGCACGCGCTCGTTCTCCGCGAGGTCGGCCTGCGCGCGCTGCAGGAGCGCCTGCGCCCGCTGGACCTGCGCTTCGTAATCGCTGCTCTCGAGGCGCGCGATCATCTGCCCTTCGCGCACGCGATCGCCTTCCTCGACGCGAAGATCGGCCAGGCGTCCTTGGATCTTCGCCGACACCACGGCCTTCCGCCGCGCCACGACGTAGCCGGACGCGGTGAGGATGGCGGAGCCGCCCGCGCTCGTGCCGCCGGGGACGAGCGTCGCCATCTCCGTCTGCACGGTGGCGCCCCCGCGGCCGGAGGCGCGCATTACATAGAGGATGGCGAGGACGGCGACGGCCGGGATGAGGAGGAGCAGCGGCCAGCGGCGACGGGCCGCGGGCCGCTCACGGTCGATGCGCAGGGATGCGAGCTCGGACTTCAGGTCGGACATGGAGCCGACCACTTTAGACCGTCAGCGCGCCGCTCTCAACCCCGCGCGCCCGGGGCGCTACAACCAGCGGATCCAGTAGAGGAGCGCGCCGCCGGAGTGGAGCATGCAATTGGCGCGGACGTCTTCTGGCAGGCGGCCGCCGTCGACGTGGCTCAGCAGGTGGATCACACGCTCGGCGTGGAGCCGGTGGACGTATTCGTCGAAGACGGCGCGCTCGAGGGCCAGCCGCAAGCGCAGGTCGGGGATGGCCAGGAGGCCGCCCTGGATGGCGCGCGTCTCGCCCTCCTGGCGCACGAATTCCCGGAACTCCTCGTAGATCAAGTGCAGGTCTCCTCGGTGGTGCGGGCCATCTCGGGCCACCCATTGGACGGGTCCCCCCGCTGAGCGTTTCGCCCGGTGTCAGCGACTCGAAATAAAAGTCACGTCCTGTCGCTCGCCTAATTGGCTCAATGACGCTGAATTAGGACGCTTGTGTCACCCACTTCGGACGACTTCGGCGGTGCATCTCCCACCGGAAAGTCAGATTGCTCCGCCGGGGTGGGGAAGGACGCCAGGCGTTATACTCGCCGCCCCCGAACATGTGGCTTCTCTACTTGATCGCCGTCGTGCTGGGCGGCGGGAGCCTGCTGGTGCAGATGCTCGCCGGCGGCGACCACGGCGACGCCGGCCATGGACTCGATCACGGCGACATCACCCACCCCGACGGGCCGGGAGTCCTCTCCACCCGGTCGGCGATCTACGCGCTCTTCACCTTCGGCTTCGTGGGCGGCCTCCTCCACGTCCTGAGGGTGGTCGAGCCGCGCGCGGCCCTTGCGATCGCAGTGGTGAGCGCGCTCGTGGCCGGCGCCGCGATCGGCTACCTGTTCCAGGCCCTTGGGCATTCGTCGGCGTCGGGGGCGGCGCGGTTCGACGAGGCGCGCGGGCGCCGGGGACGCGTGCTCGTGGGGTGCGCGCGGGGGCAGCGCGGCAAGATCCGCGTCGAGCTGTCCGGGCACCAGGTGGACATGCTCGCGACCACGGACGAGGAGCGGATACCGGAAGGCGCTTTTGTCGTCATCGTCGGCGTGCGGGACGGCGTAGCCCACGTCGAGGCGGTCCAACAGGAAGGGATGGCTTGATGGAGACGGGAATCGACGTCGGCGGCGTGGACCTCGGGACCGCGATATCGCTCCTCGGCGGAGCGGTGGCGGTGGTGGTGGGGATGACGGTCCTGCTGGCCATCATCAAGAGCTTCCTCTACATCTGCCGCCCCAACGAGATCCTCATCTTCGCGGGCCGGCGCCACACGCTGCCCGACGGCACATCGGTCGGCTACAAGGTCGTGCGGCACGGGTGGGCGGTCCGGACCCCGCTGCTGGAGACCGTCTCCCGCATGGACATGCGGCTGATCATGGTCGAGGTGTCGGTGACCAACGCCTACTCCGGCGGCGGCATCCCGCTCGACGTGAAGGCCATCGCCAACGTCAAGATCGCCAACGACCCGAGCCACGTCCGGAACGCGGTCGAGCGCTTCCTGAGCATGTCCAACGACCAGATCGCGGTGGTCGCGCGGCAGACCCTGGAGGGCGTGCTGCGCGAGGTGCTGGCCCAGCTGACCCCCGAAGAGGTGAACGAGGACCGGCTGAAGTTCGCGGAGACGCTGAAGCACAACGCGCAGGACGACTTCGACAAGCTGGGCCTCGAGCTCGACGTCCTGAAGGTGCAGCACGTGTCCGACGAGCAGCAGTACCTGCAGAACCTCGGGCGCGCGCGCATCGCGATCATGATCCGCGACGCGCAGAACGCGGAGAACGAGGCCAACCAGAAGATCGCCGAGGAGCAGGCGGCGGCGCGCCAGCGCGCGGAATCGGCGCAGAAGCAGGCCGAGGGGCTCGTCCTGCAGAAGCGCAACATCCTGCGCGGCGAGATGGCGCGCCTCGAGGGCCAGGCCAAGTCCATCGAGAACGAGGCCGCCATCGCGTCCGAGACCGCGCGCGCGGTGGCGGAGCAGGAGCTGCAGCGCCTGCGCACCGAGCTCGAGAAGCTGCGCCTGCAGTGCGACGTCGTGCTGCCCGCGGAAGCGGCGCGGCTGGCCGCCACGTCGCGGGCGCGCGGCGAGGCGGCCCCGCTCATCGAGAACGGGCTCGCGGCGGCGGAAGCGCTGCGCGTCGTGTCCGCGGAATGGAAGGCGGCGGGACCCAACGGGCGCGAGGTCTACCTGCTGCAGCAGCTGCGCGCCTTCGTGGAGGCGGCGGTGGCGCGGGTCACGCAGACCCACGTCGGGGAGCTGAACATCGTGGACGGGGGCGACGGCGAGGCCTACTCCGCGTTCGTGGCCAACTTCCCGTCCGCGGTGGCGCGGGTCATGGCGGAGACCGCGCGGGCAGTGGGGCTCGACGTCCGAGCGCTCCTCGGGCAGAAGGAGGTGGGCCGATGATCGGCGTCATCGTCGTCCTGGCGCTGGCCGCCTTCGTCATCTTCACCACGCTGTCCTTCATCCTCCGGAAGCTCCTCTACGTGAGCGCGCCCAACGAGGCGCTCATCTTTTCCGGGCGTCCGCGCATGGCCGGCGACCGCGAGGTCGGGTACCGCGTGGTCCGCGGCGGACGCGCGCTGCGGGTGCCGCTGTTCGAGGTCGTGGACAGCGTCGACCTCACGAACATCGCCATCGACATCGAGGTCCGTGGCGCGTACTCCAAGGGCGGCATCCCGCTGAACGTCCACGGCGTCGCGAACATCAAGCTGCCCGGCGAGGAGCCGCTGCTCAACAACGCCATCGAGCGCTTCCTGGGCAAGCCGCGCGCGGAGCTCATGGAGATCGCGAAGGAGACGCTCGAAGGCAACCTCCGCGGCGTGCTCGCGCAGCTGACGCCCGAGCAGGTGAACCAGGACAAGACGCGCTTCGCGCACAGCCTGCTGGAGGAAGCGGAGCACGACCTGAACCGCATGGGGCTGGTCCTGGACACGCTCAAGATCCAGAACATCACCGACGACGTGGGCTACCTGAACTCCATCGGCCGGATCCAGGGGGCGAAGGTCCGCATGGACGCCGCCATCGCGGAGGCGCGGGCCACCGCCGATGCGTCGGTGCAGCAGGCGATGAACTGGCGCGCGTCGGAGGTGGCCAAGGTCGACGCCGACCTCGCCATCGCGGGGCAGGAGATCCAGAAGCGCATCCTCGACGCGCAGACGCGGCGGGCGGCCATGATCGCGGAGTCGGAAGGACAGGTCGCGGCGCAGATCGCCCAGGTGACGGCGGAGATCGAGCGCCAGAAGGTGCGGGCGCTGCAGGTGAAGCGCCAGCTCGACGCCGACGTCGTGCAGCTCGCGGAGGCGGACCGCCGCGCGCGCGAGGAGGAGGCCAAGGGAAACGCGGCGCGCTTCATCGAGCGGGGGCGGGCGGAGGCCATGGCCCTGAAGAGCGTGTTCGAGGCCTACACCGCGGCCGGCGAAGGCGCCCGCGAGGTCATGATGCTGCAGCAGGTGATGCCGCTCCTCGCCCAGGTCGCGGGGGCGGCGCACCGCCTCGAGGTCGGCAAGGTGACGGTGCTCCCGGGGGGCGGGAACGGCGGCGGCGACGGCGGCTTCGCCCGCTCCGCGATCAGCGCCAACGAGCAGATCAAGGCCGCCACCGGCGTGGATCTGGTCGCCGCGGCCCGAAAGCTACAGGGCTAGCCGCCGCCCTTCGTGTCCGCCGACGGGCCGTAGATGGACGGGACCTTGCCGCCCATGGGACGGATGTAGGCCGAGAGCTGGCCGCGGTGGTGGATCGCGTCGAAGAAGAGCATCCACAGGAACTCCCCCACCGGCTGCTCCATCATGAGCTTGCCCCCCGACTTCAGAGCGCCGGACTTGGCCCACGCCGCGTCGTCCATCTTCCGCACCCGCTCCTCGAGCCCGGTGTAGTTCTTCTCGAAGACCTCGATCATGGCCGGGAGGTCGAGCGGAGGCGCGGTCGGAAAGCTGGTCTCGCCGGTGTCGCACAGCGTGTTGGCGGCGCCCAGCTCCTGCGCGAGCGTCCACACCAGCCGCTGGGCGGTGGGCGATCGCTCATGCGGCGCATAGTCCATCTTGTCCGCGGGCAGCGCGTTCAGGACCCGCTGGAAGGCGCCGTACTCCGCCTTCCGCCGGGCCAGGAAGAATTCGCGATCGGTCATGAGAAGAGCCTCCCCACGTATTCGTTCATCATCTTTCTCCAATACGGCCAGTCGTGCCCGCCGTCCGCCCCCCAGTCGTCCACCGTGTGCGGGATGTCCTTGCGGCGCAGCACCTCGGAGAAGCGGTAGGTCGGCCCGCTGTCCTCCCAGGGCCCGTTGCCGGTGGCGAGGCGGATGTCGTTCTGACGCAGGTGGTGGAAGTACCAGGGGTCGCTCAGGTTGGAGACGTAGTCCGCGGGATTGTTGAAATAGAAGTTGTCGTCGTAGTCGCCGTCCATGAACTTGCGGATGTCGTACACGCCGGACAGGGCCAGGCAGCGGCGGAAGCGGTCGGGGTGCTTGAACAGCGTGTTCACCGCGTGGTACGCGCCGAAGGACGACCCGGTGGTGGTGATGCCGATCCCCGGCGACGCGCAGTGCGCGTCGATGAACGGCACCACCTCGGACGCGATGTAGTCGTCGTAGCGCGCCTGCACGTAGCTGCGGTGGCGGGGATGGGCGCCCTTGTCGTACCAGGACTCGTTGTTCATGGCGTTCACGCAGAACACCTTGATGCGCCCGGCGTCGATGTGATGGCCGAGGGCGTCGATCATCCCCTGCCCCTCGTACTCGCGCTGGTCGCCGCCGCTGGTCGGGAAGGCGAGGATCGGCGACCCGTAGTGCCCGTACACCAGCACGTCCATGTCGCGGCCGAGGCGGCCGGTGTACCAACGGTGATACTCACGATTCATCGAGGCTCCTCATCCGGCGGAAAGTCGGGTTGACGCGAGCTTGCGCCACGGTCCCGCCTTGCGTTGCAGGTAGCGCGGCATGGTGTCCACGGACTCCACCGCGCGTCGGAACATCTCCTGCGCGGGCGCCGGGCGGCCGAGGCTCTCCAGCGCGACCCCCAGCCGGTACAGGCCCTCGGGGTCGTGCGGCCGCTGTGCGACGAACCTCTCGAGCGCCCAGTGGGCGTGCTCGTACGATTCCGAATCGAGGTAGGTGGCGCCCACCTCCCGCCAGACCTCGTGGCTCGCGTGGCGCTCGTCGCGGGTGACGACGGCGTCGAAGTGCCGCCGCGCGTCTTCCAGCTTTCCCTGCAGGCGGGCCAGCCGGCCCAGCTGATACTCGGCGTCGATCTCGCGCGGATCGATGGCCACCGCGCGCGCGAAGCGATCCGCCGCCTCGTCGAGCTGGCGGCGCTGGAGGTGGATGAGCCCGAGCTGGTAGTGCGCCTCGGCGTCGCGCGGGTTGATCGTCGCGGCCTGGAGATGGCGCTTGAACGATTGCCGCGCGCCGAAGGACGAAAGCACGTCGCCGAGATCCCCGCGCACGTACTGATAGACGTAATAGAGAAGGAAAGGGGACGCGAGGAACACCAGGAACGGCTGGAGGAAGAGGGCGAGCCATCCGAGCGCCGCCGCCGCGAACGCCGCCGGACGCCCGACGCCGAAGACGACGCGCGCGGCGACTCCCACGAGGACGGTGAAGTACGCGAGGCTCGCGAGCCAGAGGGCGATCGCCACCAAGGGGCCCGGGCCGGCGAGCGCCGCCACCGCCACGGGCAGGCGCGCCGCGGTCCAGGACATGAGCGTGCAGGCGAGGAACGGCCCGAAGTCGCGGCGGAAGGCGACGCCGAAGCTGCCGATCGGCTCGAAGATCGTGAGCAGCAGCAACACGAAGGGCGCGTACAGAAGGCCCAGCGCGAACACGCTCCCCATGGTGAGCGTCCCCGCGAAGAACCCCGCCGCGGCGACGGATTGCGGATGCTTTGCCGCCATCTCCGGATCGTCGTCTTCCTCGACCGCCGGCTGGACGGGGGGGCGCGCGCGGGGACCGGACGCGTGGGGCGCAGTCGGCGGCATCATCGGGGCGAAGGCGGGAACGACCTGCGCGTACAGGGCGGCGCCGGTCAGGATCGAGACGGCGAGCGCGGCGAGGGCGGCGAAGAGCAGGCTTCCCTCGTCCATGATCGCGCTCATCGCCCGCTGCGGCCTCACGTACAGGGTGGCGAGGTGGCGCAGGTCGTCGGCCATGGCGCGAAGCCTAGCCTATCTCGCGCAACTCCCGCCCTCTTGGCCGCCGTTGCCGAGGCACGGGCAGAACGACGGTTCGGATCAGCGCAGGCGGCGAACGGGGGCCGGCGCGACCAGCGTGCCGAGGAAAGCGGCATTGCTCGCCGTCTTCTGGATCTTGTCGATCAGGAACTGCGCTGCCTCCACCGTCGACAGGTCGGCGAGGGCGCGCCGCAGCAGGTGCCGCTTGCCCAGCTCTTCCGGCGAGCACAGGAGCTCCTCGCGGCGGGTGCCCGACTTCAGCACGTCCACCGCGGGGAAGATCCGGCGATCGGCGATCGTACGGTCGAGGATCAGCTCCATGTTCCCGGTGCCCTTGAACTCC
>JANMPI010000463.1:0-2125 GCA_031369785.1 Acidobacteriota bacterium
CGCGTCTCGATCGCGCACTTCTCGGTGAAGCAGCGGTCGCCCTTGAGGAACAGCTTCATGCCCTCGCGGCGGCACAGACGGCAGACCGGACCTGAATATCTCGCCAATTCGACTACTCCCTTAAACCCGACGCCGCTTGGGCGGCCGGCAACCGTTGTGCGGAATCGGCGTGACGTCGCGGATGGACCTTATCTCGACCCCCGCGGCCTGCAGCGCGCGGATGGCCGACTCGCGTCCGCTGCCCGGGCCCTTGACCCGGATGTCCAGCGAGCGCAGGCCGGAATCCTTGGCCGTGGCCGCCACCGTGGTCGCCGCCTGCTGGGCCGCGAACGGCGTGCCCTTGCGCGACCCCTTGAATCCCAGCGTGCCCGCGCTCGACCAGGCGACGACGTTGCCCTCGAGGTCGGTGATGGTCACGTGGGTGTTGTTGAAGGAGGCGTGCACGTGCGCGATGCCGTGCACCACGGTGCGCTTCTCCTTCTTGGCTTTCTTGCTGCCGCCCGACTTCTTGGCCGGCTTTTCCGGAGCTGTCTGATCCGCCATTGCTCGCTAATCTCCTACGTCTTCGCCGCCGACGACTTCGGGCGGATCATGGCGCGCCGGGGCCCCTTGCGGGTCCGCGCGTTGGTGTGGGTGCGCTGGCCGCGCACGGGCAGGTTGCGCCGGTGGCGCATCCCGCGGTAGGAGCCGATCTCCATCAGGCGCTTCACGTTCATGGCCACGTCCTTGCGGAGGTCGCCCTCGACGCCGCCCTCGGTGTCGATGATGCGGGCGATCTTGCTCGCCTCCTCCTCGGACAGGTCCTTCACGCGCATGCTGGGGTCGATGCCGGCCTTGCCCAGGATCGTGTTACTGCGGGAGACGCCGATCCCGTAGATGTAGGTGAGCGCGATCTCGACGCGCTTGCCGCGCGGGAGATCGATGCCTGCGATGCGTGCCATTCCTTAGCCTTGCCTCTGCTTGTGCTTCTGATTGGCGCAGATGATCCGTACGATGCCGGCGCGGCGGACCACCTTGCACTTTACACAGATCTTCCTGACCGACGACCGAACCTTCATTGACGCTGACCCCTCACAGGCTCCGCTCCCGCGACGCCCGGCGAAACCGATATCTTATCACGACTTGCGGCGGACGATCCGCCCCCGGGTGGTGTCATACGCCATCAACTCCACGACCACGGCCTCTCCGGGCAACAGCCGCAGCAGGCTCGACCCGCCGGAAACGTGGGCGGTCACCATTTGCCGCTGCTCCCCCTCGATCTGCACCCGGAAGAGCGCGTTGGGGAGGGATTCGACTACCCGGCCCGGCACTTCCAGGGGCGAAGCCCCCTCAGGCATGCGCCTCCATCGTCCGGCCGTAGGGGTACGGATCCGACAGCACCCAGGGCCCTTCCGGCGTGACCGCGATGGACAGCTCGAAGTGCGCGGACAGGCTTCCGTCCGTGGTGACCGCCGTCCATCCGTCGGAGAGCACCTTCACCTCCGGCCCCCCCACGTTGACCATCGGCTCGATGGCCAGGCACATTCCCGCCACCAGCCGCTCGCGGCGGCCCGGGGGCCCGTAGTTCGGGACCTGCGGATCCTCGTGGAGGCTGGTCCCGATCCCGTGGCCGACGAACTCGCGGACGACGGCATAGCCGTGGCCTTCCGCGTGCTCCTGGACCGCGTGGCCGATGTCGCCCACGCGCTTGCCCGGATGGCACTGCGCGATTCCGGCGTGGAGCGCTTCCTCCGCGACGCGCAGCAGGCGCTGCGCCGCGTCACTGACCCGGCCGACCGCCACCGTGCGCGCGGCATCGCCGAAGAAGCCGTCGACGATGCACCCGAGATCGAGTCCGACGACGTCCCCTTCCTTGAGCTTCCGCTTGCCGGGAATGCCGTGCACCACTTCCTCGTTGACGGAGATGCACAGCGTGGCCGGGTAGCCGCGGTAGCCGAGGAACGCGGGCTTCGCGCCCGCCTTGACGATCGACTCGCGGGCGATGACGTCCAGCTCTTTCGTCGTGACCCCGGGAACGGCGGCTTCCGCCAGGAGCTTGAGCGTGTCCACGACGATGGTGCACGCGCGGTGCATCTTCTGGAGCTCGGCCCACGACTTCTGCACGCTCACGACGCGGGCTCCGTGG
>JANMPI010000467.1:0-19056 GCA_031369785.1 Acidobacteriota bacterium
GGAGGCCAAGCAGGCCGTTGCGAACCGCGAAGGCTCGATCCCGAAAGAGAGTGATGAGCACGTGGGGGGCGATGAAAGCGATGAGCGCGAAGGTGGACACGACGTGCACGCGGTCCCAGCCATAGGAGATGCGGGTGCCCCAGAGGGCCTGGACCGTGAGCACCAAACCCGATGCGGACGCGACGGTGACCGCCGCGGCGGCGAGGTAGCCCATCAGCTTGATGGGCGTGAGAGGCCGCGGCCAGTACCCGACGAGGTGCCGCCATTGATAGATGGAGGCGGGAAGCAGGAATGCCAGGCCTGCTGCGGTGTGCAGCACGACCAGCCACTGGTTGGGGACGGAGAACGGGAGCAGATAGATGGACAGCCCGCTGCCTGTCTCGAAGGCAAGCCAGGCCAGGGTGAGGGAGCCGAAGCGGCGTCCCCACTCCTGTTCCCGCAGGGCCGCTCCACCGCGGTCCGGGACCGAGCGGCCCTCCTCGACAACGCGGCTCCCGGAAACCCCTTCCGGCGAAGGATCTTCTCCTGCGGATCGACCCATGGCACTCTCCGGTGAAGCGGGCCGCTTACTATGCTGAACGCTCGAGGCCCCGGCGTATGACGGCCGTCATATGGAGCAAGCGGTTCAGGGTCCGGGCTGCGGGTCAAGGTTTACGGCGCCGCTTGACCGCGGGGCCATGTCGCCGTCGTGCACGTACGCGGGTATTGCAGAACTCTGACAGTGCTCGAGCGCGCCCGCTGCTACGTTGTCGTATTCGAGGCGACACCATGGAAGCGCCCTCGTCTCGGAGGGCGGCGCCCGTCACTGCCCGGAAGGAGTTCGTCGTATGGTCGAAGCTGGCGGCATCCCCCACGACAGCCTGCGTGAGGAAATGGCCAGCAGTATCATCCACGGCGTCGGGACTCTGCTCGCGGTCGCTGGCCTGGCCGTGCTTACGGCCTTCGCCATCCTTCGCGGCAGCGCGTGGCACGTCGTGGGCTGCAGCACGTTCGGCCTGACCCTGGTCCTGCTCTACACGTCGTCGACCCTGTACCACGGCATCTCGCGGCCCCGTGCCAAGGCGGTCTTCAGTGCCCTCGACCACTCGGCGATCTTTCTCCTCATCGCCGGGACCTACACACCCTTTTGCCTCGTGAACTTGCGCGGGCCCTGGGGCTGGTCGCTCCTGGGCGTGGTCTGGGGACTCGCGATCCTCGGCATCGTGCTTCGTGTCGCGCTGCGCCGGAGGCCGGCCGCGGCATTCCTCGGCCTTTACCTCGGCATGGGGTGGTGCGTGGTCGTGGCGGTCAAACCTCTCCTGGCCGCTGTCTCACCCGGCGGGCTCAATCTCCTGGTGAGTGGGGGGCTCGTCTATACCGCCGGCGTGGCCTTCTACGCCTGGCCGCGCCTTCCATATCACCACGCCATCTGGCACGGCTTCGTTCTCGTCGGGAGCGTCCTCCACTACTTCGCAGTCCTCTTCTATGTCGTCCCGTGGGCCGGCTTGCCCCGCTGAGGGCGCCGAAGACGCGCCTGATCACCGAGCAGCGGCGCGAGCGGGGGCGCTGACCGGCCCCCCTAGCGCGCGGCGAGGATGCGGGCGTCGACCACGACGACGCCTTGGCCGTCGGCGAGCACCTTCACCGGGTTCAGGTCCAGCTCGGCGATCTCGGGCACGGCGTCGGCGAGGGCGGAGACGCGCTGGACCAGGTCGACGAGGGCGCGGCGATCGGCGCGCGGCGCCCCGCGATACCCGTCGAGGAGCGGCCGCATGCGCAGGCGGTCGATCATGTCCGCGGCGTCGTCGTCCGTCGCCGGCACGAGACGGAAGGAGACGTCCCGCATCAGCTCGACTTCGCGGCCGCCGAGGCCGGCCACGACCAGCGGCCCGAGCTCGGGATCGGAGACGATGCCGACGATCGCTTCCACCCCACCTTCGACCTGACGCTGGACCAGCACCCCGTCGAGCTCGAGCGAGTGGGCGGCGAGCCGTTCCCGCAGGAGCGCGACCGCGGCCGTGACTTCCTCCGCAGAGCGCAGCCCGAGGATCACCGCGCCGACGTCGCTGCGGTGCACGAGGCCCGCGGCGAGGCCCTTGACCACCACGGGATAGCCGATGGCGTCGGCGGCGCCCGACGCATCGCCGGGCGCGGTCACGCGCGAGGGCGCGGTGCGGATCCCGCAGGCCGCGAGCACATCCTCGACCGCGGCCGGGGTCAGCCACGCGCGCGCGCCGGGTTCGCCGAGAGCTCCGACCCCGACCGCCGCGCGTATTCGGGCGACCGCCGCCGCGGACAGCGTCATCCGGCGTCCGGGCGGCCGTTCGCGCCACCGCGCATAGCGGGCGGCGGCGGCGAGGGCCCGCGCCGCGTTCTCGGGAAAGCTGAACGACGGCAGCCGGCCCCGCGCGCCGGAAGCCAGCGCCTCCGGCATGCCCCGCGAGGACAGGAACACGGTGAGCACCGGCTTGGTGGCGGCGACACGGCCCGCTCCCCTGGCAATGCCCGCGGCGATCACGTCCGCCCCGGCGACCAGCGGCGGCACGTAGAGCGCGACGACCGCATCCACGCCGGGGGCGCGTCCCACGACCTCGATGGCCTGCGCGTAATCCTCGGCCGTCGCCGACGCGATCATGTCCACCGGGTTGCGGACCGACGCCTGCGCGGGCAGGAACACGCGCAGCTCGTCGCATAGCGAGGCATCGAGTACGGGGACCACGAGGCCGTGCGCCTCGCACGCATCCGCGAGGAGGATGGCCGGTCCCCCGGCGTTGGTGACGATGCCCACGCCGCGGCCGAGGGGCGCGGGCTGCGTGGACAGCAGCGCCACGACGTCGAAGAGGTCCTCGAGGGTGTCGGTTCGGATGACGCCGGCGTGCTCGAACAGGGCGTCGACGGTGACGTCCACGCAGGCGAGGGCCGCGGAGTGGCTGGTGGCGGCGCGGCTTCCGGCCGCCGATCGCCCCGATTTCACGGCGACGATGGGCTTGCGGCGCGCCACCTCGGGGGCGAGGCGCGCGAAACGCCGCGGGTTGCCGAAGCTCTCGAGGTAGAGCGCGATCACTTCGGTGCGCGGGTCGTCCCGCCAGTAGGCGAGGAGGTCGTTGCCGGAGACGTCGGCCTTGTTGCCGACGGAGACGAAGGTGGAGATCCCGAGGCCGAGGGCGCGGGCGTGATCGAGCACGGCGGCTCCGAGGGCGCCGCTCTGCGATAGCACGCCGACATTGCCGGGCATCGCGACGATGGGGGCGAAGGTCGCGGAGAGGCGCACGGCGGGATCGGTGTTCACGAGCCCCATGCAGTTGGGGCCCATCAAACGCATCCCGGCGGCACGCGCGATGTCACGGATGCGGCCCTGGGCCGTCGCGCCCTCCGGGGAGACCTCGGCGAAACCGGCCGAGATGACGACCACTCCTCGCACGCCGGCCGCCGCGCATTCGCGGACGACGCCTTCCACGGTGACCGCCGGGGTGACGATGACGGCGAGATCCACGGGGCCGGGGACGGCCGCGATGGTCGGGTACGCTGGGACGCCATCGATCGACGGCGCGTCGGGATGGACGGCGAAGAGCCGGCCCGTGAATCCGCCGTCGCGGACGTTGGCCAGCAGGGCGCCGCCGATGGATCCGGGGCGGCGGGAGGCGCCGATGACCGCGACCGTCCGCGGGGCGAACAGCGCGTCGAGGCCGGCGCCGGGCGCGGCCCGGAGCACGTTCGGCGTCGCCGCTGCCTCCGTCATGGTGATCGCTGGCATATTCCCCGTTTACCCGCGCGACAGCGCGTCGAAGCCGAGCAGCCGTATCTCGGGCGTCATGTACCCGCGCCGGATCGGCTCGTCGCGGAGAAGGTCGGTGCTCAGGTATTTCTTGTCGTCGTCGGGGAAGACGGTCACCACGTCCGCGTCCGGCCAGAGCTCGTCCTGCACCTTGACCGCGCCCAGGAAGTTGGCGCCGGACGAGATGCCGACGGCCAGGCCGACGTCACGCGCGAGGTGCTGGGCCATGAGGATCGCGTCGCCGTCGTCGACGGACACCACCGCGTCGAGGAAGTCGAGGTCCACGATCGGGGGCACGAACTCGTCGGAGATGCCCTGGATGCGATGCGACCCGACCTTGTGCCCGACGGTGAGGGTCGGCGAGCTCGCCGGCTGCAGCGGGTGGATGCGCACGGACGGCGACACCCGGCGCAGGAAGCGTCCGACACCCATCACGGTTCCGCCGGTGCCCACGCCGGCGACGAAGGCGGCGGGCGTCCGTCCCTCGGCGCCCAGTTGGCGCCAGATCTCCGGGCCCGTGGTCGACTCGTGCGCGGCCACGTTCTGCGCGTTCGAGAACTGGCGGGGCAGGAACGCGCCGGGATGCGCGGCCGCGAACGCCTCCGCCTGCGCGATGCTTCCGAGGAAGCCGCCGTCGGCGCGACTCACGAGATGCACTCCGGCACCGAGCCCGCGCAGCAGCGCGACGCGCTCGGCGCTCATCCAGTCGGGCATGAAGATCTCGACCGGGTGGGCCAGCGCGCGGGCGATGGCGGCCAGGGCGATGCCGGTATTGCCGCTGGTGGCCTCGACGATCGGCGCCCCGGGCTCGAGGATGCCCTCGGACACCGCGCGCGACAGGATGTGGAGGGCCATCCGGTCCTTGATGCTCCCCGTCATGTTGAGGTGCTCGGCCTTGGCGTAGATCCGCCGCCGCCGGCCGTGGCGCACGAACGCGATCTCGAGCAGCGGCGTCCGGCCGACCAGGTGCCGCAGGCCGCGCGACCGGCGGGCGAGGATCGGCTCGAGCCCCGCGACGGCGGCCGTGCTCACGCTCGCCCTCCCTGCAGGATGAGCGAGTAGTTGAGCCTCTCGTACGCCGCCGGGGCGGGGCAGCGCGCGAGGTTCATGTACCCGCGCATGTCCGACATCGATGCCCACTCGTTAACGTCCATCCATCGGGAGGTCTGCGCAATGAGCTCGCCCAGATATCCCGGGCCGCGCAGCAGCAGCGCGGAGACGACCTGCACCGCGTGGGCGCCGGCGAGGATGCACTTGATGGCGTCCTTCTCGTGGTGGACGCCCCCGGTGACGGCGATGGAGCCGCGAAGCTGCGCGGAGAGGAGTGCCGTCCAGCGCAGCCGCAGCGGCAGCTCGGCGCTCGACGACAGGGTGAGCGTCCGGCGCACCTGCGCGTGCTCGACGTCGATGTCGGGCTGGTAGAAGCGATTGAAGAGGACGATGCCGTCCGCGCCCGCGGACTCGATGCGCGTCGCGAGCTCGGCGAGGTTCGACCAGAAGGGCGAGAGCTTCACCGCCACCGGGATCTTCACGCTCTCCTTGACCTCGCGCACCAGGCCGATGGTCTCCTCCTCGATCGCGGCGCCGGTGCGCGCCCGGTCGGCAAGTGCGTGGTAGACGTTCAGCTCCAGCGCATCCGCTCCCGCCTGCTCGATGAGGCGCGCGTAGCGCGTCCATCCGCCGCGCGTCGTGCCGTTGAGGGACGCGATCACGGGGATCGCGACCGTCTCCTTGAGGCGCGTGATCCGGCGGAGGCATTCCTCGGGCCAGAGCGCCATCGGGTCGGGGCGCGGCAGGAAGCTCACTCCCTCGATGAGCGCGAGCGCCTCGTTCCCGCCGACGAGATAGCCCGTGTCCGCCTTCTCCACCTGCTCCTCGAAGAGCGAGCGCAGCACGATGGCCGCGGCGCCCATGTCCTCGAGCTCGCGAACCACGCCGAGGTCGTCGGAGAGCGGCGACGCGCCGGGCATGAACGGGTTGCGGAGGGTGAGGCCGAGGTACTTCGTGGAGAGATCCATCACGCCTCCGTTTTCATTCCGGCCAGCCGCTGGTAGAGGGCGAAGTGCCTTTCCGCATGGGCCTGGGCCTGCGCCCCGAGCCGGGCAAAGGCCGCCTCGTCGAGGGTGTCGGGGCGGCGGAACCGCCCCTCGTTGCGCATGTACTCCGCCACCTTTACCTTCGGCGGCCCGGAGTCCAGCCGCAGGGCGTTCTCGCCGGTGCGGGCGCGGCGCGGGTCGAAGCGCACCAGGGGCCAGCTCCCCGACTCGACCATGAGGCGCTGCTGCTCCGGCCCCTTCGCCATGTCGTAGCCGTGGGCGATGCACGGGCTGTAGGCGATGACGAGCGACGGCCCCGGCCAGCTCTCGGCCTCCTGCAGGGCCTGCACCGTCTGCTGCATCTTCGCGCCCAATGCGACGCGGGCGACGTAGACGTGGCCGTAGCTCATGGCCAGGAGGGCCAGGTCCTTCTTCGGGGTCAGCTTGCCGCCTTCCGCGAAGCGGGCCACCGCGCCCATGGGCGTCGCCTTGGATTGCTGGCCGCCGGTGTTCGAGTAGACCTCGGTGTCGAGGACGAGGATGTTCACGTCGCGGCGTCCCGAAAGGACGTGGTCCAGGCCGCCGAAGCCGATGTCGTAGGCCCAGCCGTCGCCGCCCACCATCCACACGCTCTTGCGGACGAGGTAGTCGGCGACGAGCTCGAGCCGGCGCGCCGGAGGGCCGTCGATGCGGGTGAGCACCTTCTTCAGCTCGCCCACGCGAATCCGCTGGGCGGCAATGCCGGCCTCGCTGGACTGGTCGGCGGCGAGGAGCTCGCCGGCGAGGACACCCCCCACCTGGTCGGCCAGGGAGGTGAGGAGCCGGCGCGCCTGGGCCTGCTGCGCGTCCACGGCCAGGCGCATGCCGAGGCCGAACTCCGCGTTGTCCTCGAACAGCGAGTTCGACCACGCCGGCCCGCGCCCCTCGGCGTTCGTACAGTAGGGCGTCGCGGGCAGGTTGCCTCCGAAGATCGACGAGCACCCGGTGGCGTTGGCGATGAGGGCGCGGTCGCCGAAGAGCTGCGTGAGCACCTTCACGTACGGCGTCTCGCCGCAGCCCGCGCAAGCGCCCGAGAACTCGAAGAGCGGCTGCAGCAGCTGCGTCCCCTTCACGTCGAGGCGGCGCACCTTCGCGCGGTCGAGCTCGGGCAGGCCGAGGAAGAAGTCGAAGTTCTCCTTCTCCGCCTCGCGCAGCGGCCGCTGCGCCACCATCTGCAGGGCCTTGCGCGACGGATCCGCCTTGTCCTTCGCGGGGCAGACCTCGACGCACACGTTGCAGCCGGTGCAGTCCTCGGGTGCTACCTGCAGCGAGTAGGTGTGGCCGAGGAGGTCGTTGGACTTGAAGGGCACGGCCTTGAACGTCTCCGGCGCTTTGCCGAGGAAGACGTCCGACTCGTACACCTTGGCGCGGATGGCCGCGTGCGGGCAGGCGAGCGTGCAGTAGTTGCACTGGATGCACAGCGTCGCGTCCCACACCGGGATCAGGGCGGCGATGTTCCGCTTCTCCCAGCGCGACGTCGACAGCGGCCAGGTGCCGTCCACCGGGAAGGCGGACACCGGAAGGATGTCCCCCTTGCCGGCCATCATCATCGCCGTCACGCGCTTCACGAAGTCCGGCGCGCGGTCGGAGACGAGCGGCGGCCGATGCCGCGTCGCGGTCGCCGTCTCCGGGAGGCGCACCTCGTGCAGGTGCGCGAGGGCGGCGTCCACGGCCGCGAAGTTGTTGGCCACGACGTCGGCGCCCCGCTTCCCGTAGCTCTTCTCGATCGCCTTCTTGATCTGCGTGATCGCCTCCTCGCGCGGCAGCACGCCGGAGATGGCGAAGAAGCAGGCCTGCAGGATCGTATTGATTCGTCCGCCCATGCCCGCCTCGAGGGCCACCGCGTTGGCGTCGATGGTGAAGAAGCGCAGGCCGCGCTCGAGGATCGTGTCCTGCATCTCGCGGGGCAGGCGCGCGAACACCTCGTCCGGGGCGTAGGGCGCGTTCAGCAGGAAGACCGCGCCGGGAAGAGCCGTCTCCAGCACGTCGAGCTTGTCCACGAACTCGAACTGGTGGCAGGCCACGAAATTCGCGCGGCGGACGAGGTGCGCGGAAAGGATCGGCCGGGGGCCGAAGCGCAGGTGAGAGACCGTGGTCGCGCCGGACTTCTTCGAGTCGTAGACGAAGTAGCCCTGCGCGTAATTGTCGGTCTCCTCACCGATGATCTTGATCGAGTTCTTGTTGGCGCCGACCGTGCCGTCGGCGCCGAGGCCGTAGAAGACCGCGCGCACGGTGTCCGGGGCCTCGATGTCCCACTCCGCGTCCCACGGCAGCGACCGCCGCGTGACGTCGTCCACGATCCCGATCGTGAACTGCCGCCGCGGATCCGCCTTCGCGGCCTCGTCCAGCACCGCGCGCGCCATGGCCGGCGTGAACTCCTTGGAAGACAGCCCGTAGCGTCCGCCGATGACCCGGATGCCGCCGGTCGAGGTCTCGTCGAGGGCGGCGAGCACGTCGAGGTGCAGCGGGTCGGCCACCGCCCCCGGCTCCTTGGTGCGATCGAGCACGGCGAGGACGCGGGCGGTCCGGGGCAGCGCAGCCACGAACGCCCATGACGAGAACGGCCGGTAGAGCCGCACCTTGAGCACCCCGACCTTCTCGCCGGCGGCGGCCAGATGGGCCACCGTCTCCTCGGCCGTCGACGCCCCGGAGCCCATCATCACGAGCACCCGCTCAGCCTCGGGGTGGCCGACGTAATCGAAGAGCCGGTAGGCGCGGCCGGTGAGGGAGGCCAGGCGGTCCATCGAGTCCTGCACCGCGGCCGGGCAGGCGTCGTAGAAGATGTTCGCGGCCTCGCGGGCCTGGAAGAAGGTGTCGGGGTTCTGGGCGGTGCCGCGCAGGACGGGGTGATCGGGGGTGAGCGCGCGCCCGCGATGGGCGGCGACCGCCGCCTCGTCGATCATCGCGCGCAGGTCCTCGTCCGAAAGCTCCTCGATCTTCGCGACCTCGTGCGACGTGCGGAAGCCGTCGAAGAAGTGCATGAAGGGGATGCGGGTGCGCAGCGTGGTGTCGTGGGCGACCTGCGCGAGATCGTGCGCCTCCTGCACCGACCCCGAGCAGAGCATGGCGACGCCGGTCTGGCGGCACGCCATGACGTCGGAGTGGTCCCCGAAGATCGACAGCGCGTGGGTGGCGATGGAGCGCGCGGCCACGTGAAGGCAGAAGGGGGTCAGCTCGCCCGCGATCTTGTAGAGGTTCGGGATCATCAGGAGCAGTCCCTGCGACGCGGTGAAGGTCGTGCAGAGCGCGCCCGCCTGCAGCGCGCCGTGCACCGCCCCCGCGGCGCCGCCCTCGGACTGCATCTCGATCACGTCCGGGACGTCGCCCCAGACGTTCGGCCGGCCGTGGGCCGTCCACGCGTCGGCAAGCTCCCCCATGGTCGAGCTGGGGGTGATCGGGTAGATCGCGATCACTTCGCTCAGCCGGTGGGCGACTGACGCCGCCGCCTCGTTGCCGTCCACCGTGATCCGAAGCACCTGGCCCATGTGCGTGATCTCCTTGCCCGCAATGGAGTTCACGTCACGTGCCACGGAGGGCGCGCACGAATCGCGCGGTTCCGACGGTCGGAGGGGGACGCCCGCGAAATTCCTGCGCGGCGGCGTCGTGGCCGCGTGAAAGATGCGCGGCGCCGCGAAGGGGATGAGGCTAGCCGAGGCCGAGGACGAGCCCGGCAAGGCGCAGTTCGGCGTCCCGGCCGGTCTGGCCGAGCGCGCGCAGCTGCGCGGTCGGCTCATGGAGGAGCTTGTTGACGATGGCGCGCGTGGCCGCCTCCACCGCGGCCTCCTGGTCCGCGGTCAACCCGCCGAGCCGTACCCGCGCGCGGGCGAGCTCGGCGCAGCGGATCTCCTCCGCGCGCCGCCGCAGGCGCACCACGAGAGGCGTGGCGTCGTCGTGCTCCGCCGCATAGGCCGCCGCCGCGGCGGCCACGACCTTCTCCGCCGCACCCGCCTCGCGCCGCCGCTCGCGCGCGTTCGCGTCGGCCACCGAGCGCAGGTCGTCGAGGTCGTAGAGGAAGACGCCGGCGACGCCGCGCACCGACGCCTCCACGTCCCGCGGCATCGCGATGTCCACCAGCAGCTGGGGGCGCCCGCGGCGCTCGCGCATCGCGGCTTCCACCATCGCGCGGCCGATGACGGTCGTCGGGCACGCGGTCCCGCTCACCACGACGTCGTGGGTGACGAGCTGCGAGGCCAGCGTCTCCGCCGCCGCGGCGTCGGCGCCGAGCGTATCGGCGAGTCGCGTCGCGTTCTCCAGCTGCCGTCCGGCGACGACGGTCAGCAGGGCCCCCGCCTCGACCAGGCGTCGCGCGGCCTGCGCGCACATCTTTCCGCTGCCGAGGATGAGCACGCGGCGCCCCGCGAGGTCGGCGAACACCTTCCGCACGAGCTCGACCGCGATGTGCGAGAGGGAGACGGCGTGACGTCCGACGCCGGTGTGCGTGCGCGCCTCGCGGGCGGCGTGGATCGCCCGGTCGCGCAGCCGCGCCAGCGCCGGGCTCATGGTCCCCGCCGCTTCGGCGGCGCGGAAGGCCGCCTTCCATTGCCCGAGCACCTGGGCATCGCCGAGGGCCATCGCGTCGAGCCCGGCCGCCACCCGGAAGGCGTGGAGGGCGGCGCCCGCCGCGGCCTGACGGTAGACCGCGGCGCCGGCGAGCGGGCACAAGGTGTGGGCGACGGTATCGAGCGCGGCGGCATCCGCGTCGACGTAGGCCTCGACGCGATTGCAGGTGGAGAGGATCGCGACCCCGGCGACGCCGGGGATGCGCGCGATGCGGACCAGCGCGTCCGGCAGCGCCGCGGGCAGGATCGCGGCCGCTTCACGCTCCGCGAGGGTCGCGGTCCGGAAGCTGAGGCCGACGACCGCCAGCCGGTTCATCTCCATGGCGCCCTCTCTAGGCGCGCGTGAGGCGGCGGGCGAGGAAGTCCGCCACGCCTCCCTGCGGCGCGCCCTCCGGCCAGGACCGTACCTGCCCGAAGAATTCATCCGAGAGGTCGACCACGTGCAACGCGCCGTCGCGGCGGTGGAACGGAAGCCACGCCTCCGGCATGCCGGGCGCGGCCGCCTTGACCGTCATCATGTCCGGCAGCAGCTCGATGTCGTGCACCATCATCCGGCGCGGGCCGAACAGCTCTTCCTTGCCGAAGAAGATGCCGTTCCCCACCGTCTCCAGCGCGGAGACGAGGGCGGGGGGCAGGGAACGGCCGATGCGCGCTTCGAGCGCGGCAATCTCGGCCGGCGGAACCGGGCCGAAGCGCAGGTGCTCGGACTCGCGCCGGCCGATCTGCGCGGCCAATGCGCCGGTCAATCCGCTACCTTCTCGGCCACCGCGCCGCGCTGGTGGTACTCCTTCACCTTGTACTGGATCTTGCGCGGCGAGATCTGGAGGATCTCCGACGCGCGCGACGTGCTCCCGCCGACGGCCTCCAGCGTGCGCAGGATGGCCTCGCGCTCGATCTCCTCGAGCGAGCTGCCCGGGATCGAGATCGGCGATGCACCTTCGCCATCGACCTCCGCGCGCACGACGGCCCGCCGCAGGGTCGGGAAATGCGCGGGGCGCAGGACGGGCTCGTCCGTCATCACCACCGCGCGCTCGATGGCGTTCTCGAGCTCGCGGACGTTCCCCGGCCACGCGTGGCGGAGGAACATGGTGAGCACGTCGTCGTCGAAGGCGCGGATGTCCTTGCCGTTGGCGGCGGCGAACTTCTGCAGGAAGTGCTGGGCGAGCAGCGGGATGTCGCCCGCGCGTTCGCGCAGCGCGGGGATGTGGATCTCCACCACGTTCAGGCGGTAGTAGAGGTCCTCGCGGAAGGTTCCCTCCTGCACCTTCTTCTCGAGATCGCGGTGCGTGGCGACCACGATGCGGACATCGACCTTGAACGTGCGGTTCCCGCCGACGCGCTCGAACTCCCGCTCCTCGAGAAACCGCAATAGCTTCACCTGGACGACGGGCGAGATGTCGCCGATCTCGTCGAGGAAGAGAGTGCCCCCGTCCGCGGCCTCGAAGCGGCCGGCGCGGGTGTAGAGGGCCCCGGTGAACGACCCCTTCTCGTGGCCGAACAGCTCGCTCTCCAGCAGGGTCTCGGGCAGCGAGGCGCACGCGACCTTGATGAAGGGCTTGGCCTTGCGCGGGCTGTTCTGGTGGATGGCCTGCGCGAACAGCTCCTTCCCGGTCCCGCTCTCGCCGAGGAGGAGCACGGACGCGCTCGACGACGCGACCTGCTGCACCGCCTTCACCGCGCCCAGGATCTCCGGGCTCTCTCCGACCAGGTTGTCGAAGCGGTACTTTTTTCCCACCCGCTCCCGGAGCACCTGCGTCTCCTCGCGAAGGCGCTTCTTCTCCAGCGCACGCTCCAACACGATCTCCAGCTCCTCGACGTCGATGGGCTTGCCCAGGTAATCCTCGGCGCCCAGCTTCATCGCTCGCACCGCCGTCTTCACCGTGCCGTAGGCGGTCATGAGCAGCACCATGACCTCGGGGCGGATCGTCTTGATCCGCTGCAGCAGCTCGAGCCCGTCCATTCCCGGCATGCGCAGGTCGGTGAGGACGACGTCCGCGTCCGTCTTCTCGAGGAGCGCGAGCCCGTCGCTCGCGTTATGGGCGCGCGACACCTCGTATCCGTCCTCGCGGAGGAGCGTTTCCAGCGCCGCCGCCGCGTTCACCTCGTCGTCGATGACGATGACTTTGCCCTTGATCATGACGCGGCCTCCTGCGAATCGGTCGGGTCCTCCGCCGGGAGCGCGGGGAGCGCGATCGTGAATCGCGCTCCCCCTTCCGGGGCGCGGCCCGCGAAGATTTCGCCGCCGTGCTGGAGGACGATCTGCTGAACGATGGAAAGGCCGAGGCCGGTGCCCCTGGGCTTGGTGGTCACGAAGAGCTGGAAGACGTCGACGTCGTCGGGGAGACCGGGCCCGGTGTCGCTGACCACGAGCTGCGCGCGTCCCCCGCCCATCCCGGTGCGGATCTCGACGGCGCCGCCGGCGGGCATCGCCTCCACCGCGTTCCGCACGAGGTTGATCACGACCTGCTTCATCTTCTCGGCGTCCATGCGCATCCGCGGCATCGGCCCATCGGCCACGTGCCGGACGGTCACCCCCGACGCCTGCGCCTCGAGGGCCATGAGGCTCAGCACCTCGCCGACGATGTCCTCCAGCCGCGCCGGCCGGTACTGGATGCGATCCGTGCGCGAGAAGAGGAGGAAGTCCTCGACCAGCACCTCCAGCCGCCGGATCTCCTCGCGGATGACGTCCACCAGGTCGCCCATCTCTCCGGCCAGGCCGGCCTCGAGACGGCGGAAGCGGCGCTCCAGCACGGAGAGCTGCAGCGAGATGGAGTTGAGCGGGTTCCGGACCTCGTGCGCCAGGCCGGAGGCGAAGGTGCCGAGCACCGCCATCTTCTCGCTGTGGATGATGCGCGTCTGTGCGGTGCGCAGCTCGTGGAGCGCGGCGCGCGCCTCCTCGTAGAGGCGCGCATTCTCCACCGCCACCGCGGCCTGCGCGGCCAGCGCCTCGGCGACGTCGACCTGCTCCTCCGACCAACCGCGCGTCTCCGTCCGCGTCACCGCGAGCAGCCCCAGGGTCTCGTCGTGGGCCACGAAGGGCACGAGCAGCGCGGACCGCGCCTGCCAGCGATCGGCCAGCACATGGTTGACGCGCGCGTCGGCGGGGTCGTTGAATCGCACGGTGGCGCGCTCGGCGAGGCACCGGAGGTGCATCCGCGCGCCCAGCGCCACGAGGTCCAGGACCTGGCCCTCGCGCAGCTCCGGGTGCGTGGGACCCCCGAGCTGGGCCACCGTGACCTGGCGGGGGTCCGAGCCGAGGAGGATGTAGGCGCGCTCCGCGGCCAGGAGCTCGAGCGCTGTCTTCACCACCGCGCGCAGGATCTTCGGGATGTCCAGCGAGCCGCCGATGGCCTTGGTGATGGCCGCCATCGCGCGCGCTTCCTGGTTTCGCACCCGCTCGGCGTGCAGATGCCGGGCGCGCTCCACGGCGAGCCCGATCTGGTGGCCGAGCGTCTCGAGGAAATGAAGCTCGTGGTCGGAGAAGAGCGTCCCCGGGCGGTTGGCGACGTTCAGGACCCCGCGGCTGCCCTTCTCGAAGCGGAGGGGGATGCACGCGTGCGCCACGGAGGTGATACCGGGAAGGATGGTGGGCATGCGCGGGCACTGGATGGTGTTGCGCGCCTGCATGCGGTGGCCGGACCAGAAGACTTCCGGGCACAGGCAGTCCTCCAGCCCGTTTACGGCGATCTCGTCGAGGTACACGGGAGAGACGCCCTTCGACGCCGCGAGAGTGAGCTTGCGGTCGACGTCGTCGCCCACGAAGATCCACGCGGTCTCGAGGCCGAGGCGGCCGAGGATCTCCTCGAGCGCGATGTCGAGGATGGCCTGGACCTCGTCCTCGGCGTGGACCTTGGAGGCCACCTCGGAGAGGATCTTCAGCTCCCGCTGGCGCGCGGCCACGTCCGTCTCCAGCGCGCGGACGCGATCCTCGTAAGCGGCCGTCACGCGATCTGCGTCGTTCGACACCACGGCCATGGTATCCCGATGACGCAAAGCATGCGCCACCCGCCGTTGTCGCGTCAGGTCAAGGGGTTCAGTACCTTAGGGGACTGGGCAGGGAAACAGCGCGCAAGAACCCGCAAGTCCTGCGCGCGAAGCACGGAGTCACGCAGGACTTGCGGGGCAGGACTACGGACGCGGAGCGCGCTCCACGCGCGGGGCCGGAACGATCGGTGTCGAGCCGGCGTGCAGTTGGGCGTTGATGCGGCCGAGCAGAATCCGCGCGACGCGGACGTCGTGACCGGCGTCGATCAGGAGCAGCGCGAGGTCGCCCCCCGCCCACAGCAAGCCGGCCATCACGAGCAGACGCGTGCCCTCGCCGATCAGGGTCAGGAGAGCGGCGCTCCCGTCGACGAGCAGGCCGGTCACGATCTCCCCGACCAGCATGAGGAGGATGAGCACGGCCAGCACCTTGAAGAGGCGCGCGATATAACGCAGCGTGACGTAGGGCTCGAGGTCGGCCGCGCGCACGCCTTCCGCACCTTCGGAGGGCGCGCGATGCTCGGTCTCGGGCGGCGCCCCGCACGCGGGGCACACCTTCGTGAAGTCCGGCCGAGGGGTCCCACAATCAGGGCACGAAGATTCCGTCACGGATCCTCCTTTGATGTCTACCCGGATCCGGTCCCGCGCCATCGGGCGCGGTAACCGCGGGTATCGACATGGGTGAATGGACCGTGGCCACAGCAGGCCTTGTAGATCCCGATCCCGCCCACGAGGGCGGGTTGCGTCGCCTCGACCCGTTCCGCCGCCTTGGCGAATCGCTCGGCGTCGGCGGTATCGACCCGGCCGTCGCCGGTGATGTCGTCGGGCGCGCCGTCACGGTTGTTGTCGACGTAGACGTCGGCCGCGTCGCCGTACATGTGGCGGCTCAGGTTCGCGCGGCCGCCGGTATTTCCGCCGGTCTTGTTGTACCCGGGCGTGCGGAACCCGCTCATCACGTGGACGTGCTCGACGCGAACGCCTTCCTTTTGCAGCTCGGCGACCGTGAGCTCGAGCTTGTCGAGCAGGTTCTCGTCGACGATCACGTACTTGGGCCAGACGTCGAACTGGTTCTTGGTCAGGAACTGGCCGATCTGGAAGTGCTCGGAAACCGGCAGGTCCTTGTTCTGGCGCGTGACCTCGACGAACCCGGAAGGATTGGCGTACTGCTTCGACCGCGGGGTGCCGCCGCCCTCGTAGGGCCAGTTGCCCAGATAGTACAGCCCGATCTTCGCTTCCTTCTTCTCCGCGAACGGGACGAGCGTCACGAGCTGCAGGTCGGCGACCGACCGCCGCGCCTTGCCGAGCTCGATGGCGAGCTTGTAGACCCCGGGGGCCGCCGGAGCGGTGTCCTGCTCGAGGATCTGTCCGCCGCCGCCGTCGACGACGCCGGCGAAATGGGCGTCTGCCTCCTCCGCGCCCAGGTCCTCTCCCGGCGTCCGGAAGACGGCCTGCAACTTGCCGCTACGCCCCCGGAGCGGGTTCAGGTATCCCCCGCCGACGGCGTCCGCGAGGTAGGCGGTGGACTTCGCGCGCGGGTCGGTCAGCGCCGCGCCCACCGTGCGCGACACCGCGGCGGGGACGGTCGGCGTGCCCGCCGCCGTGCCGCGATCGCGATAGGCGACGACGATCGACGCCGTCCAGACGGAGATGAGAGCCGCGGCCAGCGCCCCCGCGATGATGTCGAAGGCCAGCCGGTCCCGCGTCTTGCGCTGCGCGCCCCAGCGGCGGCGGCGGCGCGGCGGCGGGAGGATGGGATCGGGCGGGGGCATTCCCGCTAGTGTTCGGCACCGGTCCCGACCGGTCAAGTACCCGGATCGAGGTTGAGGAAGCGGTGCCCGGTCACTGGCGAAGCAGGCGACCTCCTCGTCGGCGATCCGCACCCCTGGGAGGAATCGCATTCCTCGATTATAATTGGCGGTTCTCGATGGAACTCGACCGCATCATCATCAACGGCGCTCGCCAGCACAACCTGAAGAACGTCACCGTCGAGATCCCCAAGAAGAAGCTGGTGGTCCTGACCGGCGTCTCGGGGTCGGGCAAGTCGAGCCTCGCCTTCGACACCCTCTACGCGGAAGGGCAGCGGAGGTACATCGAGAGCCTGAACGCCTACGCCCGCCAGTTCCTCGGGCAGATGGACAAGCCGCTCTACGACTCCATCCGCGGCCTCGCCCCCACGATCTCCATCGAGCAGAAGGCGGCCAGCGGCAACCCCCGCTCCACCGTCGGCACCATCACCGAGATCCACGACTACCTGCGCGTGCTGTGGGCGCGGGTCGGCCGGCTGACCTGCCATAGCTGCGGCCGTCAGGTCTCGCAGCAATCCAGCCAGCAGATCGTCCACGAGATCATGGACCTCGCGGTAGGGACGAAGTTCCTCCTCCTCGCGCCGCTGATGCGCGACCGCAAGGGCGAGCATCGCGACGTGCTGGACCAGGCGCGCAAGGCCGGGTTCACCCGCGCCCGCGTCGACGGCGTGGTGGTGGCGCTCGAGGACCCGATCCGCCTGGAGAAGAACAAGAAGCACACGATCGAGGTCGTAGTCGATCGCCTGATCGCCAAGGACGGGATCAACCAGCGGCTGCACGACTCCGTGGAGACCGCGCTCCGCTACGGCGCGGGCATCGTCGTGGTGGCGCCGGAAGGCCAGCCCGAGAAGGTGATGTCGCAGCACCGCGCCTGCCACGACTGCGGCATCTCGTTCCCGGAGACGACGCCGCAGCTGTTCTCCTTCAACTCGCCGCAGGGGATGTGCCCCGAGTGCTCCGGCCTCGGCACGCGCATGGAGATGGACCCCGACCTGGTGGTGCCGAACCCCGACTTGTCCGTGAACGAGGGCGCGGTGAAGCCGCTGGGCGCGGTGGGCGAGGGGACGAGCTGGGGCACCGACATCGTTCGCGCCGTCGCCCGCGAGCGCGGAATCGACCTCAACAAGCCGTGGAAGCTGATGCCGCTCGTGCACCGCAAGGTGATCCTCTACGGGACGGGCAGCGACCGCGTGAAGGTGCCGATGCGCGGCTCGTGGGGCGCGGGTTCGTTCCGCATGAAGTACGAAGGCGCGGTCCACTCGTTGATGCGCCGCATGCGCGAGACGCAGTCCGAGGACATGCGGACGTACTACCAGAAGTTCCTCTCCGACCGTCCGTGCTCGGCCTGCAACGGCAAGCGCATCCGCCCCGAGGCGCTGGGGGTGAGGATCGCCGAGCGGACCATCGCCGACGCCACCGCCCTGAGCGTCGACAACGCGTACCGGTTCTTCGACGAGCTCGCACTCACGGGCAACGAGGCGACGATCGCGACCGAGCTCCTGAAGGAGATCCGCTCGCGCCTGCGGTTCCTCCGTGACGTGGGCCTCGGATACCTGACCCTCGACCGCCCCGCGCCGTCGCTCTCCGGCGGCGAAGGGCAGCGCATCCGCCTGGCCAGCCAGATCGGGAGCGAGCTCACGGGCGTCATCTACGTGCTCGACGAGCCGTCCATCGGCCTCCATCAGCGCGACAACCGGAAGCTGCTGAACGCGCTGCAGCACCTGCGGGACATCGGGAACACGGTGGTCGTGGTCGAGCACGATCGCGAGGCGATGGAGGAGTCGGACTGGCTCATCGACTTCGGGCCGGGCGCGGGACGGCACGGCGGCCACGTCGTGGCCGCGGGCACGCCGGCCGAGGTCATGCGCTCGAAGGAGAGCCTGACCGGGCGCTATCTCTCCGGCGCGCTCGAGATCGCGGTGCCCGAGCGGCGGCGGAAGTGGGACGGCCGCAAGATCACCGTCATCGGCGCGCGCGAGAACAACCTGAAGGACATCACCGTCGACTTCCCCCTCGGCCAGTTCGTCTGCGTGACGGGGGTGAGCGGCGCAGGCAAGAGCACGCTCGTGAACCAGATCCTCTACCCCGCGGCGGCCCGCGCGCTGCACGGCAGCGACGTGCACGTCGGCGCCCACGAGAAGATCTCCGGCCTCTCCGAGATCGACAAGGTCATCGACATCGACCAGAGCCCCATCGGCCGCACGCCGCGGTCGAACCCGGCCACGTACACCAAGCTGTTCGACGTCATTCGCGACTTCTTCGCGCTCCTCCCCGAGGCGCGCATGCACGGCTACGGCCCGGGGCGGTTCTCGTTCAACGTGAAGGGCGGCCGCTGCGAGGCCTGCGAGGGCGACGGCGTGAAGCGGGTGGAGATGCACTTCCTGCCCGACGTGTACGTGCCGTGCGAGGTCTGCCACGGCAAGCGTTTCAACGACGCCACCCTGCAGGTGAAGTACAACGGCCTCTCCATCGCCGACGTGCTCGACACCACGGTGGACGAGGCGATGGCGCTGTTCAAGAACCATCCCCAGGTCGCGCGGGCGCTGTCGACGCTGGCCGACGTCGGCCTCGGCTACATCACCCTCGGCCAGTCGTCGCCGATTGTCCGAGATGGATGTAGCCCAGTCCGACGTCGAACAGAGTTTGCAGCTTCTGGCGGACGCGAGGCTGATTCTCGAAGAATGCCAGCGCGTCTTCCACCGTCTGTTCGAGCACGTCGGCGATGCTGAGACCCCGGAAGCGGACTTCCAGAGTTTCCCTGTTGTAGCGCTTTCCCTTGCAGACGTCGCACGGCACGTACACGTCGGGCAGGAAGTGCATCTCTATCTTGACGAGGCCATCCCCCTCACACGCCTCGCACCGTCCGCCCTTCACGTTGAACG
>JANMPI010000483.1:0-1716 GCA_031369785.1 Acidobacteriota bacterium
CATCACAATCGTCACCACAACCGCCGCGATCGTCCTGTGGGCGGTCCGGCTGTCGCCTACGGTCGCGGGCGCGGTCCTCCGGTGACGCCCGCGACGACGGCCCCTCGCAGCCTCGTGCCATTCTTCTCGTTGTTCGCGTCCGTCGGCACGCTCGTCTGTTGCGCGCTTCCGTCGCTCCTCGTCCTCGTCGGGCTCGGCACGAGCGTCGCTTCTTTGCTCGCTGCGATGCCGTGGCTCGTGACTCTCTCGCGACACAAAGCGGTGACGTTCGCCGTCGCGGGTGCCCTGCTTGCCGCGGCGTGGGCTCACCGCGCTTTCATCGCTCCTCGCCTCGCGACACCGGAGGCGTGCGCAGCGGACGCAGCGACCGCATGTGAACGGACGGCTTCAGTGAGCGGTCGTCTCCTTTGCATTTCCACGACGCTATACGTTGCAAGCGTCTTCGTCGCTTATGGATTGGCGCCAATCCTGAGGAGCTTCGATCAATGACTCGCACTCCAGCCGTCGCGCTCCTGCTGATGGCGCTGGCCTCGACGCGCGTAGAAGCGACCGGCCACGGACCGGTGTACGGACTCGCAACGCCAACTCTCGGCGACGGAGGGTGGAGCATTGACGTGTCCCTCATGGACCGAGAGGTCGGTGGCACTTCCTCCGCCATGCTGCGCCCGCTGCTCAGCTACGGGATCACGGAGGACCTTCAAGCGTCGGTGTCGCTTCCGATGCCCCTCTACATGCCGGCGGGGCTCCCCGCGGCGCGCACGATGGCCATGATGCCTTCGAGCAAGGACATCGAACTTCTGCTCGGCTGGCGGTTTCATCGTCGAGGGTCGGCCGTCGGCGCTCGCTTCGAGAGCACTGCGTACCTGGGTTTCGCGTATCCGACCGACTTCGTGCGCGCCGGGGTCAGGACGGCTCCAGGCCTCTCCGGGTCATTGGTGACCGGTTACGCATCCCGTTCTTTCTACGTCTGGGGAGGCGGTTTCGTCCGTCGATACATGGGGACGCCCGGAGCCGCGGCCGAGAGGCCCGGCGACGTTGCCCTCTACAGCTTGGTGGTGGGTTACAGGCCTACGCCCTTCCGCAAGGAACTTCCCCATGCCGACTGGCGCGTCTTCGTCGAAGCCCTGGGCGAGCACGTCGGGAAGGACCGCTTGGCGGGGATGCCGATGCCGAACACCGGGGGCCGACAGTTCTTCGTCGGTCCGACGCTGCTCGGACTGTATGGCTCGTGGGGAATCTCCGGTGGTCCGCTGTTCCGCGTCGGCGGCCGACCCAACGGCCCGGTCAGGGGCGATCGCGTCCGTATCGTCGTCAACTACACCTACTGGTTCTAGGAGGGTCCGATGGTTGGTCGAACGCTTACCCTCGCCGCCGTGATGGTTCTCGCGCCTGCCTTGGCGCGCGGTGAGATCACGCAGGTAAGGCAAGAGATCTTCGGCATGGATTGAGCCGTCTGCGCCCACGCCGTGAGCGTGGCACTGAAGAAGATCGCGGGCGTCGAAGACGTGAAGGTCAGCCTCAACGAGGGCCACGCCGACCTCAAGATGACGCCCGGCAATCGAGCAACCCTCGACCAGATCCGTGATGTGATCCGAAGGAACGGGTTCACTCCGAAGGCCGCGGATGTCGTTGCCCGCGGGACCCTCACGCTGAGCGAACGGCGACTAGCCGTTCAGGTCAGCGGCTCCAATGCCGTGTACGTCCTCTGGGATGCGC
>JANMPI010000485.1:0-2125 GCA_031369785.1 Acidobacteriota bacterium
TGTGGGGATCCGTTGGGCCGATCGTGCCGGGGGTTTCGATGGCGCCGCGAGTGCCGCGGGCCGTGCCTCATCGGCAGCCCGCTCTTCGCGGAACGATCATCGTCTCCTCCGGGAAGGACTATAACACGGGCGCCACCGGCGGGGGGGCCGCGTCAAGGCTTCTCCCCGGGGAGCAGCGGACGCAGGGTCACGACGTACTTCTTGTCTCCCGCGCACACCGAAGCCGCCGCGGCGCCCGTGGGCCAGGACGCGAAGTCGGCCGCCGCCACCGCCGTCGGCGCGAAAACGCTCCCCTCCAGCGACTCCGGCCGCGTCCACGGGCGGCATCCGCCGGGGAGCGTTTCCTCGCGAGCGACGAGCGCGAGCTGCACCGGCGCGTACGGGCGAAGCCCCGGGTGATGGTAGGCCTCGAGATCGCGGACGAGATCGGCCAGCGGGCGGAGCGCCGGAGTCGCCGCGGCGAGGTCGCCTTCAATGCGCATGTCGAGCGGCTTCCCCTTCGCGAGGAGGAGGCGGCGGACGGCGGTCCCGGGGCCGACGGTGATCACCCCGGCGAGCGCGGGGAGCTTGCGGACCTCGGACAGCCGGCGGTCGAGGTCCTTGAGGTCGCGCCCGGTGAGCCGTGTGGTGACGAGGCCGTGCGTGCCGCCGACGAACACCTGTCCGTCCTCGAGAAGGACGAAGCGCGGCGGCGCCGCTTCCGGCACCTGCCCGGGCCGCACCGCGGATCGGCTCTCGAGGACGACGACGGCGCGCGGGATCTCCGCCGACGACGAGGCGGCGATCAGCGACAGCGCGAGCGTGAGCGCAGGTTTCACCTCGAGGACGCCGGGTGCGGCGCGTAGCGATCGATCCGCGCTTCGATCGCCCGCCGGCACACCGCACAGAAGCCGACCTCGTCGCGGGTGAACATGATGCAGTCGGCCTCCGGCCGGTAGTAGCCGCTCGATTCGTAGAGGGCGCCCTCGTACGCGCCGACCTTGCCCTTCCGGGGCCCGAGCAGCGCCGTGCTGCGCGTCCGCTCCTCGCGGAACAAGGCCTCCATCTCGGCTTCCGGCCGTCCCTCGGCGCGGATCTTCTTCCGCCGCTCCTGGTAGGCCTTCTGCCCTTCCTCGAATTCCTTCTTCGGCCACGGTGTCGGCAGCGGCGTGCCGTCGGCGACGAGGTCCTTCCATTTGGCCGCGCGGGGATCGGCGGTGATGTTCGGGTCCGGCGGCTCCGGGCGTCCCGCCGCGGACTCGTACACGTCGGGCGAGGTGTAGTACTCGTCGCCGAGGGCGGCGAAGTGATGGCCGAACTCGTGTACGAAGACGTACGGCGTGAACTCGTTGTCGGCCGCCACCGTCGCGTACAGGTTGTGGATGCCGCCTCCGCCGTACTTGCGGTCGTTGACCACGATCTCCATGAAGTCGTAGGGCGCCGCGGCCGCGACCTCGCGCAGGCGGGTGTCGTCGAAGGTCAGCACGTAGCGCTCGGCGCCGAAGGCGTCATAGGTGGCGCGCAGCGCGTTCCGGCGATGCACCTTGTCGGAGAGCCGCGAGACGCCGCTCTCGTCGGACCAGACGTCGATCGCCCACACGTTGAAGTCCGACCGCCGCTCGCGGAACGGCGACACCGCGAAGAGCGCCTCGGTCAGGCGGCGGGCGTCGGCGTGCCACTTGGACCGCTCGGCCGCGGTATAGCCATCGCCGAGGAGCAGGAGGTCGACCTTCTCGGACGGCGCGCCGTTCTCCTGTACCGCCCACACGCTGACCCCGGCCGGCGCGGGGGCGCGGTCGATCCAGGGCGACTGGGGATCGACGCGCACGGTCCACAGCTTCTCGTAGTGGCCATCGTCCGCGCGTCGCGCGATGGCGACATCCACCGGTCCCGCCGGCTCGGGGAATCGCACCGACTCGTCGAAGCCGCGCGCGGTCGTCTTCGCCTCCGCGGTCGTCTTCCATTCCCCGAAGATGCTCGCGAAGCCCTGCGCGAACACCAGCGCCCCGGAGACGGCCTCGCGCACTTCGACGCGATAGACGCCGAGCCGCTCGTCCTCGACGAGGCCGGTCCGCGGTCCCGGCCACGCGCCTTCGCGGGCCACCGCGCGGAGGGCGAAGCGCTCCTCGGTGGCGGTCCCGGTGTG